>PNLE01000077.1 GCA_013822855.1 Planctomyces sp.
CGAACTCACGCCACTGCGTGAAGTTCCAGCTCGTCCGCGTTGAGCGAAACAATCGCAATGCCCAGCTTGTCGGCCAGTTCGACCGCTTCCGGTTCGTCGATGATAATCGTCTGGCCCGCTTCCACCGCCAGGACTCGACCGCCCGCTTCGTGCATCGTGCGGATCGTCTCCATGCCGATCGTCGGCACATCGAACCGGCGATCCTGCTGGGGCTTGGCCACCTTCACGATCGTGAACCCACCTCTGCGGCAGAGTTCCGCGGCACGACGGATGCAGCGGTCGGTTCCTTCGATCGCCTCGACGGCGATGACCGCCATATCGTTGACGACGACCGATTGACCGACATCCAGCCGGCCCATCTCCTTGGCGAGCGTCCAGCCGAAGCGAATGTCGCGCCACTGGGTTTCGGTCGGTTTGCGTTTGGTGAGAAAGCCGTGTTTCACGAGCAGCTCCGGGCAGTAATCAAGGGCCGAATCGAAATGGAGTTGATCCCGCTCGAACTCGCGGATGACAGCCAACAGAATCGTGTCATCCTTCCGGTTCGATGTCGCGAAGCGGTACCACATGCGGAGTGTGCGGAAGTCGGGGAGCAGGCGGAAAATCCGCCAAGACTGGAAGAGGACCGTCTTCTCGATCTTGCCGGCCATGATGATGCGGTCGACGCGGTGCCGTTTGAATGTCCGGACGGCGTAGCCGAAACGGGCCAGCGGGCCCTCGTTGTAGGAATAGCAGTGCTGCGCCAGTTCGGGGGAAGCCATGCCGGCCACACCCACGCAGACGACCTTGATCCCCTGCCGTTTGGCGGCTTCGGCGAAGACAATGGGAAACCGTCCCGCTCCCGCGAGAAGGCCCACCCGTTGGCCAGCAGTCACAACGTCCATGTTCATGATTTTCTACCGAACATCCCGTTCGATGAAAGCGATTCGAATTTCACCGGAAGTTGTTCGCACCGGATAACGGGTGCCACTGGCTCCGCCAGTGTCTTCGATTCCGCCTCGGTCCGGAAGAGGCACTGGCAGAGCCAGTGGCACCCATCCGTCGAGATGCAAGTTCGATTTGGCAGGCCTGCCCATCAACCGGCGGCCTTGAGTTCCTTGGGTGCCACTTCCGCCAGCTTGGCTTCCAGTTCAGACAGCCGCTTGGTCAAAGCCCGAAGATCGTCCCTCATCTCGGGAACCCGCTTGAGCGTGAAGACGAGCCGCTTCTGCTCGGCTTCGGGGCTGGCGGGATACCCGATCCACGTTTCACCATCGGGGATGTTGCGATGGACACCGGCCTTGGCACCCACCATGCAGCCCGTTCCCATGTGGGTATGGTCTTTCACTCCCACCTGTCCGCCCAGACGAACATAGTCGCCCGTGCTGCACGAACCGGCGAGGCCCACCTGGGCCGCGAAGACGTTGTTGCGGCCGATGCGGCAGTTGTGTCCGATCATGACCATGTTGTCGATCTTCGTCCCTGCGCCGATCACGGTGGCATCGACCGCGCCGCGATCGATCGTCGCCCCGGCTCCGATCTCGACATCGCTTTCGATGATCACGCCGCCCAATTGCGGCACCTTGATGAACCGGCCCTGCTCGAAGCGGTAGCCGAAACCATCCGCACCGAGAACCGCGTTCGCATGGATGATCACGCGGTCACCCAGCGAAACTTCGTGGTACAGCACCGCGTTGGAATAAATCTGGCAGTCGCGGCCCAACCGGCAACCCGCGCCGAGGCTGGCCCCGGGATGGATGTCGCAGTCGTCGCCGATGACCACATCGTCACCAATATAGGCCCCCGGCCCAACGGCGCAGTTTTCGCCAATCCGGGCGGTCGAGCTGATGAATGCCGAAGGGGAGATGCCCCGCTTGAGACGTGTGCGAATCGTGCGGAACAAAGGCAGAATCTGTAGAAATGCCGCTTGCGGGTCTTCGACCGTCAACAGCACCAGGCGGGGATAATCGGCCCCGATCCGCGCGGTTTGCGAAGGATGGATCACCACGGCACTGGCCCGTGTGTCCTTGAGTCGACTGATATGGCGATCCTCGGAAAGGAACGTGATTTCGCCAGCAGTGGCCTGCTCGATGGCGGCGGCGCCGACAACGGATTCCGCGAGACGAACGGTACTGCCGTCCGCCATGACGATTTCAGCCCCGATCAACGTGGCGATTGACTCGATGGTGTGAGCCATGCCGGCATCCTTTCCGGTGATGATTCTCGGGTTTCCCCAAGTCCAAAGTAGAATTTACAAAATCTCTTGTAACGGAAAACATTCCGGGGAGACAAGGGCGATTCTTTCGGGAATCTGGCAAACTGAGGTGTCTGCGAGAACCTTCTTGAACCGTTCAAGCCATGGTGGGTGGCCATTGTTCGACGGTCATCGATTGCCGGAAACCGACCCCTCCGACGGACGCGCGAGATCCCCATGCTCGAAATCCTCACCGGCACCGGCTGCGACCGACATCGAGTGGCGGTGACCCGCTATGCGGCTCATTTGAAGAGCGCACGAGCAGCCGGTCGACTCGGAACGGGACTCTGGATCAGCCCGTCGGCGCGAACTCACAAGGTGACTTTCCGGGCACTGCTCGAACAACTCGACAGTCGACTCGCCGCACCGAACCTCCACACCTTCGAATCCTTCTCGGAGGCGATTCTTGTGGCGGGTGGCCAGCCCGCGGTCGCCATCACACCGTCGATCCAACGCCTGCTCATGGCGCACGCCATCGAATCTGTCCTCCGCAAAGGACTCTGCGAAGGCTTCTCGGCGGTCATCCACACCCAGGGATTCCAAAAGATCGTCGGCGACTGGATCGCCGAATTGAAGCGGGATGAAACCTGGCCTGACGAATTCCTCGAAGCCAGCCATCGTCAGCGGGGTGGAGCCGGTGCGAAGGACAAGGCACTGGCCGCCATCTATGCCGAGTACCAGGATCTGCTGGCACGCCGCGACTGGTACGACCAGGAGGGCCGTTCGTGGCTGGCCCGCGCCGCCGTCGCCGCCGGTGCGAAAAGGCCCTTTGAACACATCGATTTCGTGATCCTCGACGGCTTCGTCGACTTCACCTGGATCCAATACGAACTCATCGAACAGTTCGCCCGCTGGGGTGCGAACATCTTCGTCACTCTCCCCGATGAGGAGACTGCACAAAACGGGACTCCCCACGAACGAGCGGAGCTCTTCACCCTCCCGAGAAGAACCCGTCAGATCTTGCTGGATCGGTTGTCGCCGCTCACTGAAACTCGTCTGCTACCGATCGATTCCGCCGCGAATGGTGCATCCAGATCCAGTGGCATCGCCCAGGTCACCCGGCAACTCTTCCGCAACCCACGCTGGGTCACACCCGCGCCGGATGCCGCCGGTCTGGAGGTCATCGCCGCGGGCGGGCCGCATCGCGAGCTGGAGATCGTCAGCCACCAGCTCAAGCAATGGCGACTGGCGGGCATTCCGTCGGAGGAGATCATCGTCGTCGTCCGCTCCCTCTCCACCGACGGTCCGCGCTGGGTCGATCACTTGGAGTTGGCCGGCGTCCCCGTCGGCACATTGCAGGCGGTTCCCTTGGGCACGCTCCCCATCGTCAAATGGCTGCGGCAACTCGTCGAATTGGAGCGGGACGACTGGCCGCTGGAGAACCTCCGCCAGATCATCTCGTCATCGTTTTTTCGCCCCGCCACCGTGCCACCCGCGATGCGACGCGCGATGTTGCAGCAACTCGCCCGCTTCAACATCTCCGGCAAAGCCGCCCTGGCCCATCGTTTCCCAGATGTCCCCGAAACGACTCCCATAGAATCAGTAGAATCAGTAGAATCAGTCGATCCACAGATCCAGCGATCTCTTCTTGCCGCCCAGGGTCTGGAGACCATTTTGCGGCAGACGGAGAAGCTGGCCAGCCGACACACATTCGAAGGCTGGATCGATCTCTGGACAGCCCTCGTCGGCCAGTGGTCACCCTTCTCCGAGGACGCGCCGAACGACAAAACCGATCGTGCCGATTGGGAGCTGCTCCAACGCGTACTGCGGAGTGCGGCCCATGGCCGGGCCACATGGGTGAAGCCCCAACACCTCCAGACGCTGGGCGAATGGTGGAACGAGGTCGAGATGTGCCTCGCCGTCGAACGCAGCCTCCCGCCAGCCTCAGATCCCGCCCGGATCCGGTTGATGGATCCCGCACAGGCCCGCCTGCTCGATTCCATCCGCTGCGTGGTGATCGTTGGCGCGACCGAACAGGCCTATCCGGCCAGCGAACGATCCAACTGCCTCTACAGCCATTCCGAACGCCAGAACCTGATCGACGCCGGGTTGCCGCTAGTGCGAGAGGAAGACCGCACTTCCGAGGAAATGCTCCTTTTCTGGCAGCTCGCCTCGCTCCCCCGCGAACAGCTACTCATCACCTATTCGGCGATGAACGCGAAGGGCCAGGAACTCTTCGGCAGTCCGTTCGTCATGGCCGTGTGCGGTTTGTTTTCCACGGACTTGAAGCTGCCGCGACATGTCGGCTCGCTCGATGTGTTACCAGAACCGGAGAGATGCCACACCCGCCGCGACTTGCGCCTGTCCGCCATGCAGCAGGCGACCACGGGCCGCGCCGGCTGGTGGAAGACGGGGCTGGCCGACACGATCGACGCCGGCGCGTATCTCAACATGGCCCGCGGACTCCCCCTCCTCCAGGCCCGGTTTCGTACCCCCGGCTTCACCGAGTACGAGGGGATGCTCACCGAGCCCGCGCTGCAAACCCACTTCCGCGAGAAGTTCGGCCCGGATCATCAATTCAGCGTCACACGCCTGGAAACCTACGCCAACTGCCCCTTCCGCTTCTGGATCGAAGAAGTGCTCGAACTCGCGCCGCGCGAACAGACGCAGCTCGGCACGAATTTCCTCCTGCGGGGAACGGCGCTGCATGGCGCGCTGGCGACACTCCTGGGCAGCGGGAAACTCGCCCTCGCCGACGAAGCCGAACTGGGGCGCATCTTCGCCGAACATGTCGCCGAGGAGTTGCGCCGGCGTGCCACCGGCTCGCAGCTCGGCCAGGCGATGGCCCGGCTGGAGGCCCGCATCGTCGGCGCCTGGAGCCAACAGTTCGCCGCCGCCCAGCGCACCTATCTCGAAACCCTTATCCGCGATTGGGGCGGCCTCCCCGACACCACGTTGCCGGAAGTCGCCTTCGGCATGGTCTACGACGACAACGGCGAACTCATCCAGGGGCCGTACCCCGCCTTGGAAATCGTTCGCGATGAGCAAGTGGTGCGCCTGGGCGGCAAGATCGACCGCATCGACGCCCACCACCTCGAATCGGGCGAGCGCTACTTCTCGATCATCGACTACAAATCGGGCGGTGCCAGCCGGTACCGCTTCGATGAAACCGCCGTCCAAAAGGGATTGAGCCTGCAACTGGCCGTTTATCTGCTGGCCGTCAAGCGGCTGCGCATCGCAGGCGATCTGGCCGATGCCTGGCAAGCCGGCTTCTGGGGATTGCGCAAGGAAGGCCTGGTCGCCGGCCTCAAGGCAGGTCGCAAATCCAAGGAGTGGACGCAGCTCGATGAATCGGCCATCGCCACCCTCGAAGACGTCGTCCAACAGAGCGTCATCGAACTCGCCGAAGGCATCCGCCGAGGCGAATTCATGGTCGACGGAGCGGCGAAACTCAAAACGCCCCCCTGCACCAGCCAATGCCCGGCGGCCACCGTCTGCCGTGTGAAGCAGCAGGCGGGCATCGCCCGCGTCCTCAAAAAGATCCGGCCGCAATTCGATGAAGCCGCATCCCCACGCCCATCCCTGGAAGCATCGACCACTCCCTCCAAGGAAGCCAGATGACGGCCGCCACCACTTTGACACGGCCCCTCACCGGCCTCTGGATCAACGAGGACGAAACCCCCGCCTGTCCGGATCAATGGAAGACGTGGGCCGAGGACCATCACCTGCGGTTCACCCAAGTCTCCTTATTGAACGAGGCCGTCCAGATCTGGCAGCGGGGCGAAGCGGCACCAGGCAGCGGCCTCATCGAACTGATCGTCATCGAGCAGGCTTCGTCGGATCAATTCTCACCCGCCCAAGTCGATGACTTTCTGGCCGAAGTTCAGGGCTGCCAGATCATCGTCATCCACGGCCCCTGGTGCGAAGGGGACGGACGCACCCGCAACACCTGGCCCCCCGCCCTCCGCTGTCCGGCGGCATGGGCCCCACTCTGGATTCGGCAAACCGCCGCCGCCCTGCGGGGTGACGGTGAGGCCCTCCCCTGGACCGCCTCCCGCGAAGAAGTGATCCGCTGGCTGATGGCGGGGCGGCCACTGGAACAACTGCAACATCGCATCACGGTTCTCTCGCCCGACCACGCCTGGAAAGAGACCATGGCACATCTGCTCGGATCGGGAGTGAACCATTCGGAAGGCGAGAAACTCCCCCCGGAAACAGCCGCATGGTGGATTGTCGACGCGGATGCCTGGCTCTGCCAATCCACCTCGAAAACACATTTCCCGTCACCGCCACAATCGCTCGGACAATTCGCCGAAATCATCGCCGGCCAGCCGCAATCCGCCTCGACACGACTCCTCGCCATGACCTCCTGGAACGACGAGACCACGCATCGCCTGCTCATTGAACAGGGTGCCCAGGCCGTCAGCCCCAAACTCTCTTTCGACAGTCTGTCGCTCGCACTTCTCCGAACTTAAAGTAGAGGGGTTACGCCTCGCGGTAAGCTGATCCTTTTCGCGGCGTCAGAATCCGCAAGGCTTGCGACTTCGCTGGCCTTTTCCCCATGGGCTTCTCAAACTTGATTCGGATGCGAGTCGCGGACGTGCTGAAAGACAATGCCCATGTCGCTGATTGATCAAGCCGAACGATTGAAGCGGGTCTGGACGGATCAATACGTGCAAGTCGTCGGCGGCGTCCCCGCGCTCACCCGTTTTCGGGGCCTGTATGGCCGTGTGAAGACGGTAAACATGAATGGTCGGCTGCTGGTCGAGTTTCAGAACTCCGCCGACATCACCTGGTACGACATCGACCCCGCGAACGTCATCCGCACGGAAGCCCCGCCGTTGACTTCTGCCACGACGGCCGCTCCACACATTCCGGCTGCCACGCCGACACCACCTGCCGTCACCGCGCCCACGAGTTCGCCCGCCGCCACTGTTGAAGCCCCCAGGAAGCTCTCGCCCATCGAGATGATCCGCGCCCAGCAAGCCAAATCGATCACCCCGGAAGTCGCCACTCCCGAACCGGTCGATACAGCGCCAATTACCAAAACCGATCCAACCGCCGCGACCAAGCCGCTCTCCCCGATCGACATGATCCGCGCCCAGCAGGCCAAAACATCGGCCCCAGTTGCGGAAGAAGCGGCAACCCCGGCGACTCCCACGGAAGCCACTCCTCTTCCGGCTACGACACCACCCGCCAAGAAGCTCTCCCCCATCGAAATGATCCGTGCCCAGCAAGCCAAGTCAGCGGCCGGTGGCAACCCTGGGACAGCCACACAGATCGAAGCCCCTTCGGCACCACCGGCAGCCAGCAAGCCCTCGCCGCTGGATCTGATTCGTCAGCAGCAGGCGCGGGCCAAAGCCGCCCAGGAAGTTTCCGCCACCCCACCGGAAACGACCGAAAAGCCCCTCTCCCCTATCGAAAAAATCCGCCAGCAACAAGCCGCCAAGAAACAAGCGGAGGCCGAGTCGAAGCCACCGGTTGGGGAATAATCACACGCGTTTCAAAATTGGAAATAGCCTTCTGTGTGCCATGCTTGCAGCTCTGGGCAAGCATGTTTTTGCGATCTTCAACGCTATTTCAAGTTGCGTTCGTATTACGCAGAAGATGTACCTGGCAACGCGCCTCAGCCAGACGACTTCGGCAGCACAGGTTCGATCCCGCCAGGATCAGCTGCCAGCAACCCCCGCTGTGCTCGCCCCACCAGTTCCAGGCTCCTCTCAATCACCTGTGACCGCCAGGCCTCCGAAGCCGGGCAGAACAATTCTTTAAGTCGCGCCTTCGCCCGGAGAGTGGATGCCGCCACGGGGCTGCCCCAATGGTGAGCCTGATTTTCCGCGCGTAGACCGGCCAGGACTTGAACCGGGCCGTAGGTGCCGAATTCCGCGCAGGCGAACAGATACTCGGGGGCCAATCCCCGGGACACGCACCAACGCCCGAACCCTCCTTTCGCGTCGTAGGAGATGTCGCGAGATTCGCACGCCTCGAACGAGTCGGCCCCGAACCACTCCGTCAGCCAGCCGCGCTGTCGCTCTTTGAGCGGGTAGTCGATGAGCAACTTGCACCCGCCCCACGGCCCCAATCCCGTGTGAAAATCGAGATGCACCACTCGTTGACTTCCCTTGAGCCAACGGGGCAGGTTCTCCCCCAGCAGTTTCTGCATACGTGATGGCCCGGCTCCCCCGAAAAACAGTCCACGCGGATAGCGGTATTGTCCCCCCGCGACGGCTTGCCGCAGGGCCGGCATCCCATACCGGGCGATCAGCCAGAGCGCCTTCAGGGTGAACGGCTCCCACCGGGCCGGTGGCCGGCGCGGGTTCAGGAACGCATCATGTCGGGCATAGCCTTCATCCACACCCTCGAACGCTTCACCAGCCAGCAAGAAGTTCCGATTGGGATCGACATTGTGCTCGTCGAACCGCCGCAGCCATGCGAAACCGAAGGGATTCAGTCCATGGAGGAACACACATTGGATCGGCGGCGGGCTCGAGGAGGCCCACTGTTCGAGCAAAGCGACTTGCACTGCCGACCCGAAGAAGCCTTCGACGCCATGAACGCCGGACGAAACAACCAGCACCTTTTCGGGATCGCCCTCCCGCGAACAACCCACATCAAAAGCCAACTCCTCACCATCCGGCCCGACGGCACCGATCGAGTGACTCTCCAACGACCACCCCAGCCGCAACACGGCTTCCCGAAACCGCCGCCGGGCAGTCGCATGGTCAGGAGAGAACACAACCAGCTTGCTCATAACGATATGACCGTCTTCTCAAATCTCCCGAACTCAGAAGCAGCGTGGATCGAGTGAATCATGAACTTCTCAAAGCCCATTTGCTCCCGTTTTCTGCCCTAGCACATGGTTTGAAGTGCCATTACTCAGTGGGGAAGAACCGAAAGTACTCAGGCCCGAATTCCTGAGAAGATAGCCAGACCGATAGCGAATCGACCGGGTCGGGCACACCCTCCCATGGCAGGCCAACCCACGCCTCCCACTGTTGGCGGACGAGCTCATCCAACCGCACAGCATGGACATCAGGAAGCGCCTCGAGAAGATACCTCTCGAAGAGGGCGACCCACTCTACCGATGGAGCGTGCCCGTGGATCAACCAAGAATATTTGATGCACGGCACACACAAACGGCAGGCCGCCGGACCGAGTTCGGCATGCAAGGCCTGGTCGCCCCAAGAAAACTCGCCTCCTGGCATTTCATCGGGCGACTCTGGCGTGTACCAAAAGCCGTCGAGAGACAAGAGCCACTCACGGGCGCTGGCCGGGGGCAGATTGATCATATATTCGAGTTGATATCCCATCGCGTCAGCCTCTTAACGTCCCGCCGCCAGTTGCAAATCCCCGTCGACACTACTGCGAAACCCATGACTCCACCCCCCACTTGTAAGCATCATCCTTCTCACGAAGGATAAACCATCGGCCCTCCGACCCGTCCTGCTCGACGCATGGAATACCATGCTTAACCATATATGAGCGGTATCGCTCGTAGACGCTGGAATCTTTGCCGCCGGTGCCACGGAAGCAATGGTGTCGACCTACCCCCCACTCGCGTACAGCCTCCCGAAGCGAGTCGACAATGTAGTAATCACTTTCCTCAGTTCGAAGCATCTCGCCCTCGACCTTATGATCCAGACCCAAAGCATTGACCAAAGCGACTAGCTTGGCCTGCATGTCGCTTCGGGAAAATCGAGTCCAATCTTTCATAAGAAGATCGACCTCCTCCATAGAACAGATGATTGGCAGCAAAAATAGGTTTGAGGATGGCCGCAGCTTTGCCGTACGAAATGGGCTTTTCAACTTCGGGACTTTGACTGCCAGAGGAGTGACAAAAGCCTACATGGCGGTGGCCTCAATTGACATGCTGTCTTCTGCAAAGGGATGAGGCGGAAGAAGGCCAAGCCCTGTTGACCCAGCGAATGGGTCACAAAAATTCGACAGTCCCAAGAACTCGTCCCTCAGTCGCCAATCGGCGGCGGAATGAAGTCGGACAGTCCGTCCAGCCATTCGCCAGCGCGTCATTCAACTGGAGATGGGGGCGCGAATCGCTTCTGAGGGGAGAGCGAGTTCTCGCGCAGATTCAGGCAAGCCAAGCCACTTCGCGAGGGCCGGGCACAATCCGCAACGCCGCGATTAGCGGGTGAAGCCGATGTAGAAGCTGAAGAGTTGTGTGCGGTCGAACTCTTCCTTCAGGATTGGGACGGCCCAATCGAGGGCGATGGGAGCCGGGCCCATCGCGGGGAGCGTGATCCGCAGACCGGCACCGACCGACAGTCGGAAGCTGTCCAGCGTCACGTCTTCCGTCACCGTACCGAAGTCGGTGAAGGCGACCGCGTGCAACATTTCGTTCGCCGTGATCGGCATCTGGTACTCGGCACCACCCAGCAGCATCCAGTTGCCACCGGTCCGCACGCCCGTGTTCACAGGGCTGACACCACGGAAGCGGAAACCGCGGAACGACTGGAAACCACCGGCGTAGAAGTTCTCGAAGATCGGCGTGTCGCTGCCGGTCCAACCCACATCGCCGTGCAGCGAAAGAATGTGCTTGCCGAAGCCGTCGGGGCGGCGGTAGGTCGTGAAGTACTGCCAGGCACTCAGTTCCAGCTTGGGATAGACGAACTCGCCGAAGGCTTGTTCATAGGAGGCTTCGATGAAATGCCCTTCGGAAGGATTGAACGGGGCATCCCGCGTGTCGTGGGCCAGGCCCAACCGGGCGGTCGTCAGCAGGTTGCTTCCCACCACATCCGACAGGCTTTGCGGCCTCGGGAAGACAGGGTTCTCGACCTGCACATCTTCGATACGCAGAGCACCCGACACCGACCATTCGGGCGTGAGCTGACGACCGATTCGCGGCCTGACGCCGTAGCGCTGCTCCTGCCAGAACTCGAGATATCGGGTGTAGAAGAAGCCGCTCACGCCGATGTTGTAGTCGGTGTCCCGGAAGTAGGGATCGGACCAGTCAACCGTGTATCGACTCACTTCGCTACCGGGAGCCGCTTCCAGGCGGAATCGTTGACCGGCACCGCGGAAGGCTGTTCCGTTGACAATGTCCTCGAAGCTCGTGGGCGGGCGGAAGAGATCGAAGTTCGACTCGCTGAGGACGATGTTGCCGACAACCCCGGCGTCGCTGTTGACACCCACACCGAACATCAGGCGGCCCGTGCGTGCCTCCTTGAGATAGGCATCGATATCGATGTATTCCGGTGGAACAGAGTTGTCATAGATATTCTGGTCGAAGCGACGGGGATTCCCATAGGGATCTCCCTGGGGGCTATTGTCATACTCGTAGTTCTGAGGCGCCCGCATGTCACGGGTCTGTCCGCGCACGACGCTCACATTCGGATCCGAAGCGTCGATTTCATCTTTCACCACCGGTGGCAGCATCGACCCCGGCATGAAGTAGATCCCCTCGGTGTCGGCATCTTCCTTCTTCGCACCGGTATCAGCAGGAGGCTTGGCCACGGATGTTCGCGGCCCCGTGGGCGAAGGGCTCGAGAAGCCACCCCCGCCGACAGGCATCGTCCCCACAGGACTGGCGCCGTTGGAATAGGTGACGGTTTTCGAAGTCGTCCCGACTCGCGCCTTCCCCTGAGGATCACTGGTGGGATTCGAATTCGTACTGGACGGCGGCCAGGCCAGATAGTCCGACTGCCCCAAGGCTGTGGAATCTCCCCCTTGGGCCACTTGGCTGCGATCCTGCAACCACGCGACATCGGTGACGCGGGAAATCTCCAGCTTAGGGCGGTCCTGCGGGCTGGCTTCGAAGTACTGCGAACCGGCGAGCTGCGATTCCGTCTTCTTGATCAACTTGGGATCGGCCAGATCGCCGGGATGAATCCGCGAGATGTTCCGCGGCAGGTTGTGCCTCGTGTGGGGATAGTCCCCTTCGACATGCACCCGGAACTCGCGGACGACGTAAATCTTGTCTTCGTTGATCTTGACGATCAGATCGAGTTCACCCGGCTGTTCCAAAAACTGCGGCACCGCATCGACCGTCGCGAACAACCGCCCCTGGGCGCCATACTTGGAACGGATCTTCTCGATATCGTCGGCGATCTCGCGGGCGCTGTAGAAGTCACCCGTCTTGAAGTGGATGAACTCGCGGATTTCGGCCTCGGAGAGGATGTTCTGCCCCTCCACGGAGATATTGCGGATCTTGTAGCGCGGGCCCTCGTTAATCATGTAGACATAGGTCGCGCTTGACTTCGTTTCGTTGAACTCCACGCGATGGTTGATCTCCACTTCGAAGAAGCCGAGGCTGTGGTAATACTGCCGCAGCCCTTCCTTATCGTCGGGGATCGTCGCCTCGTCGTACTTGCCGCCGAAGAGCCTGAGCACGCGGGTCTTCGAGACCTTCTTCGTTTTCAAGAGTTGGTCGCTGAAGAATTCGTTGCCTTCGAATCGGATCGAATCGACCCCGACCTTGTGGCCTTCATCGATGCGGAAGACGACTTCCCGATCTTCCCGCGAGTCGCCCTTTTCGAGGGTGCAAGTTGCGAACGCATAGCCCTTGTCGCGATAGTAGGCCTCGATCCGGCGGGCACATTCGCGGTTGGCGCTGATGTCGTAGGGACTTCCTGGCCGAAGGTTGGTGATCCCCTCGAAAACTGTCGATTTATACTTCTTGTTGCCGATGTACTGCACATCACGGACGATCGGACGTTCCAGCACTCGATAAATGATGATCAGGCCATCGTCGGACATTTTGACGTAGGGTTCGACCGTGGTGAACCAGCGGGTTCGCACTAGCGCGTCGACATCCTGCTTGATGAGCCGTTCGTTCACGCTGCGACCGGGCCGCACCTTGATATGCTTTTCGATCTCGCGGACGGGAATGGTATCGTTCCCTTCGACGCGGACTTCGCTGACGACTTCGCTGAAATCGACTTCGGCGGGAGCCTGCTCCTCGGCGGAAGTCCGCAGAATCTGGCCGGGCTTCTTCTTGAGCGGATCGAACTTCTGATACGACGCCGGGCCTTTGCCGCGTTCGCTATCCGTCAGTTCGTCCTCGGGATGCATCACCTGCGAAAGTGTCTTGCTGCCGGAAAGGGGACGCGCGACGGATGAAGCCGGCGTGCTGAATCCCCCACCGGGAGTCATCGAGTCATCCAGCGCCACGCGGCCGGGAGCCGCGTCATCGACCATCGCCGACTTTCGCTGCGTTGCCTGCCTTGGATCAGTCAGTGAGGGACTCTTCCGGGGTTCCGCAGCCCATTCATCGAAGTCTTCACTCGTCTGGCCGCGCACATCTCGTGGCTGGCTGGAAGAGACCGGTGGCTGGAAGAGAGGTGTAGAAAGACCCTGTCGACCGGCAGCTATCGACATCGCAGGACGAGCCGAAGGCGGCGAGTGCTGAGCCAGCACGTCTCCGTGGGAAAGCACAACGCCAGCCAGCAGTATCGTAACTGCTGTGAGGCGCGAAGCCCAACGGGGAGGTGCGATCGGCTGCCGCATCATGCGGTGTGCTTTCATCCATGAGACGCGCGGTGTGAACGTTTTTCAGACAGGAAGTTAGCGCGGGAAGCGAGGAATAATGAATTCACTAAAACCGGACAAGGTGAGATCACCGTCAAGGGAACGATCAAACTCCAGCGGATTAAGCCGCTCGACTCCCCACATCGCCACTCAGCAAAGCCCCCGGATTACCACTCTTCGCTGAACTGCGGCACATTTGCGCCAGTGCCAACGTGGCCTCGGTGGCTCCAGCCTGACGTAGCACCAGTTGCTGTGCCCGACTGCCCAACGAGCATCTCAAGTTCTCATCCCGAAGGAGCAACCTCACGAAACCAGGCAGCTCCTGCCCCCTTGAAACTACTCGTGCGGCATCCGCCTCCAATAGTGTTTCGACGGTCTGACGGAAGTTCTGGGTATGGGGCCCAAAGAAGACGGCTGCTCCATATCCCGCAGGCTCGATCATGTTTTGACCGCCCCGTTGAGTCAGGCTTCCTCCCACGAACGCAAGATCCGCCAGCCCCCAGGCATCCCCCAGTTCCCCCAGCGTATCCAGTAGCCGGACGGTGGGACGTGATGTGTCGGCAGCCCCTGTCGCACGCCAGGTGGATCGCCGCCAGACCTGGCAACCCAGCGACTGGATCAATTGCGAGACCTCTTCAAAGCGCTCCTGGTGGCGAGGCACAACCATTAATTGCAGATTGGGAAATTCCAGCCGCAGGGTCTTCCAGGCTTCAATCGCCAACGATTCTTCGGGACTCTGCGTGCTCCCGGCGATCCAGACGAGATCGTTCTCCCGAAAACCGAAGAAGGCCCGCAAGGCCTCGGTTCGCGGATTGTTTCTGTTGGTTTCGATGCGGTCGTATTTGATATTGCCCGTCACCCGCACCCGCTCGGCGGGGACACCCAGCTTCACAAACCGCTCGGCATACTCCGGCGTCTGGGCACCCACAGCCGCCACATCCCGCAGCAGCCAGCGGAAGAACCACACGCCACGCCAATAACCTTTGAAGCTGCGCTGGCTCAAGCGGCCGTTGGCGATCACCACCGGCACCCCATGTTTGCGGGCCGCCAACAGAAGATTGGGCCACACCTCCAGTTCGGCCAGCACAATAAGCGATGGCTGCAGCTGACGAATCGCGCGGGTCACGCTCCACGAAAAATCGAGCGGGAAATACCGGACTCCCAGGCGGGGTTCCGCCATTTGATCCACAATCCGCCGCGCCACCGCATGGCCTGTCTGGGTCGTGACTGTCAAGACAACACGAGCTGTCGGCTGCTGCTTCAGCAGTTCAATCAGCACCTGCTTCAGCGACAGCACTTCACCCACACTGACCGCATGGACCCAGATGAGATCGCTGGCCGATTCACTCATCAAATCATTGCCGGAATCTGCCTGATCCACCGGTGGCCGGAGATCCCCCAGCACCTTCTCGCGGAAGCCCTCCCGGTGCTTTCCGTGAAACCAGCTGTTCCAAAAGATCCACGGACTCGCGGCCAAGACCAAGCCCAGGTATCCGAGATCCAGACACCGGCTTACCAGCCAATCCATGATCATCCTCAACGCGAAAGCGCCATATGGCCGCTTCGCCCCTTCACCGGATAATTCCTTTGAAGCTGTTCAAAGGTCATCACCGGAAATCTTCCTGAAATCGAGCTTTGGCTCCATCCACGGAGCCAGCGTTTTGTCCATCAAACGCCGTCGGGATTGCAATCGATTCGCCCCGAAGCGTCAATCGGAACTCCGTCCCGGCTCCCGAGGTGACGCCCCCTCTTCACTTTGCGGGAGGCGATCCCGCTGCGGATTGACAGCAACCGGATGGTGGCCATTGATCTCTTGGAGAACCTTCCCGTCGCCTCGATGCTGGCTGGCGTAAATGCTTGAGGCCCCGCCGACCAGCCAAGCGGTGAAGCAGCCGATGAAGGCGTATTCAGGCCGCAGCGTACCGAACAGTTCGATGGCGAGAATGCTGCTGGCCAGCGGTGTGTTGGTGGCCGCCGCGAAAATCGCCACGAACCCGATCGCAGCTGCCACATCGACCGGCAGAAGCCCCGTCCAGACAGCGAACGTGTTCCCCAGAGCCGCTCCGATGAAAAACAGCGGTGTCACTTCGCCCCCTTTGAGGCCGCACGCCAGCGTCAAAACCGTCAGCACCAACTTGAACAACCAGCTCCAAGTCTTGGCTCCCCCCTCGTGAAAACAACTGCCGATCGTGACGGCGTGCGGGTCGATGTTCGTCGTTCCCAAGCCGAGGTAGTCGCGTCCCACCACCCATTCCGCCAGGGCCACGACAACGAAACTCCCCACCACCACTCGCAGCACCGGCCCCGGCAGAACTTTGACATACCAGCGATTCAGCCGGTGCAACGTCTCGGCGAATCCCCGCCCCACCAGCCCCGCCAACAGTCCTAACAGAGCGACGGCTCCCAGCAGTTTCAATCGCTCCGGCCACGAGTGAGCCACCAATCCCTGCCAGTTGACGTGATAGTGCAAATGACTCCCGCCCAGCCCGACGCAAACCATGTCCGCCCCGATCGCTGCGAGCAGGCAAGGAAACAGGGCGAGTGTCGGCAATCGTCCGACGGCGAGCACCTCGCCGGCAAAGACAGCCCCAGCGACGGGCGTTCCAAACACGCCTCCAAAGCCAGCCGCCACCCCCATCAGCAGAGTTTCACGATAATCCTGGCCCAACCACGGGCGCGACCAGCGGGCCCACCATCCCGCGAAGCCCGCCCCCATCTGCACGGCGGTTCCTTCCCGTCCCGCCGAGCCCCCGCCGAGATGTGTCAGAATGGTGGCGACAAAGATCAGCGGTGCCATCTGCCAGGGCAGCCCCCGCATGGGATGCTGGATCTCGACGATGACCAGATTGTTTCCTCGCCCCGATTCGCCGCCCCACAGCAGGTACATCCACGCGGAAATCGCCCCCAAAAAAGGCAGTGTCCAGGCCCACACCCACCAGCTCTGCTGCGTCCGTGTGGCGACATCCAGCAGCCACAAGAAGAGTGCGCTGCCACTCCCCGCCAACAGGCTGAGAACCACGACTGTCAGGCCCCATCGACCAGCCAACAGCAGCGTGGAGCGCAGACTCGGCCACATGGAAACCAGATCCGCATTCATTTTTTGGGCGATGCCTCACCAGGGAAAACGGGGATCAGTCAGACCCACATCCGCTCTTCCACCCACGGATCGCCCCGGTCGTGATATCCGACCTGCTCCCACGTTCCCCGCTGGTCGTGTTCCACAAACGTGATCGAACGTAACCACTTCGCACTTTTCCAAGCATACAGTTTGGGAACAATCAGCCGCACCGGCCCGCCATGCGCCGCCGACAATGGCTCTCCATCATGCCGGTCGCAGACCAGCACATCATCGACTAGGCAATCCGCCAGCGGCATGTTCGTCGTCCAACCGTCGTCGTAGCCGCCGACGATGACAAACCGGGCCTCGGCTTTCACTCCGGCCAGTTCCATGATCGAGCGGAACGACACTCCTTCCCACAGATTCCCCAGTCGCGACCATCGCGTCACGCAGTGGAAATCCGCGAAGACCTTGACCCGGGGCAACTCCAGAAACTGGGCATAATCCAGCTCCAAAGGGTTTTCAACCAGCCCGTAGACCCGGAGCGTCCATTGCTCTGCCGAGACCACCGGAATGCGGCCATATTGCAGAACAGGCCATTTTTTCGTGCGGGATTGTCCAGGCGGGATGCGGTCTTCCCGGC
The DNA here is from genome assembly GCA_013822855.1 of Planctomyces sp. Lineage (GTDB taxonomy): Bacteria > Planctomycetota > Planctomycetia > Planctomycetales > Planctomycetaceae > Planctopirus. The sequence goes on from PNLE01000077.1 coordinate 17,353, forward strand.
GGGTGTCGTCGCTGATGATCACATCGTCCGGCCAGTCCCCCGCCTCGGGTGGCTCCGTGAACTGGTACTTGTCATCCGCCGGATACGCCATCTTCCGTTTTCCTGGAGGGTGCCCGCCAAACTTGCGATCGCTCGAAATTCTCGACGCCAGCTTGCCAAAAGCTTGCCGCCAGCAACAGTCCCTCCACTGCCAACTTGGCACAACCCCGTTTTGGCAGGAAGAGTTTTCATTTCTATAACTATTCAATCTCAAGCCACTTACGGCACAATCTCTGTTTCCTCTTCAATGCTGGCATCCCGGTTGCACTTTACGGACTTTGACGACATTGACCCCCTCCGCCAGAACAAATAGACTTTCTGCCGTAAGAGGTTACGTCCATTCCGACCCGTCGGAACCAGCGGTTCACGAGAAAAATCACCCCGAACGAGCCCGCAAGGCTGGCAAAACAAGCCTGTTTTACCAAAGACGACTTGATGTAAGACAGCCCGCCCAGCCTCCCCCAACGCCGCCTCGGCAATCACGGATGGAAGTCTGATGGAATTTATCGACAAGATCGGCGACGCCACCAACGCAGTCCTCACCGGCTTCGAGCGAACCCTCACCAAGCTCTTCGGCTCCTCGAATGAGCGCCGCGTCCGTCAGCTGGGCTTTGTCCGCGATCGCTCGGGCAACACCGTCATCACCCCCGGCTCAACGCTCGACCGCATCAACCGTCTCGAAGCGAGCATGGAGAAGCTCACCGAAGACGAGCTCAAGCAGACGGCCACCCGCTTGCGGGCCCGCCTCGCCGCTGGCGAAACACTCGACGACATCCTCCCCGACGCCTTCGCCGCCGTCCGCGAAGGTGGCAAACGCTTCATGCGGATGCGGCATTACGACGTCCAGATGGTCGGCGGCTACATCCTCCACAAGGGGATGATCGCCGAAATGATGACTGGCGAAGGGAAGACGCTGGTCGCCACCCTCCCCGCCTTCCTCAACGGCCTGGCGGGTAGCGTCCATGTCATCACGGTCAACGATTACCTCGCCCTCCGCGACATGGAATGGATGGCCCCCCTCTACACCGGCCTGGGCCTCACGGTGGGGACGATCCAATCGAACATGCGCGAACCCGAGCGACAGGCCGCCTATGCCTGCGACATCACCTACGGCACCAACAACGAATTCGGCTTTGATTACCTGCGCGACAACATGAAGCCCCGGCGGGAACTCCAGGTTCAAAAACGCCGCGTCTACGCCATCATCGACGAAATCGACAATATCCTCATCGACGAGGCCCGCACGCCGCTCATCATCTCCGGCCCGGCCCACGACGACATCACCAAGTACCCGAAGGCCCACCGTGTCGCCCTTCAGCTCAAGCGAGACATCCACTTCGAGGTCAAGGAGAAGGAGCACACCTGCCACCTCTCCGATGAAGGGATCCGCTACGCCGAGGAACTGGCGGGGGTGGAGAGCTTCTACACCGCGGGGAACATGGAATGGCCCCATCTCATCGACAACTCCCTCCGCGCGATCCACCTCTACAAGCGGGATGTGAACTACATCGTCGAAAACGATGAAATCATCATCATCGACGAGCACACCGGCCGCAAAATGGAAGGCCGCCAGTGGAGCGACGGTCTTCATCAGGCCGTGCAGACCAAGGAAAACGTGCGGATCAAGGAAGACACCCAGACTTTCGCGACCGTCACCCTCCAGAACTTCTTCAAGCTTTATCCCAAGCTGAGCGGCATGACCGGCACGGCTATGACCGAGGCGAACGAGTTCTGGAAGATCTACAAGCTCGACGTCGTCGCCGTCCCCACCAACCGGCCCACCCAGCGCATCAACTATCCCGATGCGATCTATCGCACGGTCAAGGAGAAGTGGGATGCGGTCATCGACGAGGTGAAGGAAGTCCACGCGACCGGACGCCCGATCCTCGTGGGCACGGTCTCGATCGAGAACTCCGAGCACCTGAGCCGCAAATTGACCCAGCGCGGCGTCAAGCACAACATGCTCAACGCGAAGTACCACGAGCGCGAGGCCGAGATCATCGCCCAGGCCGGGCGACTCGGCGCGGTGACGATCTCCACCAACATGGCCGGTCGCGGCACCGACATCATCCTCGGCGGCAACCCCGAATACCTTGCCTGGGACGAACTCAAGAACGAGTATGGCTCGCGGCTGGATGTCCCCAAATCGGTCTGGAACGAAACCACCAAGCGCATCGCCCAGCGCGAAGGGATGGCCGATGAAGGCCGCCAGGTCGCAGAACTCGGCGGGCTGCATGTCGTCGGCACCGAGCGTCACGACAGCCGCCGGATCGACCTCCAATTGCGGGGTCGTGCTGGTCGCCAGGGAGACCCCGGCTCCAGCCGCTTCTTCCTTTCGCTGGAAGACGACCTGATGCGCAAGTTCGGCGGCGACTGGGTCAAGGACTGGCTCACCGCAATGGGTATGCAAGAGGGTGAACGCATCGAAAGCGGGATGG
>PNLE01000078.1 GCA_013822855.1 Planctomyces sp.
GGCCTTCATCCCCTTTGGGAATCTGGCTGCCAGATCATTGCTGGCGTGGACGAATCTTAACGACGGGAACTTTGTCGTCAACCAACCGAGACATCAAATTTTTGGAGACTGTGAAGATGTTCATCGGAAGGGCATCCAGCCAGCCTGCCAATGCCGCTTTCCCCTCTTCTTCAGATTTTGGAGTTTTTTGGCCGCCGGGCCTCTCGCGATGCCTGGCACGAGTCGAGCTCAACACGATCCGATCGCGGCCCTAAGGACCTGGCCCCCGATTTTCGACGCGGCGAATGTGCCGACTTTTCCAGCAGCGATTGCGGTGTTTGCCTCCACTTGGCGAATTCGCGGCGGCTCCGTCCGCCGCAGAGCGAAATCCGACGAAACCTTCCTATGGGCCTGGAGGGCTTCCGCAATCCCCACATCCCCTTGGCGCATCCGGAGGATCGCCTGGTGGACGTTTCTGGAAGACTTCGCATGACCCGCCAGATTTTCGTCCATTCCGCTCATGACGATCCCGTGATGCCGCCGGATTTCCTGCGGGCACTCCGCAGGCAACATCCGCATCTCTTCACGCCCCGGATTTCGCTGCAAATCAGCGGTCGCTCGCTCCAAGTTTCCGGCCACGCGACGAGTTTCTTCCAGAAGCAGCAAGTGCAGGAGGAAATCCGCCGGAGAATGCCCGGCCTGCGCATCCAAAATCAATTGGCTGTCACCATCAGCCATTCCGTGTGAGAATCGTTGCGCCGGATCGGGCATTCTGGCGTCCAATGACACTGGTCTCCGAACACAAACTCAAGACCAGTAAGTACATCCAACCGATTAGTCCACAACATCACTCGGTGGTTTGGGGGCATTGGGGTCACCCGGTTTCCCTGGTGGCGGCGGTTCTTTTCCCAGACAGAGGGTCTTCACCTCGGCTCCAAAACCGATCCAGTATTCCGCTGCCGGGTCATAGGGAGTCCAGCCCGCCAGTACCCCCTTCTTCGCGCACTCGTTGCGGGCCGCGAGATAGGTGTCGAAGCTGTCCGGATAAACGCGGAATTCGACATAGTTCTTGCCCGGATCCAAGGCCCGGATCCAGCCGTTGAACCGTGAACCGGGCCGCGAGATGTCAGCTGTCGGATCCCCTGCGTTTTCCCGGGGAATGACTGCCAGATAAGGTTTCGCGTCGCCACCAATCCGGGACTTCACCTGGCAGAAGTTGTCTCCCACGAACCGCTTGTCGAAGAACTCCTTGAGCTTGTCGCAGTCGAGCCGGTCCTGCTTGAAGAGCGTGCGGGCCGAAGTCGCCAGAATCTGTTGCGCCTTTTGCTGCAAGACGGGGGTATCCACAGGAATGACCCGTCCATTCTTGCAGATGAAGACCACTCCCTTCGCCCCGGTCGGCGCTTCGCGTGGATCGGGCAGGTTGACAACCTTCGTCTCCGCTCCGCCGCCCATGGCGATCTTCTCCGCCAGCCGGGCCTTCAAACTGGCGATCTCCGACTGCTGCATCGAGACCTTGGTCTCCAGCGTCTCGGCCGCTTTGCGACTTGCCTCGAGATCGGCATCAAGCTTGGCGGGGTCGATTTTCAGGGTCTTCATCTTTTCGAGGTCCGCCTGCAACTGAGCCGCCAGCTTCTTCTGGTCCTCCAGAGATTTGATGTCCTGTTTGGCGAGATCCTCCGCCTGTGTCTGCTCCGCCCGGAGTTGCTCCACCAGACGCCGCAGCTCCTCCGCTTCCGCGGCGGTCGTCGCCAGCCGCTCGGGAGTGATCTCCTCGACGAAACCTTTGATCTTCTTGACCGAATCGACTCCCCCCAGCACAGCGAAGATGAGCACGATCACGAGGATCCCCACCACATTCGTGAGGGTGTCCATCAGTGAATCGAGGCTCATCCCCGAACTCGAGCTGCTGCGTCGGCCCATCGCAAAACACCTTCAGACTTGAGAACGGCGAAACTACGACCGTTTGAAGACACTCAGATCGATTTGCCCCTGCGAGGGGACCGGGAGCTTCCCGGTTTTGGCGAACCCAGCCACGCCATAGTGCGTGCGCGAGAAATTACGGGCCGTGTTGTAAGTCCCCACTGCGTCGGGACGCACCAGGAAGATGATCTGTCCCTTCGGCTTGGCCGCGATCTGTTCCAACAACTTGGCGAACACACCATCGGTCTTCGTGATGTCGGCCTTCAAGATGTTGACGGGCGACGGCCCGCCATGAATCACCAAGCCTGTGGTATTGCACTCGACGAAGGTGGGATCGATATCGACACCCGTCCCGCCGGGCCGAATCTGCACGATCGCCTCTTCCGGCCCCGCCTGCTTGCGTTCGACCTCCGCCTTGAGCTTCTTGATTTCGGCCTCCAGAAGCTCGGGCTGCTTCTCCAGTTCCTTGGCTCGCGCGTTGAAGCGATTGAGGTCGGCCAGCTTGGTCACCAGCGCCGCATTCGCCGCACTCCCGCTCTTCTGGTCGGATTCCAACTTGATCACCTGAGACAACGCCCGGTCGAGTTCCTCGCGAATCCTGCGGGCCGCGGCGAGCAACTCCTGCAGTTCCGCCAGCTCCTTCTTTTGGGCCTCGAGATCCGTCTGAACCTCGCTGTACTTGATGTACCGTTCGACCTCCGACTGATCCTGCTCGCTGTTGGTTTGAGTCGCCATCAGCGTCGTGATCATCAGCGTGAGCGAGCCAATGAGACACACCAGAATGCTCATGAATGGAAAGAGGGACACGCTCTCGCCCTCATCCTTCTTTCGACGTCCCACGGCTTCCTCCTTCCCTCAGCTGCCAACGATCCGCCCGCAATTCAGCTACTAGTCACCCGCCGGCCGCTCCGCCCCCGACCACCGCCAAAGAGCGACCAACCCCGGGCCGGTGCCGCCTCCACGACGATCGTTTCACCACCCAACGTGGCCAACGTCGACTGCAAAGCGGCGGCGGTCTGCTCCATCGCGTGGATCTGCTCGTTGAACTTCCCGCTCACGTCGCTCGCCACCTGGCTGCTGGTCTTCAGCATCTGCGTGATCTGCCCCTGGGCTTCGACCGTGCTGGCAGTGATCTGCGTCGCCTGGGCCTGCTGCGATTCCTGCAATGACTTGGTAGCCTGCACCGCTTCGTTCAGCGATTCGACCGATTTGAGAATCTGTTTCGCCATCGACTGATGCCGCTGGAGCAATTGCTCATCGACGGCCTTCCAACCCTTTGTCATTTGCTCCGTCATCGACTGGCCGATCATTTCCAGCTTCTTCTGCCACGCCGCCAGTTCGGCCTGATGCGGCACCAGGGCCTGGTCAATCGCCTCGCGGATCGTCTTTCGATCCAGCGATGCTTGCTGGGCATTGGCTGGAGGGGAGGCGCTTTCGTCATCCGATAACCGCTTGAGGAAGTTCTCGTTGCAATACTCGTCCACACCGTTGAGCAGATTCGATTCCCCCTTCTGCATGACCGTCATGGGAAACATGATGAACATGCTCAGAAGCAGGGCCAGCAGGGTCGTATCGAAGGCCGTTCCCAGCCCTCCCGTCACCTTGTTGAACGACTCTTTCAGTGCGCCCATGTCGCCCGCGCTGGCCATCGTTTCCGCGAAACTGGCGACAGCCGCACCAATCCCGATCACCGTTCCAATGAATCCAAGAATCGGGATAGCCCACACCAAAACCTTGACCATCGAATAACTTGCGTCAACCGCGTTGCCGTCGATATCGGATTGGGTCGCCAGCCGGCTCCCCACTTCGCTGCTGCTTTTCAGTACCCGGAAGTGCTCCAGCCCGCGAAGCACCCGGTTCACCAGGAAACTCTCCTGCGGCGAGATCGGCAGGCCGCGCACATGAGCCTCGAACTGATCGACCTTGTCGACAGTGATTCGCGGTGAGATCGACGAAGGCAGGAGGTCGAAAACGAGCGACTCGTTTTGCCGGCGAAGCTTCAGATACTTGAAAAACAGGATCGCCACAGCCCAGGTGGCCATGATCGTTTCGGCATATTGCACCCAGCCTCGATCCCAAAAGAGCTGGCCGATGAAGTGGAACCGCAGCGGATACATGATCGCGTAGATCAGTACGAAGGCGATCACCCCCACCACGCCCGACTTGATCGGATCGACATCGGTACCGCTCTCCACGTCTTCCCGAGTCCGGGGAGCAGGCTTCGACTTGCGGGCTTCGCTTTTCGTTACACCTTTGGGAGCCGCACTTCCCGCTGAACCAGCAACTGGCCCCGTGGGCGACACGTTCGAGAAATCAAAGTTTTCGACCACCGGCTCCTGCGCCTGAATCACCTGCGTGTGATGGCAATAGGGGCAGCGAACCTTGCTCCCGACGCTTTCCTCGCGAACCTTCAGCCGCTTCTGGCAACTTTCGCAGTCGAATTCAAGATACATGCTGGTCTCGGGAGCGTATGGGGGGCATGGCGGGAAACGGCTTTCCTGCACATCTGACTCTCATCGCCACAAACCATACCGCTGTCGCGGGGCTGTCGCGAGAGTCTATCCCCCATGCCATCTGAGAAAGTTGTCAGGCCAGCATTTCCTCCACGACATGACCATGAACATCGGTTAAACGGAAATCGCGACCTTGGAAGCGGTAGGTCAGCCGCTCATGGTCCACACCCAAAAGATGCAGCATGGTCGCATGCAGATCATGGACATGCACCGGCCGCTCTTCGATGTTGTAGCCAAAGTCACAAGACCGCCCGACAACAGTCGCCGGCTTGATACCGCCCCCCGCGAACCACATCGAAAAACACCGCGGATGATGATCACGCCCGTAATTCTGCGGCGAAGGGCGACCTTGCGAATAGCTCGTCCGGCCGAACTCCCCTCCCCAAACGACTAGAGTATCATCTAGTAGCCCGCGCTGTTTGAGATCGGCCACCAGTGCTGCCGATGCCTGATCCGTTTCCTTGCACTGCTGAGTGATTCCGCCCGGCAACCCGCCGTGCTGATCCCATCCCTGGTGATAGAGCTGAATGAACTTCACACCCCGCTCTGCCAGCCGCCGGGCCAGAAGGCAATTCGCCGCGAACGTCCCCGGCTTTTTGCTATCGGAACCATACATCTCATAAATATGTTCCGGCTCGCCCGAAAGATCGGTCGCCTCGGGGACACTTGCCTGCATCCGAAACGCCATTTCATACTGGGCGATTCGCTGCGAGAGTTCCGGATCGTGCGTTTCTTGCTGTCGCTCAAGTTGCAATTGTGCGAGCGTTTCCAAGGCGGCTCGCCGATGATCCCGGCTGATCCCCGGAGGATTGTTGAGATAAAGCACCGCATCGCTACCCGACCGAAATTGCACCCCCTGATGTCGCGAGGGAAGAAAACCGGCTCCCCAAAGACGCGAATAGAGCGGCTGATCGGTCTTGCCCCGGGTGATCAATACCACGAAGGCGGGCAGGTTTTCGTTGTCGCTTCCCAATCCATAATTCAACCAGGAACCGATGCTGGGACGCCCGGCGATTTGCGATCCCGTCTGCAAAAATGTAATCGCCGGATCGTGGTTGATCGCTTCGGTATAGATCGATTTCACGATGCAGAGGTCGTCGGCGATTTTCGCGGTATGGGGCAGCAGGTCGCTGATCCACGCGCCAGCTTGGCCATGCTGCCGAAATCCGAACTTGGAGCCGACCATCGCCAACGACGATTGATTCGCCGACATCCCGGTGAGCCGCTGCCCCTTGCGCACGGAATCGGGCAGGGCCTCACCAAATCGCTCACTCAAGAGTGGCTTGTAGTCGAAGGTCTCGAGTTGCGAGGGGCCGCCGCTCTGGAAAAGATAAATGACCCGCTTCGCTTGAGGGATGACATGCGGCGCCGTCAGAAATGGAGTATCGGCGGAATTTGTAGTAGCCGTCGCCTCGATTCTCGCTTCATTGGCCAGCACCTGAGAGGAGCGGCCACCTTCTCGCATCAGCAAATGACCCAGCGCCAAGGCACCAAAGCCGTTGCCTGTTCTCGCGAGCCACTCCCGGCGTGACCAGCGCGATCCGTCAGCCACTTGATGACACAGGGGGGAAGATTTCATCGTGGCAGCGATCTCCGTGTTCAGGACGATCTTCCCTGGCCTAGCTCAATGCCGCTGGCGGGAATCCGGTGCCTGATTCAATCACAATCTCCCCTCCCGCCGCAAGACGCCACCCGCTTTGGCGGCCAGCATCAAGCACTCGTGGAGGCGGCCTGCGGCTGCGAATGCTTCTTGCCACCCGATTGCACCGACAGAACCGGCTGGGCGCGTTCCCCGCTGCACAAGACCACCAGCAGATTGGAGATCAGCTGATCCCGGTCTCCGGCGTCGAGATCGAAACCAGCCGCCTGAAGCTGGCTGACGGCGTCCTTCACGATTTCCACGGCCCCTTCGACAATCGTCTTGCGGGCATCGATCAACGCCATGGCCTGTTGACGCATCAGCATCGCCTGGGCGATTTCCGGTGCGTAGGTCAGGTCGTTCAAGCGGACACCCAGCACGCGGATCCCGGCGGGATTGACCGCCTCTTGAAGCTCCCGCACATACTCGGCCGTAACGACATCGCTTTCCTTCTTGAGGCACGCGATGGAGGCGTCGGCCGATTCGTAGGGGAAAAGGGAACTGACACGCTTCACCACCGCGCCCGCTTGATCGCTGAGAAAACGGTGATAATCGGCAACATCGAGGGCCGCCTTGATCGTGTCTTCCACGCGGTAGATCACGACAGCACTGATCAGGACCGGGTTGCCGTTCTTCTCGACAACCGTTTCCGTTTCGAGATTGTGGGTCGTGTCCCGCGTCGAAATGCGTTGGAGCGAGCGGCCGACGGGATGAATCCAGCGGATCCCTTCGGTCTTCAAGGTCGTGAGATATTTGCCGAACCTCAAGACCACGATTTCCTGCCGCGGGTTCACGACGATGAACCCGAAGAGCAGGATGGGCGGGAAAAAGATCGAGACGGCAATGATCAGACCCAATTCCATGAGTCCCGCCGTCTCGTTCGAAGGCTCCTTGTAGTTGGCGGAGTTCGTATGGTTGTGATGCGAGTTCGCTACGGACATAAAATTCCTTGCCGCCTGAGGGGAGGGACACGCGATCTGCTCTTTTGACCTTCTCGCAGGCAAGAACGTGGCAGCCCTCCCGGCGGATCAAACTCTCCGTTGGCGTTTTCCTCCCTCGGATCGACGGCGCAATGAAACGCGACCTGTATTCTACGGCGCGATCTCGACAGTCACGGCGGGCGTAGCCACTGCCGGCACTGCGGCAGCGGGAACCACTACCACTGGCGTCTTCACGGGGACGGCCACCTTCACATAGCCCGAGATCCCGATGATCACCGTGGCGATGACAATGACCACCGTTAGCCAGAAGGCACTGCGGGTTCGAAGTTTCTCCGCCAGACCCGAACGACCCACCAGGATCGACGACAGGGCAAACACCACCAGGGCAAGCAGGATCTTCGTGCCGATCAACGCGTGATAGATCGGCTGCCCCTTATGCTTGGGCATGGCCTGGAAGTAGTTGTAGAAGCCGCTCACGAGGAAGAGCAGAATCCCGACATGGATGAACATCTTCCAGCGGGAGATGATTGCCGACCGCAGTGCCAAGTGCTGGTCTTCCGGCAGCTTGCTCGCCACCGGCAGGACCACGAAGCGGAGAAAGACGCTTCCGCCCACAATCACCACAGCCGTGCCGATATGCGTCCAGCGGGAGAGAATATCGAGTGCTTCCATTTCGCAAACAACCTCTAGGGTGAGAGTTACGTCCAAACATCCGGCCCGCAGTGGGCTATCGCGAGCGGCGATCAAGGTTCGCCCTGACGCGGGCCCGCGACTCCAAGCTGCCAGAGTCTAGCGGCCCAAAGCCATCGCACCACTGCCACTTCGGCAACTTCCGGGGCAGGCGTGCGGGCGATTGATCCCCTTGAAGAGCACTTTCCGGAGCGTCGTTACTCTTTCGCCGCCCGACCTGCTAAACTGCGGGACTTACCATAAATATCGCAGGATGATCATGAAGCGTGCCCGCCCCCCCGCCAAGCGAACTTTCAAGCCGCGAACGACGCGCGTCCCGGGGGAACCGACCACGGGCGAACGGCTGCAAAAAGTGCTGGCCGCCGCAGGCTACGGCTCGCGTCGCGCTTGCGAAGAGTACATCGAAATGGGCCGCGTCACCATTGACGGGGTCGTCGTGAAGGAACTCGGCGTCCGCGTCGATCTGGCCACGCAGAAGGTCGCCGTCGACGGCGAAAAGTTCAAGCCGGAAGAGAAGCGCTACTTCCTGTTCCACAAGCCGGCGGGGGTACTCTGCACCAATTCCGACCCGGCGGGCCGTCCCCGCGTGATCGATTTCTTCCCGCCGAACGTCGGGCGACTCTTCACCGTGGGTCGACTCGACGACGGCACTGAGGGCCTCTTGATCGTCACCAACGACGGCGATCTTGCGGAACGATTGACCCATCCCAAGTTCGGCATTCCCCGGGTCTACCGCGCTGTCGTCGCCGGTTCTCCCTCGGCGGAAGCCATCCAGCAACTTCTCGAAGGCCTCTACTTCACAGAAGGCCGCTTCCGGATGTCGAGCGTCTCGCGGATCAAGTCGCAAGGGGCGGCGACAGTGTTGGAAATCGTCATGCGCGAGGGCCAGAACCGCGAAGTGAGGCGGCTCCTGGCACGCGTCGGCCATAAGGTGATGAAACTCAAGCGCACCAACTTCGGGCCGATCAAACTGGGCGACCTGGAAAAGGGTGCCCATCGCAAGATGACACCCGAGGAACTCGACAAGCTGCACGATGTCGTCACCGGCAAATGGAAAGAACCGGCTCCCCGCAAGGGGCCGCAGCGCGGCGACGATCGCAAGAAGATCCCCAACCGCTCGGGCGAAGGCTTCGCAACCAGCGATTCGCCTTCCGGCAGTTCCAGTGACACTTCTTCGACCACAAGGTCTCGCCCCGTCTCCACCCGCACTTCCGGCTCCCGCACAGCGGGTGTCGCCGGGGGCCCGATGGTGAGTTCCCTGGAAACCACGGTGATTCCCGGCTCCAAGCTCCGCCGCCTGGGAGCAGCGAGGAAAGAAGCTGCCGTGAATGAAGCCGTGAAGGTCGCGGAAACCGCCGCCAAAGCTGCTTCGCGAGCCAAGGCAGCCGCGGCACGAGCCGGCGACGCTCCCTCTGGCAATGGGACTTCCAGCCGGAGCAATTCCAGCCGCACGTCCGCATCCTCTCGACCCGCAGGGTTCTCGACCCGAGGTCCCGGAGCGTCGAAGCCTGCTTCATCGGGATACCAGTCGAAGAGTGCCTCGCCCGTATCCCGTCCTCCAGCTTCCCGCACGACATCCGCCCGAACCACCACAACCGCTCGAACAGCGCCGGGTCGCACCGCCCGTGGCCGAACGACCGAGGCCGTTGCTCCGACGCTGGATGAAACCACCTCGCGCGTTCGCCGACGAGTGCTGGACGGCGAAGGGGCTGTGGTCTCCGCGAAGAAACTTCGCGGCGCGGCACCCAAACTTTCCTTTCCCAAGGTTGCCACCGGCAACGATGCCGCCGAGAGCGACAACAATCTCCCACCGCCGCCGGTCGACCTGCTCCAGAGTGGACGTCGACCGCCGCGGACTAAGGATCATGTCATCGCTCCTCGGCCCCCCCGCAGCCGGGCCTTGACCGCAGCCGCCGAAGCGGCGGAAGGCCAGGCGGAAGGACGCCCCGCGCGCACCCGCAGTGGTGCGGTAAAGCGTCCCGGTGGGCCGCGAACCACCGGCAAACCCGCATCTCGCAGCGGCAAACCCACTAGCAAACCTACCGGCAAACCGACATCAAGAAAATCAAGCCGCGACCGTTAGCCGGCCTCAATTCGCGGGCACCATCGAACTGATCCGCCCATTTGAAGCTGTCCGTTGAAACTGTCCGTCAGACCCCATGATCACGACGAATCTCACTAGCATGTCCACCTGCGTCCCTGAAACGAACTCCAAAACGACCGCCGGCTCGACCTGCCAAGTCCCCTCACTGGGGCTGCCCGGCCAGATGCTGAACGCCGTCCAGGAGCGTGCCCGCGTCGTGCTGCACGAGCCCATGGCGAAGAGCACCTTTCGCCTTCGGCTCGAATGCGCGCAGCTGGCACGCCCGATCGTACCGGGGCAGTTTTTCATGGTTCGCATTCCGGGCGAGAGCGACCCGCTCCTGGGACGGCCCTTCGCGCTGTTCGACGTCTGGACAAATACGGCCGGTGAAGTGGCAGGGCTCGAATTCGGCTATGTGGTCATCGGCAAGATGACCGGCCGGTTGTCGCATCTCGTGGCGGGTGATGAAGTCGAAATCTGGGGCCCGCTCGGCAACGGCTTCTCGGCTTCACCGGGTGGTCGACTGATCTTCGTGGCGGGTGGTATCGGGCAAACCCCGTTCCTGGCCCTCGCCAACGAAGCTCTGGGGCAGTCCTCCTATCCCGCGACATCGCCCCGGGCCGTCGTCACACCGAGCCAGGTGACACTCTGCTACGGTGCCCGCTCGGCGGAGTTTCTGGCGGGAGTCGACGACTTCAACCGAGTGCCCGGCCTGCAGGTGGAACTCGCCACCGATGACGGCTCGACGGGGCATCACGGCTACGTGACACAACTCCTCGACCGGCACCTCAAGACCCCGGGCGAACCCGTCACTGTCTATGCTTGCGGCCCGGAACCCATGCTCAAAGCGGTGCAGAAACTGGCGCTGGCGGCGAACGTCACCTGCTGGCTTTCCCTCGAAACCCCCATGGCCTGCGGCTTCGGTGCCTGCTTCAGTTGCGTAGCGAAGATCCGCGAAGACGACGGGACACCCGAAGGCAGCTGGGACTACCGCCGCACCTGCGTGGAAGGCCCCATCTTCGAAGCCAGACAGTTGATCTTCTAGAACCATCGCACGGTTTGCGTGTCCAACCAACAACCAACCAAGCCCCACTCACGCCTTCCGCCTCTCCAACGGTAGCCTTCTCCCATGTTCGTCGATCAGATTGAAATCACCTGCAAAGGGGGCGATGGCGGCCCCGGATGTTCCAGCTTCCGTCGCGAAGCCCACGTGCCGCGCGGCGGCCCCGATGGGGGCGACGGCGGACGCGGCGGCCATGTCGTGATCGTCGCCGATGAAAACGTCGACAGCCTCGTCCACCTCGTCGGCATCCGCCACTGGTTCGCCGAGAACGGGCAGCCGGGAACCGGTTCGCTCAAGACCGGCAAGGATGGGGGCGACCTCGTCATCCGTGTTCCCATGGGAACGATCCTGCGGGATTCACAACGTGGCTTCGTGCTCCGTGACCTGACCGATCACGGCGATACGGTGGTGGTCGCCAAAGGGGGCGAGGGGGGCCTGGGCAACACCCGGTTCATGTCGTCCACCAACCGCGCCCCGCGCGAAGCGGGTCCCGGCGATCCCGGTGAAAAACGCGAGCTGATGCTCGAGCTGAAGGTTGTGGCGGATGTCGGATTGATCGGCAAACCCAACGCTGGCAAGTCGACCCTCCTTTCGCGTCTTTCCCGAGCCACTCCCGAGATCGCCAACTACCCCTTCACCACCAAGCATCCCAACTTGGGAATCGTGCGGGTCGGCTACGAGCGGCAGTTCGTCATGGCCGACATCCCCGGCCTCATCGAGGGGGCGCACGCGGGTGTCGGGCTGGGACATGAATTCCTCCGCCACGTGGAGCGGACCCGTGTCCTGGTTCATCTCGTCGAACCCAATCCGGACGACCAGACCGATCCCATCGAGAACTACCTCCAGATCCGCGAAGAACTGCGGCTCTACGACGACGAACTCGCTCAGCGACCTGAAATCGTCGTCATCAGCAAATCGGAACTCCTCGATGCCGACGCCGCCACGGAACTGCTCGAGGAAACCATCGGCCGGCCCGTGCTACAAATTTCGGCCGTGACGGGCAAGGGTTTGCCCACGCTGGTCAAGCAACTCATCGAAATCCTCGATCGCCTCAAGCAGGAGGCCGACGACGCGGAGGCCGAAGCGGCGTACATGGCCCGCAAAACGTCGGCGGAAGTCGCCGCCGAGGTTGCGGTTCAGCAGGCTGGCGACGACCCCGTCGGCGAAAACACCCCCGAATAACGAACCTCGCACCTGACAACCTGGAAACCCACCCGGCAGGCGGCTTGAAACAACGCCCGCCGGTCGTTGAAATTGCCCTGCTTCGATCGAACTTCTCCGCGAGGAATCTTCCGTGGCCATGTACGACCAACTCTGCCTGCTCAGCGGCAGAGCCCACCCGAAACTCGGCCACGAAATCGCCAGCTACCTGGGAATCAACCTCGGAGCGGTCGAACTGAGCAACTTCCCGGACGGCGAAATCTCCTGCCGGCTTTATCAGAACGTCCGGGGTGCCGATGTCTTCCTCGTCCAACCGACCGGCCCGGACGTCAACGACAACCTGATGGAACTGCTGATCCTCATCGACACCTGCAAGCGGGCCAGTGCCGCCCGCATCACGGCGGTGATCCCCTACTTCGGCTACGCCCGCCAGGACCGCAAGGACATGGGCCGCGTCCCGATCACAGCCAAACTGGTGGCGAACCTCATCACCAAGGCGGGGGCCGACCGCGTTCTCACGATGGATCTCCACGCGGCCCAGATCCAGGGCTTTTTCGATTGCCCGGTGGATCACCTCTACGCCGCTCCGATCCTCGACGAATACTTCCGCTCGCTCAATCTCGCCAAGTCGAACCTCGTCATCGTCAGTCCCGACGAAGGGAGCATCAAGCGCTCGCTCCAGCATGTCGAGCATCTGGGCGGGTCGTTCGCCATCGTCGACAAACGCCGCTCCAACGCCTTCGAGACCCGCCAGGAGAACCTCATCGGCGGGCCGATCGCCGGGAAAACCTGCATCATCTTCGACGATATGATCACCACCGCCGGTTCGATGGTCGGGGCGGTGAAGGTCGTCGCCCACCACGAAGCCGCTGAAATCTACGTGGGGGCCACCCACGCGATCATGTGCGGGCAGGCGGCCCAGCGGTTGGCCGAAGCGCCAATTAAGGAAATCGTCGTCACCAACAGCCTCCCCCTCACGGCGGAACAAAGACTTCCCAACCTGCGGCAGGTTTCCGTCGCTCCCCTGCTCGGTGAAGCCATCCGCCGCATCCATCGCAACGAATCGGTCAGCTACCTCTTTGACTGATCACCTGCCCATGTCTTCGCCCGGAAACGAATGAACGGTGGCAGGCCATGCGGGGAATGTCCATCCGACCGCTTCCGTCAGAGCATCCAGCCCAAAAAGCCAAAAAAGCGGGCCGCCCAGCTGATCAAGGGTAGGAAGACCCATCGGTCGCGGGTATCGTTATGGGGTGACGCAATATCAGTTGTTCTCCTCTTCATCCGTTGATCCTTGCCTCCTTTCTCAAGGTCAGCCGTCTGTGAACCTCGCTTCACATTCGTGATCCACGAGCCGTCTATGTCGATCGGAATTTCTCCCTGTCCGGGATGCGGCACACTCCTGCTGGATGACACCGTCGAGTGCCACCGCTGCCACCATGTTTTCGACAGGCAGCGGGCTGATGAACTCGCGCTCCAGGATCTCCCCACCGACAACGCCGTCATCCAGGATCTGGGTGTCTGCCACAACTGTGGCGAGGCGGTCCGCAGCGGTCTTGTCCGCTGCTGGAACTGCGCCGTGTTCCTCCGCGCCGATATCCAGGCGGCCTTCGATGTGCGACAGGGCGAACAGTCGGGACTCAACCCGGTCGACCGCAATCCCCAATCCCGCTCGATGCTGAAAGCCTTGCCCCACACCGCCTCCAGCATGTCGGAGACCGAAAAGAACGCCCAACTCGCGGCCTACGCCGCCTCCCGCAATGGGCATGGCTCGGCACCCGGAGCAAAATCCGGACAACCAGCCGAGAGCGGTGACAGCTTGCCGGTCGCCGCCGATGACGACGATGACTTCGAACTCTCCGGCGATATCTTCCTCGCCGAAGACACGAGCACCGAGCAATTGTCCCCTCCATCGGGCGCATCACTGATCCCCTACATTCCTTTGATGGAGATTCCCCAGGAGTCTGCCACTCCTCCCGTAACGGATGAACCGGAGGTTTTGGGTTTCCAGACGCCCTTGCAGGATTCACCCGTCGCATCCGAGCCCGTCACATCCGGGCCGGCGGAACATTCCCCGACCACCGGAGAATCGATTGGCACCCCGGAAACCGGCGATGACAATGCCCCCGGCGAGGAACTGAGCGAGGATGACATCCTCCTGCAGATCGCTCTCACCGAAGAGAAAGAGGAACTCGAACAGGCCTCCAACCCCCGCAAACGCGGGTTTGTCACCAGTTGCGATGCGGGCTGCAAAGTCCGCGTGATGGATCATCATCGGGGCAAGGTCGGCAAATGCCCCAAGTGCGGTGCCCGCCTGGCGGTTCCACTGCGAAAGACAACCGGTGCCGGTGCCGAGGAAGAAGCACCGCTCGATCCGCCCGTTTCGTTTGCACCCTTGGGAAAGTTCGTGCACGTCATGCAGGATGTGCAGCTGCATACCGTCGCCCGGGGCAAGTTGAAGCTCAAGGCGGGGGCGCACACCAAAGACTTCGCACTCATCGATCTCGCGATCGATCCGCAGACGCTGGTCATGCTCAGCTGGCCCAAGGGAACACTCCTCAAGCCGACCACCAAGAAGATCCCCGAGTTCCGCGCCACGCTCAAATCCAAACTGATCGCGAAGCCTGACGAGACCGACTTGAGCCCCGCCCAAGTCACGGCGGCCCCGCTCTCGCCCGAGTCGCTGGCGATCGTCCAACCCACAGTCCCGGGCGGCAACGAAACACTCACGGGGCTGCCCGTCTTTGGCGAAGGACGCATCGCCGTCGAGATTTTGAATCCCGACGAAAAATCACCGCAGCAGTTTCTCACCTTCAATCTCAGCCATTTCCGGCAATTCGCCCAGGCGATCCGTCAGGGAACCAGCTGGACGAACTTTGCCGAGGGTTCGGGGATCCCCCTTTCCAGCGAATTGGCCACGCTTTCTTGCCACTACAACGAAACGCCCGTGCTGGAACTTCAGCAGGTCGCCTACTTCCAAAATGACAAGTCGTTCACGCTCCAACTGACGGGTTATCGCTGCCAGAGCTGCGGGCTGATTGTTTCGGAGGATGGCCGCAAGAAGGAAAAGATCGGGGGTAAAACACCCGCCTCGATCAAGTCGGCCAAGTGCCCCAAATGCCAGAAACCTTTCGGCCTCGGCCCGCTCTACACGCTCCAGCGAGGCAAGGCCAAGGCGTAGAAGTCGCCGCTCCCAACGGCGGGTTCCTCTGGTATTTCCCCGGCGATTGCGGTCGAATCATGGGATCTCCAAGGATGTGACTTCCCCGCTCGTTCTGCGGATCCACCACCGATGAAACCGATCCAGCGCGATTCCACGGCGGCCAAGGGTGCGACTTCACTGCTCGCCGTCACCTTCGTGATCATCGTCGGCCTCGTCGGTTGCTCGACGATCGTGCTCACCGCCACGCAAGAGGTGCTCGTCCCCCTGACACTGTGCGGCACACTCTTCGCCATCCTCGGTTGGATCTGTTTCCGCATGGTCGTCTCGTCCGACAAGCCTGTCGGCGAACGGACACTCAGTTGGCTGTGGCATCATCGCTCGGAAAAAGCTCGGGTCTCCTATCAGCTCAAGAAAATCCACCGCATCACCCCCGAGTCGATCGCTCCCCGGCAACCACCCAGTGTCGAGTCGCTGCGGGATGCCAAAGAGACCTTCGCCCGCTGGGTTCCCGCCAGCCACGGCCGCAATGCCGACTCGAAGCCTGACGTCCTACCGCCCGGCTCCCTTCCCCGCAGGAAGGACGCCCATGGGAAGCGATGACATCGAGAGTGGCCCCGTCGTCCGCGCACAGATCCTCTCCTTGAAAGGGATCGAACCGGTCGCCTGCCCGTGTGGCTTCGCTCGCCGCGCCTTCGGCAAGTCGGCGGAGGCCCCGGTCAGCGTGCATTACACCCAGATCACGCGAGCGGCCCGGACGCATTACCATCGTGAGCATCACGAGATTTATGTCGTGCTCAGCTGCGAAGCGGGAGCCGCGATGGAACTGGACGGCGTGCTGCATCCTCTGGAGCCGCTCATGGCCGTCTCGATCCCTCCCTTCGTGAGACATTGCGCGATCGGCGAGGCGACGATCATCAACATCGTCTCGCCTCCGTTCGATCCGGCCGATGAATGGTTCGATCCCGCCCCAGCCGCGACACCTCGGGAAGCCGTCCATCAAGGCTACCTGTCAAACGAGGCCCAGCATGCGGAGTGATCGATCCCACACAGCCTCACCACTGGTCTTGAAGCTGGCGCTCGTGGTCGTGCTGTGTCTCATGGGCTGTGGTGGCGAGAAGCCTAGCGAGAAGCCTTCGCACGCCGCATATTCACCCACGGGCATCCAGAAGTCTGGAGAAACAACCCAGCCTTTCAGCGACAAATCATCCGGAAGAGCCGCCCGGCAGCGGGCGGAGGAGATCGCAGCCAATCTGGTGGACGAACCGGAAATGGTCGTCCTAGAAGCCGATCCCAACGCCTTCGCCAGTGAAATGAAGTCCACACCTCCGCCAAGACCCGCCGGCCCCGAACTGGCCGCTCTCGATACGCCCCGTCGCACCAACGCCGAGTTGGAAGCCCTCGGCTTTCGCGTACTCTCTTCGCCCCATATCCAGCTCGTGACCGACTTGCCGCTGGCCGATGTCGAGACGCTTCCCGGCCTGGGGGAATTGCTGCTGCAGCGGCTCCAAGCTGACTTTGATATCCTCTGGCCGAACGATCAACAGATGGTCGGCTACATCATGGCCGACACGGGTCGCTTCCGCGAAGCGGGCCTGCTTCCCGAGGATCTCCCCGGCTTTCTGCATGGCCGCCACCGGGGGGGCGAGTTCTGGATGAAGATGCAGGCCACGCCTTATTATCTTCGCCACCTGTTCCTCCACGAGCTGACCCATGTGGTCACGCTCATCAATGAACGCGAGGATCTCCCCGTCGGCTTCAAGGAGGGGTTCGCCGAATGGTATGCCACCCATTACGCACCGCCGGGAGAGAAGCCCCTCTTCGCGATTCTGCCGGGAGATCCCGCCAACTTCTCGGGCTGGGGCCGCATCTCGCTGATCCGGGAAGACACAGAAGGCGAGGTCTTCCGCTCATTCGACGACTTGCTGCAGATCGACGCGATCGATTTCTCGACCAACGACGACTACGCCTGGGCCTGGCTCTGGATCCAGTTCTGTAGCCAGCATCCCACGTACGGACCATTCTTCGCCAACCTCCGCCAATCGAGAAATCCGGCAGATTTTCTTGAGCGGAGCGAGGGACTGGATCCCGAGATCCGTCGCTGGCTGTCCAGCGAATGGCTGCGGTTCGCCGCCGATGTCACCTACGGGTACGAAGTCCCCCCGGCCCAGGTGAAGCACCTCCCTCCCCGGCCGCTGGGGACGATGCCGCAAGATGTCCTGGTCGAGGCACGGGGCGGCTGGCAATCGACGGGCCTCCTCGTTCCCGCTGGGGCCAAGGTGCGGATCCGTGCGAAGGGCCAGGTGGAGCTCAATCGCACCACGAGACCCTGGATGTCGCAGCCGCAGGGTATTTCGATCGACTTCGCGGGGGGCGAACGCCTAGGCAAACTGCTCGCCTGGTGGGCCGTCCCCGACCTCAGTCCGATGGCCAAGGACCCCGAGCTGGTGCAAGTCTTTCCAGTGGGCCAAACCGCCACCCTCACCGCCCCCCGGGACGCCGTCCTCTATTTGCGGATCAACGATCACTTCTCCGGCCTCGGGAACAACAGCGGCCAGTACGAAGTGACTGTCGAGGCGGTGAGTGGCGAAGCCGCCAGCAGCGCGCCTGCGACGGAATAAATGCCGCGGATAGCGGAGGTATCCATCGCCGGCTGACCATGATGCTTTCGAAGTGTCATCGCTCTGTCGGGAGCTTCCACCACCCGAAGTAGATTTCCGAGTCCAAACCCAACACCGCTGTTCCCTACACGCTGCCGCCCGCTCCTGCTAAACTGCGGGATCACGGAAAAATTGATGGCTGACCATCTCGGCACCTGTTCTTTGAGAGTTTTATGAATTCGTTGGATTTGATCGCCACGACCGCCTTCGGGCTGGAATCGGTCGTGTCGCGGGAACTGGCTTCCCTGGGCTACCATGAGCAGCAAATCGAAGATGGAAAAATCACCTTCCAGGGCGATGCCCTCGCCGTCGCTCGCACCAATCTTTGGCTGCGCTCGGCCGACCGCGTCCTGCTGCAGATGGGGAAGTTCGTCGCCAAGGATTTCGACGAACTCTTCGACCAGACCAAGGAGCTCCCCTGGAGCGAATGGCTCCCCGAGGATGCGGCCTTCCCCGTCAGCGGAAGCTGCGTCCGCTCGCTGCTACACAATCCGCCCGCCGTCCAGAGCCTGGTGAAGAAGGCGATCGTCGAAAGCCGCAAACGAACTTCTCAGCGGCACTGGTTCCAGGAAACGGGGTTCGAGTATCCGATCGACGTCTCGATCCTGCGGGATGTCGTCACGCTCACGCTGGACACCTCGGGGCCGGGCCTCCACAAGCGGGGTTACCGCAAGCAAGGCGGAGCGGCCCCTCTCAAGGAGACGCTCGCCGCCGCTCTGGTGCAGCTCAGCTTCTGGAATCGAGAACGGCCGTTTCTCGACCCGTTCTGCGGCAGCGGCACCATTCCCATCGAGGCGGCCCTCATCGCGAAGAACCGGGCTCCAGGCCTCGATCGGAACTTCCAGGCCGAACGCTGGGATCGCCTGCCGCTGGAGATCTGGCTCAAGGCGCGGGAAGAGGCCCGTGATCTGCAGGTTCAGAAGGCGACGACTTATCCGCTGTTCGCTTCGGATATCAGCCCGCAGGCCGTCCAGCTGACACAGGATCACGCCCGCGCGGCCGGTGTCGAAGGGATGCTGCATATCACGCAGCAGGATGTGTTGGAACTGAAGGATTCCCGCGATTACGGCGTGATCATCACCAACCCGCCGTACGGCGAACGGATGGGTGATCGAGAATCGGCCGAGGCGATCTACGACGACATGGCCGACGCCTTCGCACCGCTGGAAACGTGGTCGATCTACGTGCTGACGGCCGATGTGGGCTTCGAGCGGTTCTTCCGCCGCCGGGCCGATCGCCGCCGAAAGCTCTACAACGGCCGCATCCAGTGCCAGTACTACCAGTACTTGGGCCCACGCCCTCCCGGCACCGCCGCCCCCCGCGAATGGGACAATCCCCAGGAATCCGACGAACCGCCCCAGAACTCCTGAACCCAACGTCGCCGCGTAAGATTCACTCAATCCGCCTGTACCTACTCACGACAGACCTATAGCCACAACACCCAACACCCAACCAAAGACCACCCCATGACCCGCCGAGTCCTCAACGTCGGCCAATGCGTGCCCGACACCATTAAGATCACGAACTTCCTCAAGTCGAGTTTCGATGTGGAGATCGTCCCGTCGGCGACCGCTCCCGAGACGATCGATCTTCTGGGCAAGTCGAGCTACGACCTGGTGCTGATCAACCGCAAACTGGACGCCGACTACACCGACGGCCTGGACATCATCCGCCAGATGAAGGCCGACGAGCGGTTTCAGAACATCCCAGTGATGCTCGTGACGAACTACGCCGAGTACCAGCAGGAAGCGGTCGCCACCGGTGCCGCCTACGGTTTCGGCAAAGACGAACTCGGCTCCTCCGACGCCGTCGCCCGCCTCACGCCTTACCTGGGCTGATTTATCTACCCCCTCGCCCATTCCGTTGGGAGAGGGCCGGGGTGAGGGCGAGTTTGAACGTATCTG
>PNLE01000079.1 GCA_013822855.1 Planctomyces sp.
GATTCCGCCACCAACGGTCAGTCACCTCCCGCCGCTGAACAACTCGCCTTTCGGTATCGGTTCACCATCGATGGCAAGCTCCAAAAGGCCGCCGCCGCCATCACCTGCGACAACGAATACACGCTCTACCTCAATGGAAAGAAACTCGGCTCCGGCAAGAACTGGATGGAGGTGGGCGGGCACTCGTTGCTACCCGCCATCAATCAGCGGGGTTCCAACGAGATCCTGGTCGTCGGCCGAAATGCCGGTAGCGGCCCCAATCCCGCCGGCTTGTTCATGGAGATCCAACTCGTGGGGGACGACGGACGCATCGAGCGGCACGGCACCTCGTCAGCCTGGGAATGGAGCCGGTCGTTGCCTGATGAAAAGGGGAAATATGCTCAGCAACCGGAAGACTGGCAGCCCGCCATCGAGGTTCCTCCTCTCGCCGCCTGGACAAATCAGACGTCGCGGCCGGCGGCCCTCAAGCTGGCGGTGCTGAACTTCCAGAGCGATGCGATGGTGCGAAGCTCGCTTCTCAAGAGCAACGACCTGATGCGATCCCTCGGCCGCCCCAATCGTGATCAAATCGTCTCCATGCGTCCCAACGAACTGACCACCTTGGAGGCCATCGATCTCTCCAATGGAGAGGCCCTTTCCTCCGCGTTGATGACAGGGGCCGAACACATTTTGAACCGCAGCAAGGTCTCCACACCAGCACTTGTGGACCGCCTCTACATCGACTCGCTTTCCCGCCCACCCACCGCCGCCGAACGTTCCGCAGCGGTGGAAATGCTGGGTGAAAAGCCGCGGCCCGAAGATGTGGCCGATCTCCTCTGGGCGATTCTCATGCAACCCGAATTCCTCTTTGTGAACTGATCGCGAAAAGACTCCCCTGCCCTTCGAAGTTTCAGCTCAGACTCTTCCGCCAGGATCCTGCCGATGTCATTCGAAATCGATCCCTCCGCCCCACCCTCGATCATCCGTCGCGATTTCATCAAAGCCCTCGCCACGGCGGGTGCGGCCGCCATGGCCACCGGTGAACCGCGATTGTTGTGGGGGAGTTCCGCGGAGCCCATTGAGCATCCTCCTGCCAAAGCGGATGCCTGCATCCTCATTTGGATGGCCGGCGGTATGGCCGCCCCGGAAACCTTCGATCCCAAGCGATACCTTCCGTTCGAGAAGGGTCTCGCCGTCGCCGACATGCTCAGCACCTTCCCCGCCATCGATACGGCTGTGGATGGCGTCAAATTCTGCGAAGGGCTGGAAAATATCGCCCAGGTGATGGATCGCGCGACACTCATTCGTAGTGCCGTCCAACCCGATCTGGGGAGCATTCTCCATAGCCGGCACCAGTACCACTGGCATACCGGTTATGTCCCTCCGCAAACCGTGGCTTGTCCACATCTCGGTTCGTGGATGGCGAAGGTGCTGGGGCCGCGCAACCCCGTCATCCCGGCGTTCATCAATATCGGCCAGCGTCTGGAAGGCGTGGGTGAAAGCGAGGAGTTGAAGGCCTTCACAACGGCTGGCTTCTTCGGCAGCGAATACGGCCCGATGAACCTCCCCTTCCCCGAGGAAGCCGCCCGCTCGGTCCGCCCGCCCCGGGGGATGACCAGCGACCGCTTCGCCAACCGCGAAAGGCTCTTCCGGCAACTCATCGATCACAATCCCCAACGAGACCGCCTGAACGACTATCAGCAGCAATCGATGCTGCGCAGCCTCGACAACGCCCACCGTCTCCTCAGTTCCAAGGAACGCGAGGCCTTCGATATCACGTTGGAGCCCAAGGAGGTGCAGGACAAGTACGATACCGGCCGCTTCGGTCGCGGCTGCCTCCTCGCCCGGCGGTTGGTCGAAGCCGGTGCCCGCTTTGTGGAAGTGACCTCCGAGTACGTTCCCTTTCTCCATTGGGATACCCACGCCAACGGACACGAGACCGTCGCCCGCATGCACCAGGAGATCGATCTTCCCATCGCCACACTCGTTCGCGATCTGGAGGAGCGAGGCCTGCTGGGCCGGACGCTCGTCATCGTGGCCAGCGAGTTCAGCCGCGACGCCCTCATGGAAGGAAAGCCCGGTTCCAACGCCGGCGATCAGGCCGCCTTCCGGGGCGACACGATCAGCGAAATGGCCCACTATGGTCTGCATCGCCATTTCACTGGCGGCAGCAGTGTCCTGATGTTCGGCGGGGGGACGAAAAAGGGCTATGTCCATGGCCAGACCGCCGACGAGAGGCCCTTGATCGCCATCAAGGATCCCGTCACCGTGACCGATCTCCACGCCACGATCATGACCGCCATGGGCATCAGCCCCAAGACCGGCTATTCCATCGAAGGCCGCCCCTTCTACGTGACGGAAGACGGCAAGGGATCCCCCGTCATGGATCTCTTCGTCTGATCGTGTGGAATTCTGTCAACGACCGGTGGCTGCTTCCAGCATCTTGATCCACGGGCCGATGAAGTGGCCGCTGTCATGGTAGGTGCGTCCGCTGACCATGTGCCGGTCGATGACGCACGGCTCGTTGACATAGATCCCGCCGCAGACCTCCAAGTCGAACTTGCACTTGGCGACCGTCGCCATCCGCAGACCCTTGACGATCCCCGCGCGGGCCGGGATCTCGACGCCGTGGCAGACGCTGGCCATCGGCTTCCCCTGCTCCCAGAACCAGCGGGTGATCCGCAGCAGGTCTTCGTCTTCGCGGATGTATTCCGGAGCCCGGCCGCCACTGAAGAAGATCCCCGCATACTCCTCGGGGCGGATCTCCTTGAAAGCGACCTCCGCCTCGATCGAATACCCCTCCCACTCCTTGGTGATCGTCCACCCCGGCTTCACCTCGTGCAGCACCATCTGGTAACGCCGCTTCTCGGGGGCCGCGACGACTGGCTCAAAGCCCCCTTCGATCAAGCGATAGTAGGGATAGAGCGTGTCGACGGTTTCCGTGGCGTCGCCGACGATGATCAAAACTTTCGGCCCGGACATTCGATTCCCTTGGTTGATACTAATGAGATGTTCGCGGTGTCATTCGCGGTTCAATTTGAAATATCGCTCGGGTGGCATGCCCCGCAGCTTTGTGCGGGCATGTCTTCAAGAAATTCAAAGCACTATTTCATGTTGGTGTATGTATGAGCTGGTGCGACAACTTAACACAAAGCCTAAAGAAATGATTCCAGATATTTGCGGGAACGGTTCAGCTCTTCCGTCACTTGGGCAGGTGAATCAAGCATCGCGATACCCCTGGGAAATGGATGCATGAAGATCTCCGTCCAACCTTGATAGTTAATCTCCCGCAAAGCCGCTATCAGCGGACCGAAATCAAGCGGCCCCCGTCCGGGAAGCTGCCTCAGTTCCGCCTCCTTGGTGAGGCCCTTCGATGATCCGTCCCCATGCTGCCAGGCGTAGAACATCGTGATGGCCTCGCTCATCTCGCGGATGAGTCCGCTGATCAGCTTCTCCTCCTGGGGAAGATGATACGGTGCCAGTGCGATTGATAACGCTTTCGAAGGACGAAGATCGCGCAAATACCGCAGCGAATCGGGAGAGTCGATGAGGTTGTTCACGTGATTCTCGATGGAGAGCGTCACTCCCGTCTCCTCGGCCACCTCCAGATGAGGCTTCAGCTTCTCGACAAAATCCCCGACCGCCCGCTTGAGTTCCGACCCCTGGAGACCCACCGGGCCGGATCCGCCGGTGACGATCATCCCGCAGCCGAACTTCTGGGCCACCCGCATCTCTTCCCGCAGTCCGAACGGGCCGAGCTTGTACTGGGTGATGCAGCCCAGCTTCACATCGTGCGACTTGAGCAGCTCCACCGACTTCTCAATCCCGATCTCGTCGATCTGTTCCCGCTGGTTGCCATGGACCTTGGGCCAGACATCAATCGCACCGGCCCCCACCTTCGCCACCTCCGGCAGAATCTCGGAAAGGTTGCCATAGCCGTAAAGACTCGACCCAAGGATGTACTTGAACCCGAACTTCGATGGCTCCTCGGCATGGACTGTCGATAGGGGCCAGGGCACGGGAGCGGCCATGGAGAACACACCCGCTGCGGTCGTCCCGAGAAAAACGCGACGTGGTATCTTCATGTCGAATCGACCTCAAAAGGGGCTACTCTCGATAGGATTCATTGTCATATTGCGATCAACGTCTGCTAGGTGGTTTCAAACCCCTTCCGCTGTTCCCGCTTGAGCCACCTATCGGCCTCACTGTCGCCAATGAATTGCTCTTTGTCCGGATCCCACTTGAGGGGCCGTCCCAGCCGTGTCGAGATGTTCCCCAGATGGCACGTGGAAACACTGCGGTGCTGGCTGGCGACATCGGAGATCGGCGTGCCGCGCGACGCCACGCAGTCGAAGAAGTTGCCCATGTGGTTGATGATCGCATCGAGTTTTCCCGCACGCGGCGGACGCGCGAGATTGTCGCCGTCGTAGACCTTCCAATCCTCGCGGGCGAACGGCTGTGTCTTCAGTGCCTCCACGGGGGCACCCGTGATCTTCCCCCGGTTCACGAACAAGCGACCGGCGTCTCCCGTGAAGAGAATACCGTTGTCGCCGTGATCGTGAACCGTCATGGTCACGCCATTCGCATACTTGTAGTTCACCTCGAAATCGATGGCGACGTTGTAGCCATTCTCGACATTCGGCAGCGTCCCCACGCCATGGATTTCAACCGGTTGGGAATTGATGGCCCATTGGGCGATATCGATGTGGTGGGCACCCCAGTCGGTCATCTGACCGCCGGAGTATTCATACCACCAACGGAAAGTGTAGTGCGACCTCTCTTCGATATAGGGAACATCCGGCGTCTGTCCCTGCCACAGGTTCCAATTGATGTGGCCGGGCGCTGGTCGGGGGACGAACGGGCCACCCACGACATTCTTCCCCAGAACGACATCGACTTTCTGCAGGTTGCCGATACGGCCCGCACGCACCAATTCCACCGCCAGCCGGAACCGGTCGTCGCTCCGCTGCCAGGTGCCCACCTGCACCACACGCCCCGTCTCCTGCACCACACGGGCGAGCTGCTTTCCCTCATCGATCGTTAATGTCAGCGGCTTCTCGCAATAGACATCCTTGCCGGCCCGGCAGGCGTCGATGACCATCTTGGTATGCCAGTGATCAGGGGCGCCGATGGTGATGACATCCACATCGCGGCGAGTCAACAAGTCCCGGTAGTCCTCGCTGGCGAACGGAGTGCTGCCGAAGACCGCTTTGGCCTGATCCCGCACATTCCGATCGACATCGCATACGGCGACAATGTCGCCGTACATCTGGGCCTTATGCGCGATCACACTCCCCTGGTACCTCAGCCCGATCGCACCGATTCCCAGCCGCTCGTTGGGCGATGCGGGCTTCACGGGTGCGACCTCGGTCGCACCGGCGGCTCGAAACAAGCCACTTGCCAAAGGCGTGGCAGCCAACGTCGCCAGGAGCGATCGACGAGAAAACAAACTGCGGGCCTGCTGGTCGGACATGGTCTGATCCTTGATCGTGCAGTCGGTCACCGAAGAGAACGAGTGTGGAAACCTTGTCAAAGTCTATGGCATGCATCAACAAGCGTCGTTGTAATAGTGCGTAATTGTGTTCCGTTAATTTGTCACAGTCCGAGTCGAAGGAATTTCTGTGAAGCGTGTGGCCCTGATCATCGAGACCTCGCGGACCTACGGTCGCGAACTGCTTGAAGGTGTGCGGCAATATGTCTCGCAACACGGTCCCTGGTCGATCTTCGCCGAAATCCGGGACCTCGAATCCAAGCCCCCCGCCTGGCTTCGCAAGTGGGACGGCGACGGGATTCTCACACGGACGGCGACGCCCGCCATTGCTCGGGCCGTCGGCGCGGTCGGCGTGCCGACCATTGAGCTACGGGCCTCGCGCCTTCCCCGGAAGTTTCCCTTTGTGGGCATCGACAACGCGGCGGTCGGTCGGCTGTGTGCGGAACATCTGCGGGAGCGTGGCCATCGCCACTATGCCGTCTACGAACTGACGACCGAGCCCTTCTTTGAAGAACGGAGCCGAAGCTTCGTGGAGCATCTGGAAGAAAACGGATTCGCATGCCACCACTTCCGGCAGTCGTTGAATATCGAGAAGCCCAGGGAATGGGAGAAACAGCAGGCCTCGCTGGTCGAATGGTTGATGAAATTGCCCAAGCCGGTCGGCATTCTGGCCTGCACCGATCAATTGGGTTTCTGGCTGCTCGATGCGTGTCAACGGGCCAGGCTCGCGGTTCCCGAGGAAGTGGCCGTCTTGGGTGTGGAGAACGACGAGTCGCTGTGCAGCATCAGCTCGCCCCCCCTGTCGAGCCTGCGATTGGGAGGCCAGCGGGTCGGTTACGAAGCCTGCGCTTTGCTCGATCGCTGGATGTCCGGAACTGCACCCGAACGTGACGCGTTCCTGCTGCCACCCCTGACCATCGAGACCCGTCGATCAACGGATACCATCGCTGTCGATGACCCTTGGCTTGCCCAGGCGCTTCGCTTGGTCCGCGAGCGGGCCTGCCAGGGTCTGCGGGTGGCCGATCTGTTGCGGGAGATCTCTCTCTCCCGCAGTACCCTGGAACGTGGCTTTCGCGAAGTGCTGGGCCGATCACCCAACATGGAGATCCATCGCGTCAAACTGCTCCGGGTGGCCGAGCTACTGGAAACAACCGATTGGAGTCTCGATGAAATCGCCGCGAAGACCGCGTTGGCCAACAAGCACTACCTGGCCACTTCCTTCCGCAAAATGTACGGCATGCCCCCGGGAGAGTTCCGCAAGCAACTGCGGGCGGCAACTTCCACTTGAGCAAACCCGGCCCACGGGACTCGCCTCATCATGGACTAAATGCCTACTGGGGTTAACACGTTCCGGATTCTGCGGTTTCATCAGAGAGAGGATAGGTTCATCCCACTCCGCATTCGGTTCTGAAAGGTCTCCCATGAATTTTCCGGCGACGCTCCCCGCCTGGGGATTCATGTGGGGACTGGCAGTTCTGATTTATACACTCTGCAAACTGGCCAGCTGGAGCATCAGGACGGTCAAGGCGCCCCTTGGGAAGCACCTCGCTTATTTGCTCGCCTGGCCCGGCATGGACTGCGACACCTTTCTGGGTGCGAATGGCAAAGAAGTCGAGCCGCCACCTTTTTCAGAATGGCTCTTCTCCGTCTTCAAGATCGCGTTGGGAGTGGCCCTACTTTGGGGCCTTGTCCCGCTTCTGAAACCGGGCGGGCTCTATCTTCACTGCTGGGTCGCCATGATCAGCCTGGCGTTCATCCTGCACTTCGGGCTGTTCCATTTCCTCTCTTGCCTTTGGAGGACCTGCGGCTGCCGGGCGGTTCCCATCATGAATTGGCCCATCTGTTCTGCCAACGTGACGGAATTCTGGGGACGCCGCTGGAACCTCGCCTTTCGCGACCTCACCTACCGCTTCCTTTTCATTCCGTTGAAAAGACCACTTGGCCCGTCAGGGGCCTTGCTCGTAGGTTTTCTAGTGAGCGGTCTGGTTCACGACATCGTGATTTCATGGCCCAGCCACGGAGGTTGGGGCTGGCCCACGCTTTACTTCGTTTTGCAGGGAGCCGCTATTGTCGCCGAAAAGAGCCGACTGGGACGCAGCGCGGGACTGGGCCAGGGAATCCTCGGTCGTCTCTTCGCAGCGGCGATCGTGGTGATTCCCCTGCCACTTCTCTTTCATACCGAATTTCTGAGGAATGTGATGCAGCCGTTTCTCGAAGCGCAGAGGGTCTGATCCATGAACATCAATCTGGCAACCGCGATTTTCCTACTGGGGGTCGGCCAGCTCTCGGTTCTGATCGCCTCGGCTCTCGTGCCGATGAGACTCAACTGGAAGGCCACATTGGCACCCCTCCCTCCCCTGATACGTCAACTCTTCTGGATCTACGGCGGCTATGTCGTCCTTTCGATTGTCGGTCTGGGACTGGTCTGTCTCTTCAATGCGCAAGAACTGGCCTCCGGCAGCAGACTGGCCCGCAGCCTCTGCCTCTACGGTGCCACCTTCTGGGGAATTCGGCTCTCCCTCCAGCCCTTCCTCAACGTGAAACCCTACCTGACGTCCTGGTGGCTCCACTGCGGCTACCACCTCCTCACCCTGCTCTTCACCAGTTTCACATCAATCTATCTCTGGGCCGCTATAAGATAACGCGCTATCTACTCACAGATCATGCTCACAAAATGCTTATTTAGCGTTGATGTCGTCTCCAGTGGTTTCCGAGTCTTGGCGATACAGATTGAATTCCTGTTTCATGTAATGACAATAAAAATATAATACAGTTGAGCTGAAAGTGTCATTCCGGAAGCCAAATAAAACTGAGGGCCGTGTCGACCTACGATGTCGACACGGCCCTAGAGACATCGAACTTGCCACTCATTCGCTATTCGCCATACTTCAAAAGGAAGTGTGGATTGATGACTTTGAAGCTGAGCCGTCCGCCGATCAATGGTTCATAAACCTCCACTGCGGGACGAAAGACGATTCCCTCCCTCTGAACCTTGGAGTTCAAGATGCTTGTGCCCGCTGAGAGATCGACCAGTTCGTCAATCGAGTGATTGAGGATGATGTCGCCCAGTCGA
Organism: Planctomyces sp.; assembly: GCA_013822855.1. Lineage (GTDB taxonomy): Bacteria > Planctomycetota > Planctomycetia > Planctomycetales > Planctomycetaceae > Planctopirus. The sequence goes on from PNLE01000079.1 coordinate 8,544, forward strand.
GGCACGGTCTTCAATCCCACAAGTTCGGTTGCTGCAACAGAGGTCTCGTGATCAACAAGGCAATATCTCGAAATATCGATCAAGTTGAACACATGGAGTTCGACTTGATTGAGTCCATATTTGTTGCCTTGAATGCCGGGGCCAATGACTTCCCCCTGAATGGCTCCATCGAAATCGAAGCGTCCTTTAATGGCTTCCAGCTTTTCTCTAAGTCGAAGTCCCTTGGCGATTCGGCTGAGAATGTTGGATTCGTCGGTTTCGTCCAACCATTGATTTCTGCTGCAGATTCCGAACTCCCCCTTGTGCAGGAAGGCGGTGAACGAGGTTCCATCCAACTTCTCCGTCATGTGGAATTTGTGGCCACGATATTTCGTCAACAGCGGTTCAAGAACCTGGATCCTTGTTTCATCAGTCTTCGGAAGAAAAGCGGGAAACGTTCCTTTGACTGTGCCTCCCATACCCGCAGGTACGGGAGGTTCATACTTGATGATCTGCAGCGCATCGGTGACATTCGTGCCAACTTCAGTGGGCGTGCCGGTTGGTAGAATCGAAAGAGGAAAGCAGATCCCCTGCGAGACCTGCCCGCGCAGCTTGACAGTGCGAATTCGGAAACCGGCACGTTGGAGTTGGTGATCACCCTCGATGATCGCCGCCTTGTAACTTGATGGTCTCAGAAACTCGAAGGGTGGCCACTCGGGCAGGAGGGAATCAATCTCGCAATAGACAACCTTTTCCCCGCCGGGAAACTCTCCCTTTTTGGCGACGATTGACCAGCCCAGAACCCGCAACCGCTCAATCGCATCCGCGTTGGGAATAGGTTCTGCCGACGTGACAAGCTGAATGCTGGCAAGCTGACGCACGATCTTGTTTCCTTGGGTGATGCTGGACAGGCATCGAACACGAATGATGTCCGTGCTGCATATCTTGGAGTTGCCAAGCCTGAAGCGACAGTATTCTTGCAAGAGGGTTTCGGTTCAGTCGAGACCGAAGTCGTAGCGGAAGGAGCGGGAGTCGAACCCGCAAGAGGCCTTCGCCCCCAACCGGTTTCCAACCGGTGCCCGGCGCCTATCGGGAGGCCCTTCCCGGTTCGATGAAGAAAACACCCCCCCCAAAAAAATCCAGCGGAAGGCAAGTGATTCGAACCCTTATCCCTACTTAAAGGGAATCGCCTTAGCAGAGCGACCCGGCCAACCGTATCCGGCTGCCTTCCATGTTTTGTCTGTCGTCAGAAGTGCCCCTGCTCGCGCTGCCGACCAGATATAAATCACCTACCACGGACAACCCCCAATTGATCCCGGATGGAGTTGAACCATCGTCTCCAGCATGTCGGGCTGGTGTCGTGCCGTTAGACCACGGGATCGGAAATGACTGAGGAGGGAATCGAACCCACAAAATCACCGGATTCTCGACCCGGTCGCTTTGCCAATTTGCGTACTCAGTCGTCTATTGTCCGTCGGTATTCCTGAATCGTAAGAGACTATTGACCAAGGGGAGGGTCGAACTCCCAAGCCCACGAAGGGCGCGACGTTCTGAGCGTCGCGTGTCTACCAGTTGCACCACTTGGCCGCGCCTGCGGCGAGAGAGGTGGGGAGAGAAAGTTGTCAGGAGATGCGCTTGTGGTGACGCTCCCCCCAGATCCTCCTCATCCTTCTCTCCGTTTCTCGGCAGGAACGTTCCCGAGGGGATTTGAACCCCTGATCTCCACCGTGACAGGGTGGCGAGCACTCCAGGCTGCTCCGCGGGAACCGATGATTGTCTTCCTTAAATAGCAACATCGTTATGTGTTGTATTTGAGGTGCATAGCGGAAGCCGTGGGACTCGAACCCACAACGGGAGTCTCTCCCGCACCTGTTTTCGAGCTGTGTTCAGCTACCGCGGCCCCACGCCTTCATCCTCCCTATCGGTCGGCGGTGGGCCTTGCTTCCGACCGGTTGACTTCCAAAATTCAGCAGCTGCGGCGGCAGGATTCGAACCTGCATGAGGCTCCTTAACAGGGAGCTGCCCTACCATTAGGCGACACCGCAATGATCAACCCAATATTTATCTGTCTACGGTTGGTGAATACTTTTGTCGTCACCCGACTTGTTTCTCTTGTTGTCTGCGTCCAACACGGGTCGCCTCTGCTGGAGAAATCCGGGCATCCGCTGCACCAACAACTTGGATCGGAGATTCATACTCGTTGGCAAAGCACCCAGCGGGAGTTGAACCCGCACCTCCGCCATGGCAAGACGGTACGCTTCCGCTACGTCATGGGTGCGTGAAGAGCTGTGGATATATGGATCGCTGAGTCATCCTTCAGCGATGGTGTTTGATGTATACTGTCATCACTCGAGAACGTCACAAACACCAAACACCCATTTCCAATGACCCGTGTGGGATTCGAACCCAACCTGCCCAGCGTGAAAGGCTGGTAACCTCACCAGAAGTCGAACGGGCCATGCGTGCCTTTGTTTGAAGGCCGCGGTATGCGAAGCGGACAATAAGAAAGCCCGGTGTCGCTTGCGTGACACCGGGCTTTGTTCAGCTTGAAGTAGGCTGAAGGCCAAGGTCACGTGCGGCGATCATTGAATGATTCAAGACCCAGAGTCTTGGATTCATCGGAATTCCGAGTGCCGCCAAGCTGTTCGCTGAGATCGACTCGACGACTGGAGAAGCAGGCAGTCGCAGATAAAAGTGCCGGTAACGAGTGCTCACGGGACGCGACGCCGCCGTCCTTCTGTCTGTCTTGGCGAGCAATTGGGGAAACATGTGCCATGGTTGGATTCATCCGCGCTACGACGGCCATTTGAGAATGTCTCGCGGCGATGGAACACTTCGACGCCTCAGATGGAGACGCGAGACAGGCGTGAAATGTTCGCGCGAAAAAAAGGGGGGAACGAAAAATCTTTTCGTTCCCCCCCTGCAAGTGCGGCAAATGACCATTCGCCGCATGTGGTCAGACGACTTCCTGTGCCATCGGTGTTGGCTTCGGCTCGTCATTCGAGACATCGCCGTTGAAGTCCGCCAGGAGTGTGCGGTCGGTGATCAGGAACGGATGTTTGTACTGATCCATCGTCCCGCGATTGCGGACGAGTTGACGCAGGTCCCAGGCCCTCCATGACCCACGCTCTACGACGATGAGCTGCAACGGTTCGAGCAGGCCCTCTTTCCGCTTCCGCTCGTAAAGATAGTTCTGGCGACCGATCGCCTCGTCGAGACGCTGTCCGAAGTTTCGCAACTCATCTGGCGAAACAGGTTCCCTCAACTCGACCATCGCGCGGTAGGCCACAGGCTCGGTGGCCGTCGGCAATACCACCGAATAATCACCCATCGACAATTGCGAGGAAGCCGCCGCCTCACCTACGGCTCGCACGATCTGGCTCTCGGTCAGCTTTTCACCAAACAGGTTGGCAATGCGGCTCCCCTTATGCAGGAACTCGATGATGGGCGTTTTCTCATGCCAGTCAATGACCCGCACGACATCATGGATGTTGTAGCGGTAGAGACCACTCGAGGTGGTCATCAGCAGGAAGTACTCGCCATCCGTTTCCAGATCCGCCGCTTCGAGAACCGTCGGGTTGGGGGAATCGATTTCATTGACCGGGATGAACTCGAAATAGGCACTGGTCACATCCAGAATGCCGCCGGGTGTGTTGTCCTCCTTGGGCAGGCTGATCCGGCTTTCGCTGGAGATCAGGCCGATATCGCGAAGTGCCACATTGCCGAAGTATTCCGGAATCTGGGGAATGTAGGCACGGGTCGGGCCGCCCAGCCAGCAGGAGATCAACTTGAGTTGCGGCCAGACATCGACCGGATAAAGTCGACCCGTGCGGGAGCGGATTTGATCCAGTTCCGCCGCGCGCTTGCGGTTGGGTCGGGTCTGACGCTTGAGCCACGACTGCAGATGTCTTGGCAGCACGGCTTGGCAGGAATGGGTCCCGTCATGCACTTCGCGAATGAGTTGATCCGCATGCTCGTTGCCATAGCGGGCGAACTGCAGCAGCAGACCGGGGTTCGGAGCGACACCCATGCCGATATTGCGCAGCAGTCCGACACGCCAATTCAGATAGCAACGGGCGAAGGCATCGGCGTGGTCGGCGGTGTCGGCGGGTAGGCAGTAGGTGCTGCGGATCACCCCGGGATTCATCTTGACGGTCAGCCCGCTCAAGCTCCCGCAGGGTATCCCCGCCGCTGTCGAGAATTCACGGGACGCACTGCCGAAGCTGACCTTGGGCTGTAGAAACAGCTCCGGATACTTCTCGAACGTCGTCAGCCCCCACATCGACCAGCCGCGGCGGTAATCGCTCAGATAACGATTGGTCACCGGTATGAACTTGCGGGCATTGCTGGTGCCGCTGGTCAGATTGAACATGATGATCTGCTCGTTGCAGAACATCGCGTTGGTGTCGCCGTTCTTGACACGCTCAATGTAGGGGGCGAAATCCTCGTATTCGGCGATCTTCATCCTCTGTCGGAAGTCGGCCGCGGTGCGCATCTCGCTGAAGTGATGGTCGCGCCCGAAGTCCGACTGTGCATGGGTGCCGATCAGCTCCTGGAGGAACTCATGCTGCGTCTCGCGAGGACGCTTTGTCGCCTCCAGAAACTCCATCCGCTGGGCGTTGACTTTGCGAGCCAGGAAGTTGCCGATCAGGGAGAACACAAAATTCAACATGGAGAGTTCTTCCCTTGAGAATGGCAGTCGAGATGGACTGAAATTGCAACTTCCTGGCAGGATCCATACCTAAATATGAATAGCCGCTCCGCCGTCGATGATCAGAGTTTGGCCCTGAACCAGATCACTCAGCGGGCTGCAAAGATAGAGGACAGCGTCGGCCACGTCGGAGGGTTCCAACTGTCGGTCGCCGGTCATTGTCTTGTCCGTCCGGGCGTCGAACATCTGGTCGGCACCGGGGATCATCTTGGTCGAATCCGTCGGAACGAGACCGGCTTGAACGACGTTGAAGTTCATCCCCTGGTCGCCGAATTCGAGGGCCATATGGCGAATCAAGCTTTCCAGAGCCGCCTTCGAGGTGCCGATCAAGCCATACATGGGCAGGGCCATGTGCGAACCGTGGCTGGAAATGGCGACCACCTTCGCGCGATCGAGGCTGCGTTCGAGCAGCGGATGGGCCGCCTGAACGAGGAACAGCAGCGCCCGAACATTTGTGTTCATCGTCGCTTCGAAGTTTCGCGCTGTCGCGGACAATAGCGGGCGGAAGCCCCCGGAAGCGGCGTTGCTGACGAGGATATCCAATCGACCGAATTCGTTGCCGACGAACTCCATCATCGATTGGACATCGCTTTGCTCGCTGACATCGGCCCGCACCACGGCGACCCGTCGTCCCATGGCGGCGATCTCCTCGGCGACACGGTCGGCACTCTCACGTGAGGAGACATAGTTGAGGACGATATCCGCCCCCGCCTCAGCCAGTCGAATGGCGGTGGCCCGACCAATCCCTCGGGAGGCGCCGGAGATCAACGCGATTTTATTGCTGAGATCGATCATTGTCCTGAGTCCTGGAATAAAAATGGAAGAAGTTGGTTGTTGAATGCTATGGGGAGATTAAGTGGCATGCAGCCGTGTTTTTGATTCGATGGTTGGTCTCGACATGTCTCGTCGATCGGAAATTCTCGATCAGGACAGCGGCCAGGTAGTCGCCATTCGTCAGTGGATATATCGAGGCGATATCGAGTGGAATCTCTTGTCCTCGCCAGTGGCAGACATGTTTCTCACCGTCCGAAAAGATCTCGAAATGGGAGGGGCTAAAGGCTTCTCCATGATTGACGGCTTTATAAACCGCTTCCTTCATGGCCCAGTTTCGAACCAGGGCGTGCTCATCCTGGGATAGCAGCGACTTTCTTTCAGCGGGCGTACACCAGAACCCAAGGGAGTCACGGGTCACCGCTGAAGCATCAACCACATCAATCCCCACCCTCGCGGAGTTGTCACGACTGACAGCCAACGCGAAGACCTCGCCGCCATGCGAAAGCGAGAGCCGCCATGGCAGCATTCGTCCCTTGAGATAGATTCTTGGCTGGGTTCCCCGGCCCAAGCCGTTGCGTGTCACCACATCAAATTCGTCGAGTTTGGGAGGATTACCCCCCTCTTTCAACAGTCGCTGCATTCGGCTGATGAGGAAATAACGCCCCAACTTCCAGTGCTCGCGCCGCCCGGCATGGCTGATCCACTCGCTTCCGGCTTCCAGACCTCGTGGCTGGCCGTTCGCGAGCAACTCCGCTTGCAGTGCGGATCGCGACGCGACTAGAACCTCGAGTCGGGAATCAGCGGGCCGAATCACAGCGACACACTCCCCTTGGCCACGCTGCGGTAGCCTTTGATGATGTAGACCGGCTGCTTATTCGTGTCGAAGAGCGAGAGGTCGTAGGTCGAGCCAGTGTCGTCGCTGTCTCGGTAGCGAATGCGGGCCATCAACTTTTCCCCCTTGCGGAGGGGTTCATTCCGAAGAACCAGCAGTTCTTCGAAGCCTAGCGGCAGCTCGACCCGGCCGTAGCAGTTGATCCACGCATGCACGCCGCACGCAAAGAAACTCGCATCCAGAACGGCGGGATGCAGCACCGGCTGGCAAGTAGAACCCTTCCCGAGCAATGTGCTAATCTCGGTCGGCAGGATCTCTGCCCACGCGTCGTCGCGGCCCGAACAAAGCGCGTGCAGGCTACGCAAAGGGGCTCCGTGAATGAGTGGTCCCGCATCCGGATACTTCATCGGGCCGAACTGGCCCTTGGGCTTGTCCAGCTTGGGAAGACTCTCGGGAGAAAACGGAATCCGATCGATCTTCGCCGTGGCAAGCAGGATATTCCCCCCATCCAGATCGACCAGTCGACAGTCGAAACCGTCGCTGCTCCTTTGAGCGACCACCTGCACGCGACGCGGCAGAGCGGCCTTCAAGTGCAGCGAATGATGAATCTGGAAGTTGCGAACACGGGGAGCCTCGTGGCCGGGGCAAACTTCACGAAGGGCCTCGGTGAAGAGTTCCACCATCGCCACTCCAGGCAGGAGCGGCGAGTTGTTGAAGCGATGCCCGTTCAACAGCGGTTCTGTGAGAGGTTCGATCCGGACTTCGACTTCCCAGAGGTCGGCCGAGGAGGTGATCGCTTCCAACGGGAAGAGCAATTGGGGCGCGGCGGATTCTTGACTTACCGTCTGAGTTGCGACGGGAGTTTCTACTTTTTCTACCGGTGCGGGTGAAGTCTGTGGCGGTGTCGAGACGACCTGAGACGTCGAGGCCGAAACCACCTGGAATCCCCGCGCTTCGATCAAGGCTTGCCCCGAGGCGTTCCAAAGCGAGAAGTCGTAGCGAATCTGATTGTCGCCCACTTCCAGAACCTGCCCGAAGAGGCGGCATGGCTGTCCATCGGGAACCACCTGATGGAATTGAACTTCATCGAACGTTTGCGGCAGGTGGAGTCGTCCCAGCGTGAGTGAAGTCCACCGGTCGCAGCCGATGAAGCAGGCATCCAGCACGGCAGGGCTGGTCAGCCAACCCGTGGCCGGGCGAGATCCCGCGAAGCCCGCGGTGGATGGTGGCACGATCGTCGCTTTGAAGCTGTCGCTCTCCCGGGAAATCTCCGTCACCCCACGAATCGTCGGCCCGGTGAAGACGCTGCCGAAACTCGGTTCGCCGATCTGCTCCCAAGTCTCGGCATACTCGACCGTCTCGCTGGCGGCGGTGGAAGGCACCGGCATGACACGCAAACCAGCAGCCGTGGCCGGTCGCAGTTCAGCCTTCACCAGCACCCGCTCATTCTGCAGGAGGACTCCCTTGCGGTTCAGAAACTTGGAGACGAGTTCCCCCACATAATGATCGCCCACTTTCTCGACGCGAGCGGTCACCACTTCGGGGCGATCGGCGAAGAACCTCATGCCGTTCACGATCTCCGTGTTCGAGATGGTGAGAGAAGTCAGCTCAGGAACCAGGACTTTCAGAGTCTGGGCCAGCGTTTCCATCCCGAACGCCATCGGCAGGATGGGTGCGTTTTTGTGCTGATGGTCATACAGGAAAGGATCGGTGGCCGGATTGAAGCGGGCCTCGACCTTCACCGACCGGTCCCGCTCGAATTCCACGACGGTTTCAAGCAGAGGCGAACTTTCGACGCGGCTTTGAGCGTCGGCGTAATCGTCCCACTCCGCCCGCGCGGGGAGGGTCTTGTCGAGATCCAACCCATCGGGCTTGTCGACAAGCAGAATTTCCGGCTCGGGTGCGGCAGAACAAAGTTCCTCCAGCAGGAAGGCCACACCTTCGCGGGGTGGCATGAAGGCCATCCCGCCCGCCTCGAGTGCCAGTTTACTCTCGGGACGTGCCGCCATACCGACTTCGCCCCAAGGCGGCCAGTGCACGGTGATCGTCCGGCAATCGGGACGTTTGCGGCCGAGTTCGTTGCAGAATTTTGCCAAGGAGTCTGAGGCCGCAGAGTAATCCGCCTGCCCCAACCCTCCGAACCGGCCGCTCGTCGAACCGAAGCCCACGAAGAAGACCACCGGATCATGTTCCAGAGCCATCGCCAGGCTCTTCGCCCCGTCGACTTTGACATCGAAGGTTTTGCGCACCTTGGGCAATTGCTTGCGATCGAAACGGCAGGCGTTCTCCACACCCGCTCCGTGGATCACCCCCTCGATGGGAACATTCAATGAGCGGATGGCGGAAATGGTTTTCTGAACCGCTGCCGCATCGGAGACATCGCAGGCATGGTAAGTCACGGAGACACCAGCCTGGGCCATTTCACGCAAGGTGCGGTTGATCTCCAAACCGCGCTCAAACGCATTCCAGGCGTCGAGTGGCACTTCGCCCCGCTCCCGCGCTTCCGACATCAACTGTCGGCGTAGCGGCTTCAACTCCTCGGCCGTCGCATCCATCAAGGCGGGATCGACCTGAGCCAGTGGCGATGAACCGATCAGATGGAGATGGACACCGCAGCGAAGTCCCAATTCCCGGGCGACAACCGCAGTGACACCACGGGCTCCGCCTGTGACGATCCAGGCCGTCCCCGGCGTGGGGCCGAAGTCATTTTTGGGAGACGAAGGAACCGGCCGTGCCGAGAGTACGAATCGCTCGCCTCGGGAGTAAGCCACTTCACATGTCTGGAACGGATGGGCCAGTTCGTTTTGCAGCTGCTCGACCACGCGGGCGGCGGATTCATCCCCGGAGAAGTCGATGACGCGGGCAGGCACCACCCCCAACTCGCGCCGCAAGGCTTTCCAAAGTCCGGTCAAAGCTCCGCCGTCGGCTCCCGTGGGACTGCCATTCAATCCGAAATTGCCACCCATGAAGGTGATGGCGGTCATCGTGCTTGTCGCCAACTTGCCGCACTTGGCAGCCCATTGGGTCCACAACTGGCAGACTCGGAAGGTCGAGACGAACCGGTCGGATGCGTTCCCCGCCGCCACCTCCTCCAGTGTCTTCGGCCCCACGACAAATAGATGGTCCACCGGCTGCGAAGCAGTCAGTTTCTCAAAGTCGGCCTCGAGGGCGGCCACATCGTCGCAGACATTCAACAACTCGGCGCTGAGGCCCGATTCGCGAAGTCTGGCGACCAATGTTTCCGCCACCTCACCGGTTCCGTAAACCAACGACCGGCCTGTCAGCGGAAGTGCCGCCGTTCCCGGATTCGGCAGCGATTCCTGCCGGGGCCGCAGCACAACCCGCCGCATCACCCGATCGGCAGCGGCTGGCAATCCGTCAAAACGGTCGGTCTTTGGCGTGACTCGAGCCGAATCGACTCTGTTCCCCTCATCGACTGAGGACGACCCGGCCGTGTCGTTTTTTTTTGAACCGGTTCGGAAGAATTCTTCGATGGTCAATGTCGAAAACTCGTGGGCGATCTCCTTCTTCGCCGGCCCGGGGGTCACACGGATGACCTGCTGCGCGGGGGACATCACCACGCTGATCTGATTGTCCACCCGGCAAATCGTGTTCATCGTCGGATGGGCCGTCACGCGTTGACGGCGACCGTCGAATTGGTCTCGCAAGGAAGCCTCTGCGATCTGCGATGTCACGCCATCGGCTTCATGGCTGTTCAACAGCTCGTTGAGACGTTCCATGCGGTGGATCGAATGGGGTGGAGTCGGATGCGTCGCGCCAAGCAGCAGGGAGTGGTTGGTTCCCACCACCCGCGTCATTCCCGTTCGCACTTCGATCTGATCGCTGTCGTATTCCACATAACTAAGCGAGTCCGTGGCCGAATGGCTGATGCAGATACCCCACGCCCCGTTTCTTTTGGATTCCTTGAGGATCTCGACTGCCTCTTCCGGTGTGGCCGCGTTTTCCAGGATCCGCTTGATGAGAACCGGATGGATATCTCCCGGAGCGGTGACATCGCGCGGCGCCCGATCCAAGAGCAGGGTGCTGCTGACGGTCAGTCCCTTCTCGTTCGTGCCGTTGATGCCGCAGAGCTGGCCGGTGACGCTGAAGGCCACATGGCGGTAACCCTTGGCGGGTGCCCGGTACTGGACGATTCGCTTCAGGCTGTCGGTCAGACTCAAAGCGAGGGACGAGTCTTCGTTGGCCGCATGGATCAACCCATGCCGTCCGTTCACTCCCGAGGTGATCGCGAAGTGCACGCAGCCGGGAACATAGTCTTCGCAGAGGCCCAGATTGTGGCCCACGAGGAAGCCCACGGGCAACTCGGCTCCGTCCGCGATCCCCTTCAGCTCAGCCACTTCTTCTTCGCCGAAGTAGCGGCCCGGATCCATCAGTGCCTGATCCAGTTCGGGCATGTTGTCCAGGCGGCTGCCATACCGCGAGATCTGCCGTTCCAAAATCGCGTGAATGGCTTCGCGTTCCTGTCGACCGTGCTGGAGGCCGATCTGATAAGCGTCACCGGAAAGGACGACCTGAGTCACCAGCCCTTTGCCGATCTCTGGTTCCCAGTCGAGAACGGCCGTCGAGGAAACGGCTGTCGCGGGAGCGAGATCGACAGCTGGACTTGCGTGGCTGCCGTTCATTGATGCAGAGGCTGGTTCAAAAGCTGGCTTGACGGAGGGTGCCTCTTCATGGGCGACTTGCGCAGGTGATTCCTTCGTGGCTTTGGCGGCATCTTCGGTGAGGAATTT
>PNLE01000080.1 GCA_013822855.1 Planctomyces sp.
ATCACCGACTCCAGCGGCGCGCAATCGATCGTGACGGTCAGTTCCACCACCAAGACCGTGGGCGATGTGATCGATGCGATCAATCTGGCGACGGGCGGAACGGTGACCGCTCAGCTTAGCCGCTCCGGCGACGGGATCGAACTGGTGGATCAGGCGGCGGGGGCCGGGACACTTTCGGTGGCGGAAATCTCCGGGAAGACCGCCACGGAGCTGAAGCTGTTCGGCAGTGGTGTGGTGGGCGGCGACGGCAAGCAGGTGATCGACGGCCGCCGGGTGTTGACGATCGACGTGCTGGCCACGGACACGGTCAATGGTGTGATCGCAAAGCTCAATTCGCAGGGGGGGCGCGTTCGCGGTGCCGCCGTCAACACCGGGTCGCTGGTCAGCCCCGTCAAACTCGGTTTCAACGCAACCTTCAGCGGTTCGCGTGGCGACTTCGTGGTGGAGGATCCCAACAACGTGTTGGGTGTCGAAGACGCCGCAGTCGGGAAAGACGCCGTCCTGCGGGTGGGAAACACGAATTCGAACGCCTATTTCCTGACTTCGCCGACCAACAATTTCAACAATGTCGTCACGGCGGTCGACGTCTCGATCAAGGCCGTCGGATCCAGTCCCACCTCGGTGACGATCTCGCGCAACAACGCTTCGATCAGCCAGGTCGTGAGCGATTTCGTCACCGGCTTCAACTCGGTGTTGACCACGGTGGGAACGTTGACGGCGTTCAACACCGCCACCAACACCCGGGCGATCCTCCAGGGGGAAGCTGCGGCCCTGCGGATCCAAACCAGCCTGTCGACCATCGCCAATTACCGCAATTCGGGAGCGACTGGTGACATCCGCTCTCTGGGCGACTTGGGCATCACGGTCACCACCGGCGGTCAACTGGAGATCGACTCGACAAAGCTGAACGATGCCCTCACGGCGTCGCCGGATAGCGTGGTAGCGTTCTTCACCACCGACAAGACGGGGTTAGGCAAGCAGTTGGAGGCCCTGACCAAGTCGCTCACCGATTCGATCGACGGGTCGCTCACCACGACGACCAAATCCCTGGAATCGACGGCGACGACACTGACTGGGCAGATCGGGCGGATCGACACCCGACTGGGCTTGAGGCGGCAGCGGCTGACTCTCCAATTCAGCAAGTTGGAGACGATCCTCAACACTCTTCAAAGCCAGGGGAATGCTCTGACATCGTTCACAGAACAGTTGAAGAACAGCAAATAGTCGTGAAGCGGCGGGTTGATCGGCGGGGCTCGAACGAAACGTGGCTTCGATGGTTCCGTCGAGCTTCGCTGGATCAAAACCCGCATCCCGTGACACCGACAATCATGCGAATTCCCGCGCACTGATAAGTTGTTCCGATCGTGGCAGTGACGAGACGAGCCTTGGAAACTTCAACGGAAAGGCCGATCACTGGTCGATCCGTTGGCTAGGAATCCGGGGCGTACACCACCCTACCCGATCAACGGGAGGGCGGAACTTCCCGGAACGCGACGGCCTGCTCCCGCTATCGGAATTTCGACGTGACGTTTCACAACGATGAATACCTCTTGTCGCGAATCGAGACCGCTTCGCCGTATCAGTTGCACAAGATGGTGGTCGATGCGGCGGTGCGGAATGTGAGATTCGCCGCCCAGGAGTGGGAATCCGGAGAGTTCGACCGCGTGCTGGACGCTCTGTCGAAGTCGCGGGAGTGTGTGGCCGAACTGATGGATGGCATCCGCGAGGAAGCCGCTCCCGAACTGGCCTCCCGGCAGCGGGCACTCTTCGCCTTCACCTATCAGCAACTGGTGCTGGCCGATATCGAACGCGACCGTGAGCGCGTGACCAACGCTTTGCGGATTCTGGAAATCCACCAGGAGACCTGGAACCTGCTGGGCGAGAAGCTGGCCGGGTCGAGCGCTGGCAACACGCTCGCACCGGCCCACTTCAGTTCCAACCGCGCGGTACAGCAGTCAATGCACGATGACCATGACGAGCCACGATCCAGCGGCTTTTCCCTCTGGACGTGACGCGATGTAGCCCGTCAGTCGATCGACCAGTCGTTGATCAACAGTGAATCGTAGCCCATGCCCAGGACGCAGACGCCCGATTCGGTCACGGTGAAGCCACGTTCGCGGTCTGCATCCGGGTCGTAGCCGATCTGAATTCCTTCGGGGATCTTGACCCCCTTGTCGATGATGGCCCTGCGGATCTTGCAGTGACGGCCGATTTCAACGCCTTCGAAGAGGATGGAACCCTCCACCGTCGCGTAGCTGTTGACGCGTACGCGGGGTGAAAGGACGGATCGGCTCACCGAACCGCCCGAGAGGATGCAGCCGGTGCTGACCATGCTGTCGCGCGCCTGGCCGATGCGGGGTGGTGCGACATCGTCGTCGGCGAAGACGAACTTTGGAGGCGGCAATTGGGGCTGGTAGGTTCGCATGGGCCAGCTGCGGTCGTAAAGGTTGAGTTCCGGGTCGACGGCGATCAGATCCATGTTCGCCTCGTAGAAGGCGTCGAGCGTCCCCACGTCGCGCCAGTAGAGCGACTTGCCGGTGTTCTTGTCCCGGAACGGCCAGGCCCGCACCAGGTGATCCCGGATGGCGCGGGGGATGATGTCCTTGCCGAAATCGTGGCTGCTCTCCGGCTCCGTCGCATCCCGGCAGAGTTCGTCATACAGGAACTGTGAGTTGAAGACGTAGATCCCCATCGAGGCCATGCAGCGGGTCGAATCGTCCGGCATCGGCTTGGGATCGGCGGGCTTTTCGGCGAATTCCACGACACGGCGGTTGGCATCGATCTGCATGACGCCGAACTGCTTCCCTTCCTCCAGTGTGGCGGGGATGCAGGCGATTGTCACCTTCGCTCCCGAGACGATGTGGTCGGCGATGAGCTGGGCGTAATCCATCTTGTAGATGTGGTCACCCGCTAGGATCAGCACATAGTCGGCCCGGGTCTTTTCGATGGAATAGATGTTCTGGTAGACCGCATCGGCCGTTCCCTGGTACCAGCTTTCATCGATCCGCTGCTGAGGCGGGAGGATGTCGATGAATTCGTCCAGTTCGCGGCAGAGGAACCGCCATCCCAGGTTGATGTGCCGGTCGAGGCTGGCCGCCTTGTACTGGGTCATCACCAGAATCTTGCGGAGGCCGCTGTTGATGCAGTTCGACAGGGCGAAGTCGATGATGCGGTAGACTCCTCCGAACGGGACGGCGGGCTTGGCCCGATCCCGGGTGAGGGGTTCCAACCGCGTGCCTTTTCCACCTGCCAGGATCAACGCGAGAACATTGCGCATGAGGTCGAACTTTCGGGAGCCGCTGCAAAAAAGACTCGAGTGGGAAGGTTAACCCCGCGCCCGGCGCTGCGAGAGGTATCCCACCAAAGCCCTGTCAAAAGGGAGGCTGGTATCCAGTGGAACATAGTCGACCCCCAGCTTGAGGGATTCGGCCGCCAGATTCGAGCGCCAACTGTTCATCGCCTCGAGATAAGCCGGGCGTGTCCCCAGGGCGTCGACTACGAGGGTCTGGTCGCTTTCGGGATCCTCCATGAGGGAAGAGCCTGTGAAGGGGAAAGTCACTTCGGCTTCGTCGAGGACATGGAACAGGATCACATCGTGGCCCCCATGCTTGAGGTGGCGCAGACCCCGGACGACATCGTCGGGTTCCGAGAGCAGATCCGAGAAGACCATGATGAGGTGGCGGTGCCTGAGCATCCCCGAGGCCCGCTTCATCGAGCTGGCGAAGTCGGTCTCGCCGGCCGGACGCAGCTTGGCGAGAAGACCGAGGAGTTCGGCCAGTTGCGACCGGCGACTACGAGGCGGCAGCGAGGCGTTGATCTTGGAATCGAACGTCATCAGGCCGACGGGATCCTGCTGATGGATCATCAGGTATCCCAATGCGGCGGCCAGGCAGATCGAGTATTCAAACTTCGTGAGCTGCTGACGGAACGTGTAGCCCATGCTGGCGGAGAGATCCATCAGCAGCATGCCCGAGATGTTCGTCTCGGCTTCGAACTTCTTGACGTAGTAGCGATCGGTTTTGGCGTAGACGAGCCAGTCGATGTCCTTGGGGTCGTCTCCCTGCGTGTACCGCCGGTGCTCGCTGAACTCGACACTGAAGCCGTGGAAAGGGCTCGCATGCAGCCCTTGCAGAAAGCCCTGCACGATGAAACGCGCGCGCAGATCTAGCCGGGCCACCGTGCGGATGACTGCGGGATTCAGATATTGCTCGGCGGAGTTGGCCAAATCCTTGCCCCATGCTCAAGCGGAGTGTGTCGGCGGTGGCCGGGGATCTTCGCGGTCGGCTGATCGTTGATCAGGAATACTTTTTCACGGTGGGTTCCGGGACGGCGTCGAGGAGCTTGGCGATGATCGCCTCGCGGGTCAGACCTTCCGCCTGGGCCTGGAAGTTGGTCGAGATGCGGTGGCGCAGCACCGGGATGGCGACGCGGTGGATATCTTCCAGCGAGACGCTGGGGCGACCGTCCATGGCGGCGATTGCCTTTGCTCCAGAAATGAGGAACTGTCCCGCACGAGGACCGGCGCCCCAATCGACCAGTTCGCGAATGAACTTGGGGGCCGAATCGTCACGCGGTCGCGTCGCGCGGACGAGTCGGGCGACGTAGTTCACCGTCAGTGGCCCGATCTCGACCATGCTGACTTGCTTCTGCAGGAAGAGGATCGATTTGGCGGAGAGAACCTTGCGGATCTCGGGCTTTTCGCCGCGTGTGGTCGAGGTGAGGATCTCCTCTTCTTCGGCGAGGTTGGGGTAATCGACGACGACGTTGAACATGAAGCGGTCGAGCTGGGCCTCGGGAAGCGGGTAGGTCCCCTCCTGCTCGATGGGGTTTTGTGTGGCGATGACGAAAAACGGTTCCGGCAGTCGATAAGTCGTCTGGCCGACCGTCACTTCGCGTTCCTGCATCGCCTGCAAGAGCGAAGCTTGGGTCTTGGGGGGCGTGCGGTTGATTTCGTCCGCGAGGAGGACGTTGGTGAAGACCGGCCCCTCGACGAAGCGGAACTCGCGGCGGCCGCTCTCGTTTTCATCCAGCACGTTGGTGCCGGTGATGTCCGAGGGCATGAGGTCGGGGGTGAACTGCACCCGCTTGAAGTGGACATCGAGGATCTGCGCGATCGTCGAGACCGTCAGAGTTTTGGCTAGGCCGGGAACCCCTTCGAGCAGGCAATGCCCGCCGGTGAAGATGGCGGCGAGGATCTGCTCGATCACGGGCTTCTGGCCCACGATGATCTTGCTGAGTTCCTCCTGCATGAGTTCGCGATGCTTGCGAAACTTCTCCAGAAAATCGTCGAAATCGCGTTTCTCTGTCGCCACGCAGTTCCCTTTCACTCATACAAGATCGACCTGCCAAAATCCTACTCGACCATCGGTGGCGATGCACCATCGGCGAGATGAAGTGGTCTGAGTTCGGGGTTGCGGTCGTCCTGCCGGCATGTGGGCGGTAGATTGAAGTTCAACAGAATTCGGCGAGAGACAACATCCCGGCAGCGGAGTGGAATGTGGCGAAGTCAGTCATCCGCCAAGGGGCGATCTATGACCCCGTGCATGATCGCGACGGTGTGGTCGCGGATCTTTGGATCGAAGACGGGCGGATTATCGCAACACCTGTTGATCCGCAGGTCCGGCCCGATGTGGTCATTGATGCGACCGGTTGTGTGGTCATGCCGGGCGGTGTGGACATGCATTGCCACATTGCCGGGCCGAAGGTGAATGCCGCGCGGCGGCTGCTCCCAGGGGCCACGCGGATGGCGGCTCAGTTGGAGACTCGGGAAGGATTTCGAGCCGGGAATGCGGGGCCGGTGCCGAGCAGTTTCGCCACGGGGTATCTTTACGCGGGACTGGGATACACGACCGCCTTCGATGCCGCGATTCCGCCACTGCATGCGCGGGCGGTGCATGCCGAGTTCGCGGATGTGCCGATCCTCGACAAGGGGTTCTATACACTGCTGGGGAACAACCGCTTCATGATGGATTGCCTGCGGAAGCGGGATCCCGCATCGCTGGAGGCGTTTGTCGCGTGGGTGTTGGAGGCGTCCTATGGATATGGCGTCAAGATCGTCAATCCGGGGGGTGTCGAATACTGGAAGAGTGCCCGGTTGCCACTTGACGACATTGATCAGGCGATCGGCGACGAGCATGTGACACCCCGCGCGATCGTGCGGCAACTCGCGGCTGCGGCGGATCGACTGCAATTGCCGCATCCGGTTCACATCCATTGCAACCACCTGGGGATTCCCGGCAACTGGAAGACAACGCTGGCGACCATGCAGTCGCTGGAGGGGCGGCGCGGGCATTTCACGCATATCCAGTATCACAGCTACGCGGGAGAGCCCAATGACCAGGCGACATTCGGCTCGGCGACGAGGCAACTGGTGGAATACGTGGAAAGCCATCCCGAGATCACAGTCGATGTCGGGCAGGTGATGTTCGGCGACACCGTCTCGATGACGGGCGATAGCGAGGTGGGGTACTACCTGCACAAGTTGACGGGCCGCCGGTGGTTCAGCGGCGACAGCGAGGTCGAGGGTGGCTGCGGCGTCGTCCCGATCACCTATCGGGACAAAAGCGCGGTGCATGGCCTGCAATGGGCCATCGGGCTGGAGTGGTATCTGTTGATGGGGGATCCCTGGCGGATCGCGATGAGCACCGACCACCCTAACGGTGCATCGTTCCTCGCGTATCCGCAGATTATCGCCCTGCTGATGAGCGAATCGCTACGGGCCGAGATGTTGGCGCGGTTGCCGGAAAGTGTGCGTCAAAAAACGATCCTGGGGGATCTGAAACGGGAGTACACGCTGCGTGAGATCGCGATCATCACGCGGGCTGCCCCCGCGCGGATGCTGGGGCTGACGTCGAAGGGGCATCTGGGGCCGGGGGCCGACGCCGACATCACGATCTATTCCCGGCAGGACGATCTCAGGAAGATGTTCGAGATGCCGCGGTATGTGCTCAAAGGGGGCGAGATCATCGTGGACGGCGGCGAGCTGCGCCGCTCCACCGCCGGGCAGACATGGCACACCCGCCGTCCGTGGGATGAGTCGTTCGAGCCAAAGATCAAGGAGTTTTTCGACGAGCACTACACATTGAACTTGGCCAACTATGTACTGGAGCCGGAGGATGTTGCCGCTCCGGTCACCGGGTGACGGTTGGCGGGTTATGAAGATTGGAAGAGGAACTGGCCGAAGATCGATCGAGGTCGCCAGGAGATGAGAAGAATCGACATTGCGTCGGGAGCGTCGGGGCGGTAGCGTGTCAAGGGATAAATGCGAGATGCGTTGCAGTAAAACAAGTCTCGACGAAGGAGATGCGTTGGTTCTCCCTGTTTGTTTCGAGAGGTAGTGCTCCCCGGATGGAGACGAAGACAGTTAGTTTTGAAGACCTGGGCCTGAGTGACATCACCCTTGCCGCGGTGAGGAAGATGGGCTTCAAAAGCCCCAGCCCGATTCAGGCGGCCTTTGTGCCGCTCGCGATGACGGGTCAGGATGTGATCGGCCAGGCACGAACCGGAACGGGGAAGACGGCTGCGTTCGTCCTGCCGATTCTGGAACGAATCGATCATCACGCCGATCACCCGCAGGCACTGGTCCTGACGCCGACCCGCGAGCTCAGCCAGCAAATTTCGGAAGAAGCGCTGAAGCTTTCGCTCAAGCACCCCCTTCGCTCGGTTTGCTGTGTCGGCGGACGGAATATCCGTCCGCAGATCACTGAACTGAAAAAGGGATGCCAGCTGGTCATCGGCACGCCGGGACGAATCATCGATCTGATGCAGCGGGGCGAACTCGACACCTCCCGGCTGAAGATGGTGATTCTGGACGAGGCCGACCGGATGCTGGATATTGGCTTCCGGCCGGATATCGAACGCATCCTGCGGAAGTGTCCTTCGGAGCGGCAGACGCTGCTCCTTTCGGCGACGCTCCCCGCACCGGTGGCCCGCCTGGCCCAGAAGTATATGAACAACCCCGAGCGGGTGGATCTTTCGGATGTGGGGGGAGTCTCCCACAGTTCAATCCAACAGTATTATGTGCCGGTCGACCACGACCGGAAGTTCCGCACGCTGGTGAAAGTGCTCTCGCAGGAGAAGCCTCAGCAGGTGCTGGTATTCACCCGCACCAAGCGCGGTGCCGAAGAGGTCTACCGCAAGTTCAACGGTCGGCTGCCCCGGATCGGCTTCATCCACGGCGATCTTTCGCAGAGTCTGCGTGAAGGGGTGCTGTCGCGGTTCCGGGATGGCCGTCTGCGACTGCTCATTGCCACCGATGTGATGGGCCGCGGGATCGACATCAGCGGGATCTCGCACATCGTTAACTACGATGTGCCGCAGGACTGCGACGACTATGTGCACCGTATCGGCCGCACGGGTCGGTTGTCGTCCACCGAGAAGATCGGTTCGGCGATCACGTTCGTGACGCGCGAGGAAGGTGATCAACTCACCAACATCGAGATCCGCGTCAATAAGGAACTCGCAAGGTACGAGATCGATGGTTTCGAGACCCAGCGGCCCCGCCGTCCGGCCCGCCATGTCAACGATCTGGTTTAGTCTTGCTTGCAGATGAAGCATCACAGGCCATGAAGATCCGTCTTCATGGCCTGTTTCGTTATTTGAAGATCAATTGGCCAATTCAAAGAGAGTGACCATGCTCTATGCCCGGATCGTCTTTTTGGCTGCGGGAATCTACGGCCTCATCGGGCTGTTGCCCATGTACGCCGCCGAATCGACCTTTGCGACCGAATATCCCCCTGCGATTACCCATGCCGAGTTCTATTACGGCTTTCTGGGGGTCACGATCGCCTGGCAATTGGCGTTTCTGATGATGGCGTGGGATGTCCGCCGATTTCGGCCACTGGTCTTTCCTGCCTTGGTCGAAAAGATTGGGTTCGGGGTTCCTGCGCTGATCATCGCGGCGCAGGGAAGGCTTCCCTGGCCTTTGCTGGGAGCGGCGATCATCGATCTGGTGTTGGCGGGACTGTTCGTTTCCGCCTGGTTCAGTTCAGCTCCCCGAAAGCCAACTACTTGATGAAGTTGATCGTCATGGGATATCTCCAGACCTCTCCCGAACTGGCCTTGATGGCTCCGATGATCGGGAAGACGAAGGTGAGGATGACCAGCGCGATCAGCAGCGGGATACCGATCAGAACCAAGCACAACAGCCCGGAGACGACGCCGTAGATCAGGCTGGAGATCCACCAGTTGACGATGTTCTTGCCGTGCTGGTCGATTTCGGGTGACTGATCGCGGAAGAGCATCCAGATCACGATCGGAGCGATGATGCCGCCGAACCCCGTGACGAGGTTCAAAAGCTGCGAGAGATGCAACAACACCGACCACTGTTTCACATCCAGATTCAATGCCGGCTTAGGATCCATGAGAGCCGCCTTCTGACGTTCGAATTCTTCCGGGGTGATGGCACCCGCGTCGCGAAGTTGTTGCAGCTTGAGAAGTTCATCGGCGACGGACATGGGTGGCCCCGGGAATGATTGTGAACGGCTTGATATGGTTCCGGCTGGATTGCCGTGTTGCGGAGAGTATCGGCCGGGATCGCTTCCTAAAACAAGCCCCGACTTTTCGCTCGATTCCAAGCGACCGCCCTCGCCGATGACTACGCACATCGTCATCGAATCTTGGCGAGATTTTTCCGGTGCTGAGCGGAAAGTGAGTTTCTTCGGCGATGGCAGTTCTGCGCCGTGGCAAGATTCAGTTGCCATCAACTGACGGGGAGACGCCATCCGTTGGCGGGTTGTCCGCGACTGGTATCGGGGCCGTCAGGTAGATCTCGCCGTGCGGTGCGGGTTGTTCGGCATGGAAGTTGTGGTGGCGCAAGAGTTCGAGGATCGCGAGGAAGATGCCTACGATCTTGCTGCGTTCGTTGGCACCTTCGAAGAATTCGCTGAAGGCCGCGCGGCCCATGCTGCGGACGCGTGAACCGATGCGTTCGACATAGACCGAGATGGGCGTGTCGTCGTAGCGGATGGAGGAGGTCTCCACGACGATCTTCTTCTGCATGACCCGTGCGAGGGCGCTGACGAGATCCCACAGCTCGACTTCTTTGAACGAATCGTTCGCGGCGTCGCGGGCCGATTTGGGTTTCTCGCTGGCCAGGCGCGGGAAGCGGGTGTGCCATTCATCGGCATGGGTTTGCAGTGCCTGCCCCGCATCCCGGTACCGCTTGTATTCCAGTAGCTGTTCAACAAGTTCGCTGCGGGGATCCTCTCCCATCGCCGCTTGGGCTTCCTGCGACTGATCGTCGGAACGGGGGAGCACCAGCCGGCTTTTGATCTCGATCAGCGTGCTGGCCATGACGACGAACTCGCCGACCGTGTCGAGATCGATGAGTTCGAGAATCTGCAGGAAGGCGAGGAACTGGTTGGTGATCTGCGAGATGGGCAGGTCGACGAGATCGATCTCGTTGCGGCGGACGAGATAGAGCAGCAGATCGAGCGGCCCGCTGAAGGTGTCGAGTTGAACGCGATAGTCGGGCATATCCTGATCCGCGTCCGCTGAAATGAAGACTCCCCCGGGCGGTCGCGCGCATCGCTCCCCCGCCCTGCCCGATCCTGACAATCGTTATCGTCCGATCGACGGGCGGAGTTCAGCGCGACCTGCAAACTTCGCCGGAGTCCGCCGTCTCACGGCCTTGAAAACTCCCCCCAAGGGCGGAATCCGCCGGTGGCGGGAAGGGAGTGCGCGATAGATGTCACATCAACCGGCGATTTTGGCCCGGAGCGTGGTCAGCAGCTCAAGGGCCGAGGCGAGATCCTTCTTTTGCTGAACCGGATCGTGGGGAATTTCGCGTTCGATGGTGAGCGGCCCGCGATAGCCGATCTCCCAGAGCGTGGCGAGGTAATCCTCCATGCCGACATCGCCTGTTCCCAATGCGACCTCCTGGCCCCAAGACTTGCCCCGTTCCCCTTCCGGTGCCCAGAGGGCGTCCTTGCAGTGGATGCTGCGGACATACTTGGCCACCTTCTTGAGGGCTTCGATCGGGTTGCCGGTGCCATAGAGGATCATGTTGGCGGGATCGAAGTTGATGCCGAGATTCGGACGGTTCACATCGTGGATGAACTCGAGGAGATGGTCGGCGGTCTCCTGGCCGGTCTCCAGATGGATGGCTTGACCATTCGCGGCGGCATGGGCGAGCAGATCCTGCGTGATCGCGACAAGGGCTTGGTAGTCTTCGGTGCCGCGTGCGGGAACGAAGCCGATGTGGAGGCCTATGGCCGGGCAACCGACCCATTTGGCGAAATCGGAGATTTCCTTCATCTCGGCGACACGGCTGGCGCGGGTTTCCAGCGGCACCAGGCCCACGGTGCGGGCGGTGGTCGGGATGTCGGCATAGCTCTCGCCGTCGAACCCGCCGAAGATGACCGTCACTTGAATACCGGCGGCATCGCACTTGGCGCGGAAGGACTTGGCCACTTCCGGTGTTCGTGTCTGGGGGTGCGGAGCATGGACCTGCACGGTGGGGACCTGGAGATCCTGGGCCACTTCGAGATGGACTCCCAGACCCGCATCGACAGAAGTGAATACGCCAATCGGCCAGGTGCTGCTCATGTTGTCGTTCCTGCGGGTGCGTCAGAGTGGGTGTGGTCGGGAAATGGCCCGGGCATCGCACGTGGGGGTGCAGCGCGAGAGGAGCGAAATCACCGACTGGGCGAAATGTTAACCCGCTGTGCCGTGTGCGACCAGCGAATTGTGTGTTGGTCGTGCGCTCACCAAATATAGACCGGCACCGAGGGATCTACTTTCTTTGATAAACGAGCGAGACGATGGTGAAGATATCGGTCGATTTTCTTCCGGGGCTGGGGACGGAGATGTATTCGGTGCGGACGTTGAGTGCCAATTTCCAGCGGTTTTCCTGGTCGAGATCCCAAAGCAAGGACGAGGTCGAGAAGACGCGGTAGATCGCGCCATCGAGGAGACTGGGCTGATATCGGATGCGCGATTCGAGCGAGGTTCGTTTGGCGATCGGCCAGCGGATTTCGACTTCGGTGAACAAGTCGAAGGTCGTGCGGGTGTCGTCCGGCGAATCGAAAGACTCGACGGTGACGGCGGGGCCGATGCGGGTGATGAGGCGTTTTTTCGGTTCGTAGAAGAAGCGGTAGCCGATCCCGACCGTGTCGGTGCCTCGGAAGTTCAGGTTGGCCAGCTTGTTGTACTCGTTCTTGGAACTTAGGAAGGTGATCCACTTGTCTTCCTCGCTGGAGAAAGGCCAGTCGAAGTTGCCGTTGAGCCACCAGCGGTTGGCCGTCACCACGCCCGTGCTTTGCGACCACTGGCCGCCCAGTTCCATCTGCCGCAGGCTGACAGCGGTCGATCGCTCGAATTGGGTCAGCACATCGACGATGTCGACATTGGAGTTACCGTTGGTGAAGTTGCCGCCCAACTGGATGCGGTTCGTCCAAAGCGATGCCTGGTTCGTGGCGGCGACGGCGGTGTGCTGGGCCGTCGAAAGAACGGAGGTGATGGCCGAGACGGAACTTCCCACCAGCGGTACGGAACTGGTCCAGGTGTCGACGGTGGGCGAATCGTTGAAGGCCTCTTCCGGTGTGGTGAGATCGATGGGGCTTTCGGCCGTCTCCTCGCCTTCAACGGCGAGTGGATCCAACAGAGGGACACCGATCAACTCGCCTCCCACAGCCGTCGATGGACTGCTTATGGCCGGTGGCATATCTCGGCCCAGGAGTGATTTGGTGTCGATCAGCGGAGGCAAATGCGAACCGCTTTGAACCGCGCTGTCGGATGAAGCCTTGGCTGTGGTGGGCTTCCCGCCGGACGGCGACGAGGACATGGGAGGGGATGGCGGATGCTCATGGAACTGCTCGATCCGCAGGATCTTGTCAATGGGGATCAAAATCCTCTCATTCGAGGTGGTGCGCCAAACCACGTTGCCATCGCGAACCGATTCGCTCTCGCCGGTGTGGCTGGTGCCGTCGATCAGCAGAATTCGCTCGGCTCCTGATGAGACGTTCGGGAACGCCAGCACCATGAGTATCAGCGCGCACACCCACCCACTGACGTACCGGAAGTACGACAGGGATTTGATCCGGTGGCCGGTGCGCGATGGCACGAACAAGAATCACCTCAACACGTGGGCGAGATTCGATTGGGAGGCAAATTGCGGAACGGAATCCGCTGCTAGATTTGAAGCTTTGGGGAGAGAGTGATGGAGGGGGAGCAGGCGGTGGGAGAAAGGCGGGCAGGGTCGTTGGTGACAAGCGATGATTGCCGTCGTCAACAATGATCCAGTTTATGCCAAAATCCCGGTTTCCGACAACAGGAATCGACTCGAATGGATGTTTGGTTATCTGTTTCCAAGTCTCTTTGTGGTAGGTATTTGCAGCTTGTTGATGGAGTGGGAGTCTATGTGAAATGGGAATTCAGGGAGCCGGTGCGCGGGATGATGTGATGGGCTCCTCCCCGAGTGGCTCGAAATTCGTTTCCCGCCGGGCGAAACTGCGGGGGAATGGTAGAACATCAGCGGGCCATCGGGCGACTTGATCTGTGACAGGTTGCGTCGGCTTTTTGAATGACCGACCAAGGAGTTTTGTGAAGATGTCCGAGTTCGCTTTCAAGGTGTTGTTGACTGATCGCGCATGGCCCAGCCTGGACATCGAGGAGTCGATCCTGGCAGCCTCAGGGGCGCAACTGATCGAAGCCCCCTCGGGCGACGAACGAACGCTCTGCGAGCTCGCGGCCGATGTGGATGCGATTGCCACGAACTGGGCGAAGGTGACGCCCGCTGTCATCGCCGCCGCGACGAAACTCAAGACGGTTGCGCGGCTGGGCATTGGCTTGGACAACATCGCGCTGGCCGATTGCACGGCCCGCGGCATCCCCGTGACGAATTCACCCGATTACTGCACCCATGAGGTCTCGGATCACGCACTCGGGCTGCTGCTGGCCCTTTCGCGGAAGATCGCCTTCTTCCACCATCGCACCAAGCAGGGTGAGTACAACCTCGGTGCGGGCCTGCCGCTCACTCGCATCAAAGGGCAGACGTTGGGGCTGGTGGGATTGGGAAACACGGCCCGCGCGCTCGTTCCGAAGGCGCGAGCGTTGGGTTTGGAGATTTTGGCCCACACCACGAGCGGCAATGATTACGACACCGGTTGCGGCATGGTTTCGTTCGAGGACCTCCTAAGCCGGAGCGATTTCATCTCCGTCCATGCCCCGCTTACGCCCTCTACGCGAAAGATGTTCGGTACCGAGCAGTTCCGTTGCATGAAATCGACGGCGTATCTGATTAACACTTCCCGGGGTGGGCTCATCGACGAGGCGGCCCTTTGGGAAGCGATTCAAGCGGGTGAGATCGCGGGAGCCGCCCTCGACGTCTTCGATCCCGAACCCTGCGACCTGAACCAGCCCCTTTTCCGGGACGAACGGGTGATCGTCACGCCCCATGCGGCGTTCATTTCGGAGCAGTCATTGGCCCAGATGCGGAGCGAGGTGATGGAGCAGATCGTCCAAGTCTTCCGTGGGGAAAAGCCCAGGAATCAGGTCAATCTCAAGTAGATGAAGCCGTTCTTGGGATATTGGCTGATCAACTGCAAATCACCGACTACTAACGGGCCTCGGATTCGAGGTTGTAGTCGGTGATTTTTTTATGGAGCGTGTTCCGGTTGATGCCGAGCCGCGTGGCGGCCTTGGTCTGCACGCCCTGGCAGGTTCGCAGCACTTGGAGGATGAGTTCCTTTTCGACGAGCGTCACCACGCGGTCGTAGGCGTTGGTGGCATCCTCACCGACATCCAACAGGCCGAGTGTGACCAGCTCGCTGCACAGTGTTTCCAGATTGTTCGATCGAGAACGGTTCAACCGGATGGGAGCCATCCCCCGCACATGCGGCGGGAAAAGCTCCAGCGAGAGCGTCTCGCCCGAAGAGAGCACAATGGCACGCTCCACATAGTTCTGAAGTTCGCGCACATTTCCGGGCCAGGCATACGACCGTAGCGCCGCGATCACGTCATCCGAAACCTTGGGGATGGGACGATTGTTAGCGATCGCGTAGCGCTTAGCGAAGTGGGTGATCAGGTCGAAAAGATCATCCGGCCGTTCGCGAAGCGGCGGCAGATAGATGGGAACGACATTGAGCCGGTAGTAAAGATCCTCGCGGAAGCGGCCGGCGTCGATTTCATCCAACAAATCTCGGTTCGTCGCGGCAACGATCCGGCAATCGACGCGAATGGTCTTGGTATCGCCGACGCGTTCGAACTCCTGCTCTTGAAGTACCCGCAGCAGTTTCACTTGCAGCGTGTAACTCATCGAGTTGATTTCATCGAGGAAGATCGTCCCGCCATGGGCCGCTTCGAACCGCCCGGTGCGATTTTCAAACGCACTGGTGAAGGCCCCTTTGACGTGGCCGAACAGTTCACTTTCGAGCAGGCTCTCGCTGAGGGCACCACAATTCACACGGATGAACGGGCCGGTCGCTCTGGGGCTGAGTTCGTGAACGGCTTTGGCGACCAGCTCTTTGCCGGTGCCCGTTTCGCCGAGCAGAAGGACCGTCGCCGATGTGCTGGCGACCTGCCTGACGAGTCGATGCACATCGAGCATTGACTGGCTGGTGCCAATCATGGTGTCCATGACGGAAGAACCCGCTCTCAGACCATTCGGCATCACGGTTGAACTCATGTCATCATCGCATGAGGAAGGGGACGCTCACATAACAGGAGTCGCGTGCCTTGATAATAGGCGAAATGTGCGAGAAAAACTATTCAATCTCGTCTCCTTTCAAGATTTCGGGGAACTTTGTCCAGCGCGGATCGCACCAATGCTGCATAAGTGTGCGTTTGTGCGACAACTTTGCGCGATTGTTCGCGTAGTTAAGCAATCGGTCGTCACGCGAAAGGATCCGCGAGTGCGAATTCTTTCGCGTGAGAGCAAGAATTGAAGCACACATGGAATCGAGTCGAGTTTTCGTTTGCGTGCGGGTGCTCTACCATGGCTGCAAGCCCGTTTGATCCTGTGCACGGGCGACCCTCAAGGCAATTTCACAATGGATTTCGAGTTCAGTCTGGTTGGCGGCAAAATCTCCGGGCCTTCGGGCATCCTCACGTTGATGGATGATCTGGGACGGGCCCTCGCCTCCGATCCCGACATGCTGATGCTGGGCGGCGGCAATCCGGCCCTTGTTCCCGAGATGGTCTCGCTTTGGCGGGAACGGATCGATGTCCTGCTGGCGACCGGGACCATGGACAAGCTGCTCGGCCAGTATGATCCCCCCCAGGGAAATCTCCAGGTTCTCGCCTCTCTGGCCAAGCTGCTGAAATCCCGTTTCGGTTGGAACGTGAGAATCGAGAATATTGCCGCCACCAGTGGTGGCCAGACCGCGTTTTTTTACCTGTTCAATCTTCTCGCCGGAAAGATGAAGAACGGCCAGCATCGCAAGATCCTGCTGCCGCTCACACCGGAGTACATCGGCTACGCACCCCTGGGATTGTCCGAGGAGCACTTCGTCGGCTGTCGCCCGCTGATCTCGACCCCCGATCCCACGCAGCCGCACATCTTCAAATACCATCTCGATCTGCCCGCCGTCGAACAGACGATGCAGCGGCATGCGATCGGGGCCCTGGCCATTTCGCGGCCAACGAATCCCTCCGGCAACTTCCTCTCCGACGAAGAGACGCAACAACTCGTCGAGCTGGCCGCCGCCCACCATGTTCCCGTGATCATCGACAACGCCTACGGGGCCCCCTTCCCCGGCGTGGTCTTTCGCGACACCGTGCCCGTCTGGAATGAATCGATCATCACCACCTTCAGCCTCTCCAAGCTGGGGCTGCCGGGAACTCGCACCGCGTTCGTTGTCGCCGCACCGGAGATCATCCGCGCCATCACGGCAATGTCCGCCGTGACGGGTCTCTCACACGGGACGCTGGGCCAGCAGATGGTGGCGGGACTCATCGAGTCGGGCGAAATCCTGGATCTCGGCCCGCAGATACTGCGGCCTTTCTATGAGAAACGCAGCCAGTTCGCAGTGGAGTCCTTGACCGCGAAGCTTCGCCAGCACGGTGTGAACGGCAAAATCCACATGAGTGAAGGGGCCTTCTTCCTCTGGCTGTGGCTGCCGGATCTCCCCATTCCGGCCAGTGAACTCTACGAGCGGCTCAAGCGGCGCAAGGTGCTGGTCGTGCCGGGCGAACCGTTCTTCTTCGGCTTGGAGGAACCGTGGGATCACGCCCGGCAATGTCTCCGCCTGAACTTCGCCCAGCCCGCGAATGTCCTCGAACGCGCGTTTGAGATCATCGCCAGCGAAGTGGCCGCGATCATGAAGGGTGCCTAGTGGGTTTTGCTGGTTGGAGTCGGGCGAAGAACTCCGTGGTGTTGTGCGCTCCCTCGGGGGGCTTCCGCTATCGCGGTGCGCCCCCGGCTCCCTGAGCACGATTGCTTGCCATGATTTGTTTCACAAGCGGGGATCGACCGGCTCGCTTTCCAGAGCCAACACACCGAACACGCACTCGTGAACCTGTCGGAGCGATTCGCGGCGAACGAAAC
The DNA here is from genome assembly GCA_013822855.1 of Planctomyces sp. Lineage (GTDB taxonomy): Bacteria > Planctomycetota > Planctomycetia > Planctomycetales > Planctomycetaceae > Planctopirus. The sequence goes on from PNLE01000080.1 coordinate 17,486, forward strand.
GTTCGAGTCCCTCCAGACCCAACGCGAACTCCCGGAGCGCGAGTGAACGCTTCGCCCCCAGACCCCGCTTGCGGAGGCGGTTCAAGTTTCTCTCGGCGGTGTAGTCCGGCCCGTAGATGATCCGCAGGTATTCCCGCCCCCGGCATTTCACCGCCGGCTGGGCCAGCTTCTTGGATCCCTGGGTCACGAAGTCGAGCGGCTTCACGACCATTCCCTCGCCGCCGCGACCTGTCAGCTCCTCCCACCAACCCGTCCCCGCCGCTTCGCTGTCGGGGTCGTTGACATCGACCAGCCGATAGGGAGTCTGAAGCAGGAACAATGGGTCTATACGGCAGATGTCCGCGATTGTTTCCATCTGCCACACATGGTTCTGATGCGTGTGCATCTGCCCTTCCGTCGCCAAAAGATGGAACGGGGACAACCGCAGATCGTCCAATGACTCGACCTTCCAGCAGTAGTTCCGGTAGGCCGATACGAAACGGTCGACATTCTCGTGGAGGCTTTGAACGCGGTCCAAGAGGCCGGTGGCGGCCTCGGCTTCGGTGCCGCGAAGCCGCATGGTCGCCTGTTGCAGAACATTCACCCCCGCCGCCAGCGAGGTCTGTCCGGCGGCACCAACGGCGGCGTACTGGGCACGAAGCAGCTCCTGCGCCTTCGCCGACCAAGGCATCAGCTCACAGTCGAAACAGGCCCAGCTGGTGTGAAACTTTTCCCAGAAACCACTGGCCGTCATTGCGTCGCGCACTCGGTCGAGGAACGCCACCTCCAGTGCGGAGTCCGTGAAGAACCGGCGGCCCGTCCGGGTGTAGACGATCCCCGCCTCGTCCTCCACGATGCCGAACCGCTCCCGCGCCGCACGGGCATCCCGGCAGATGATCACCACGGCTCGGGAACCCATGTGTTTTTCCTCGCAGACAACCTGCGCGATCCCCTCCTCGCGGAAGTATGCGAATGCTTCCGCCGGATGCTCCAGAAGGCCGGGCAGACTGCTGGTTCCGCAGGGCGACATGGTGGGAGGGAGGTAGATCAGCCATTTGGGATTGGCCGCGAACCGGCTCATCACCTCCAGTGCGGCCGCCGCGTTCTCCTCGCGGATCGTGACGTTGCTCGCCCAGCGCGTGGAGATGATCCGCTTCCCGAGGACATCGGCCACGTCGAGCAGATCATCAACCTCATGCTGGGCTGAAAGTCCCCCCGTTGACTTGTTCTCCGGCTGAGCGCAGTTTTCCAACAGGAACGGCCTGGCCGGTTCGCAATACGTGCGGCGGGCTGGGACGGAGACGAGTTCCTTTTCGGGATAGCGCAGTGCGGTCAATTTGCCGCCGAAGACGCAGCCCGTGTCGATATCGACCGTCCGGTTGAGCCACTCCGCCTCCGGCACCGGTGTGTGTCCATAGACGACGTTCGCCGCGCCGCGGTACTCGGCGGCCCAGTTGTGCCGGACCGGCAGCCCGAACTCGTCGATCTCGCCGGTGGTCTCGCCGTAAAGGGCGAAATCCCGCACGCGGCCCGAGCCCCGGCCCTGCATCTCCTCCTTCATGCCGGCATGGGCGACGACCAGACGGCCGTCATCGAGGATGTAGTGGCTCACGAGACCATCGATGAATTGCGCCGCAGAGGCGCGGAAATTGTCGCGCATCTCTTCGGGGAGCGCGTCGATCTCGGCCAGGGTTTCCGCCAAGCCATGATTGATGGTGACCTCGCGCCCTTTGAGCTTCTTGAGGAGTTTGACATCGTGGTTGCCGGGGACGCAGAGGGCTGATCCCGATTTGACCATGTGCCGGACAATGCTGAGCACGTCGATGTTCCGGGGGCCGCGATCGACGAGATCGCCCAGAAAGATCGCCCGGCGATCCGCCGGGTGGGTGAAGGCGAGAGTTCCCCAGCCCGGTTCCACATCGGGGGCCACGACCCG
>PNLE01000081.1 GCA_013822855.1 Planctomyces sp.
CCCCGCTGGAAGCTGGGGATCGAAGGGGAGGATTTCGATGTGGGCGTGCGAGTGACGGAAGTCTATCGGCCGACACCCGCCAGCCGGGCCGGGATTGAAGTGGACGACATCATCCTCACGATCAACGGCTTTCAGGTGGGGATTGTGAACGGCCAGTTGTTCGACGTGGGCGACGAACTCCAGAAGCGGGCCGATTCCCGCGGATATGTCAACCTGCTGATCTGGAACCATCGCGACCGCACGCTCGCCAACCGCAACGTGCGGCTGGAGCGTTCGCTGGCACCCAACCCCCCTTCTCGCCTTTCCACTTTGGTGGGAACGGTCACTTATCGTGAACGGATCGCGCTGCCCCCAAATTCGGTCGTGGAAGTGCGGCTGGTCGACATCACGGACAATCCCCGATTCCCTCGCGTGCTGGTTGATGAAGTCATCGAGAACCCCGGCAACGTCCCGGTCAACTTCCGGCTGAATTTCGACGGTGACGAGATCGACCAGCGGCGAATCTACGCGGTTGACGCCCAGATCTGGACCCAGGGCCGACTGCAGTGGTCGACACCGACACCCATCCCGGTCATCACCCGCGGCAACCCCAACCGCAGCATCGACGTCGTGTTGACCCGCGCCGTCGCCGCCCCGGTCTTCCAAGGAGGCTTCGGTCGCTAGTCGCCCGTTCTAACTCAAGCAACAGATCAGCCCGGTGTCAGAGTCTGACACCGGGCTGATTTTTTTTGGCATGGGCTACTGGTGTAGACTGCCCATATGTGGGTGCCTGAGTGAAAAAGCCCGATTGAGAAGGCAAGTGCCGTTCGGGAGGAGATTCACTAAGGGTGGCCTCCCGGCTGGGAAGTCGCAGCTCATACGAATCGCATCGTGAAATGGCGTGTTGAAGGTCACCGAAATATGCTTGCTCTAAGCTGCATGCATGGCACACAGAGCGATATCTCAAATGGGAATGCGTATCACTTCTTCGCGCGGGCGGCTTCTTCCTGGGAGGCGTTCAGGCGGTTTTGGGAGTGCCATTGCAGGAATTTGAGTTGTTCCTGCGTTGCGGTGGTGACATCGAAGAAGACGACGCCCATCTCGTCGGAAGTCTGTTCGCCCCAGGAGACGGCGCGGGGTGGTCGATGGGGATTGCGGGGATTCGATTCGGAGTTGTCGTAGGTGAAGGTGACACGGAGTTTCGTGCCCCCCCGCAGCGTTAGCGGTTTGACTGGCTGGTAGACCTGCTGCCAATCCATGTTCCAGCGGGGGATTTCGATGAGCGGAGTCGTGCCGGTCTCGAAGTCGATGGCCTCCACCAGGAGGCTGCTGGCGATGAGATGGGCATGCGGCGCGATGCCGTAGAGTGTCACATCGACGGGGAGCACATACTCCGCGACATGCTGGTGATTCGCGGCATGGGCCGGGATCCGCAGATCGAAATTGGCGACGAGCAGTTCCACCACCTGCCGGGAGACCGGTTTATTCGCGAAGTGGATTTTGAGCTTCGATCGATCGTGTTCGACGCGGCCGGTGGGGTGATAATGGAGTTGCAGAACCAGATCGGCCCCCGCATGAACCTTGCGGGCGACACCATCGGGAAAGGCGACGGCGGAGGCACCGGGTGCCCAGCCGCCCAAAGTGCTGGAAGGGGCGAAGCCACTGCCGCCGAAGCGACGATAACCCAACTCCGAACTGGTGGCATCCAGCTGGCGGGCCCTCCCGGAGGTGTCGGCCATGAAGCTCGCATGATGGACGACTGCGGACGTTCCCGGCTCGAACTCGACAGCTTTGATCCAACGGTCGCTCGTCCAGCCCGTGGGGATCGGCACATAAAGATAAATGTCTTCTCCCTCGGCGGGGACTTCAAAAGCCGTGGGCATTTCGAGAACCTGATCGGGTTCGCCCAAGCCAATGCTATTCGGATGATGGACGGCGGATGAATGAGCGGCCAGGTGGATCGTGCCGACTCCATCCTCATCGAGGTCGGCACCCTTTCCAGGCGGAAGGCCGACATCCACCCAGCGGCTGAAAAGGTCTAGCTCGGCAGGTGACATCCGCCTCGCCCCTTGAAAAGCGAGACCACGATCCGACGGTTGCCAGGGAGGCATGCTCCGGTTGTCCATGACTTGTCGCATGGTACGGGCGTGGGTGCGCACATTCGCGAAATCGCCCAAGGCGAACGGTGCCAACCCGCCTTCGCGATGGCACCCGAGGCAATGCTTTTCGATCAGGGCCGCCACTTCGCCGTGATACGTGGGGACTGTCGATTCAACTTGGGCCAGAACCACATCCTCCACCCAGCCGAGCGCGAGTATTCCAGCAACGAGCCAATAAGATCTGGCCGTTCCGGTGAACCAGTCGGACTTCATTCGCGCGACTCCGCTGCCAGTGTCGGGATGAGTTGGCGATTCACTTCGGCAGTTGTCGGGACGTTTTCGCCCGGCTGGAATCGAGAGGGCGAAGCCAGCCCGTAGTCGTGCCAGAGTTCGGGATCGACCCTGTTGGATACAAACTGGATGCGGCCGTCGGCAAAGAGGGCGTTCACACCGCCAGCATGTCGGCTGCGAGCGGCGACGGTGTCGCGGATGTAGCCGTCACCCAGGGCGCAGGGCATGTTGGCGGAAGGGTTGTTGTGGACCGGATTCTGCGGATCGCACAACCGGGGGTTGGGATAGAGGAGATCGGGTTGGGTGCTGTTGGGAGTGAGGCTGGTGAAGAGCAGGCTCATGCCGGCTTCATCGCCCCAAAGGCCGCCGCGTAGATCGGTCGGCGTGCCGGAAATGTATTCCGCCATCAGCAGGAGCGACGCACGTCCCTTTTCAACTGAGTCTAAATTCAGGCCAGAGTTGACGAAGAACGGCCCGCGTCCCGGCAGGACATCGGCCATGGTGGGACCGAAGCAGGCCATGTAGTTGGTGACGGCATGCGGGCCGCAGCGGAGGTTGTCCTTCACGGCACCGCCCAGACCATCGGCCGGGCAGAGAAGTTCTGCTTGGGGCCGCGAGGTGACTGGAAAGTTCTCCGGCGAACACCATGTCACTCCGGCCACAGGCTGCAGCGTCTCCGACCCCAGGATGGGCAGCAGATGGGCGTAATAGTTGGTGCGCGGCGCATCGTATTGGAAACGTCCCCAGAGGACTCCCGGCGGCAGGGTCGTGTGGGCCGATTCATACCCCGTCAGCGTGGTTCCGAGACGCTGCAACCGGTTCTGGCAAAGCAACTTTCGCTGACTCTCGCGGGCCGACAGCACCGCCGGGAAACCGAGTGCGCAAAGCACCAGTCCCACCGCCAGCAGCAGCACCGCTTCCGGCCACCACAGGGTGGTTTCGGCGACCGGCGGTGACTGCCTGATGAGTGACATGAAAATCGAACCCACTTCCATCGGCTGGGATCTGAAAGGTGATGCATCGTCGCACTGAGTGCGAATTCACAGCGCATCAGAAAATGAGCTGCGATCTTGGTCCGGGATGCGCCTGCAGGCTTTTACTTTGGGCGAGGTTTTGCGCGAAGACGGAAACGAGCACCGGGGATGGTGCGGGAAAATGTGAAAACCGCTCTCCGAACAATCGTGTGCAGTCGATAGACTCAAGTGACACCACGACTTCCGTCGCCGTGGATCGATATTGGAGTGGCTGGAATCCGGGTGCTGAGATGGAAACGGAATTCAACGAAACGGAATTCAGCGAAACAGTCACGAAGCGGGCCGCCTCCCGGTCAATGACGACGTCTCGCCGCAAGGCGGGACGGTTGGCATTCACTGGCAGTTCTTCGGTGCGCCGGAAGGCGGGTGCGTTCGTGGTGCTGACCCTCCTGTGCCTGACCGTGGCGATCGCTACCGCGCATCGATCCGCTGTTGCTCAGCCGGGGGGCGAGATGCGATCCGACGTCAGTTCCGCGACGAACCCGGTTAATGAGAACGTTGGGACGGATGGAAATAAGCCGCTCCCGACCACCATTCCGGAAACACCGCTCGAAATTCTGAGTGCCCTGGGAGTCTTCGTCTATCCGCTGGGCCTGGCCTCGGTGATCGTCCTCTGGGTGACGATTGAGCGGTTGGTGGTGTTGCGCCGCAGCCGTGTGATTCCGCAGCCGTTCGTCAGGCGTTTTTTCGACCACATGCGGGAAGGCCATCTCGATCCCAAGACCTCCCTCCAACTGTGCGAGGAGAACGGCAGCCCGATTGCGGATGTCTTCGCCCACGGTGTGCGCAAGTGGGGCAAGCCGAGCGTCGAGGTCGAACAGGCGATCATCGACGGAGGTGAGCGTCAGACCAGCCAATTGAGAAAGCACATTCGGGTGCTCAACGGGGCCGCGACGATTGCCCCGTTGATCGGATTGTTGGGAACCGTCGCGGGGATGATCTCCAGTTTCAACATGATCGCGGCCAAGCAGGCGATGGGCCGCACGGAAGATTTGGCCGCCGGGATCGGCCTGGCCCTCCTCACGACGGCGGCGGGCCTCATCATCGCGATCCCCGCACTGATCATGTACATGTACTTCGCCGGCCGGGTCGATTCGCTGATCATCGAGATGGACGGCTTGGCGCAGGATCTGGTTGATCTGATCTCCGCCGAGGGCTTGGCCGAGCAGGCGCGGGCCGGAAAAGTGGCTGCCGCAGCCGGCAAGTCGACCGACTTGAAGAAGCCGGCCTGAGAAAAGCCAGCTTTGGAAAAGCCCCACTACCAGTGCCCCGCCATCAGTCGCCACATTGCAGCCACGTGTGAATCGATCTATAGTTGCAGAACTCTGCAAATGAATGTGGGGAGTTGAGAAGCATGTTTTGTGAGGCGGCGGCGCATGTCCAACGAACCTGAAACCGATGCCGGATCGGTGGTGGAAATTCGCAAAGTCCTTGGCAAGGCGAATTTGCGCACGACGGCAGCACGCATCGCAGTGCTTCGCCGCCTGCAGCGGGCCAGTTCGCCCGTGACCCATGCCGAAGTCGCCGAGGATCTGGTTCCCACCGGCTTCGACAAGGCGACCGTCTTCCGCAATTTGACCGATCTCGTCGACGCCGGCCTGGTCACCCGCAGTGAACTGGGCGATCACGTCTGGCGATTCGAGCTCAACGATCTCAAAAACCCCGAGCGTGACCAGCACCCCCACTTCGTGTGCGTAAGCTGCGGCCAGGTGACATGCCTGCATGGCAACGAACTGCCCAAGTTCGACAAAGAAAGCTGGGCGAAGATCGGCAAAGTGAGCGAAATCCTGCTCAAAGGCCACTGCTTGAAGTGCAGCTAGCCGATCGTGCAGGGGGGGCCGTCGACTCGCCCTCTTTGCAGTCTCGCGTGATTGCTCGCCCATGATCCACCCCGTGGGATCGTCGACCGGCATCTGCCCGCGACACCCCTATCGAACCCAGCTTTTGTTCCGATTGTTGAGCAGATTGTGCCGAATCCTTGGCGCGCTGTGCGGACTGGGATGGTCGTGGTTCGGGAATTGCTTCTCCTTGGATTCCGTCACCCGTTGGCAGTCGTCCGCATCCGCTGGATTTGACGATGAAATCTCCCAAGCGACGACGTTCGCCGGCGGTCGTGTGACGTGCCCCCACTTTCAATGATCTGGTCAGTCTGCGGCAGTCCCTGTTCAACCACCGCCAACGACCAGTGGAACATGCGAAGGAGCCTGATGATGAAAGGCTTGATTCAATTCGTGCTGATTGGTGTGGTGTTGCTGGCGGTGGTCGGCTTCTATCGCCAGTGGTTCGCCGTCACGACCAGCGAACGTCCCGGCGACGGCAAGATGGATGTTCATCTCGAAGTCAACAAGCAGAAGATCCAGTCCGACGCCCAGCAGGCCCGGAGCGCTCTCAAGCAAGCCGCCGACCGCACCATGCAGCGAACGGACACTTCTCCTGAAGCGGCGATGGATGGTCGGCAGACGCAGGATGCACCGGCCTGGGATGACGCCTACGGTGCCCCCACAGCCAATGGCAACCCGCCTTCCAGCATGGTGGGAAATGGTGCCCGTCGTGAGGATCGTTCACGACCTACTTATCAGCAGCCCTCGAACCAGCAACCTGCATACGAACAGCCATCCTATGAGCGCCCACAGGATGGTTTCCGCAATGGAGAGTTTCCTTCCCAGGGAAGCGATGGAGGTGAAGCCCCGCTCTTCACTCCACCAACCCGCCCCGACCGCACCGCCGCCCAACAGGACGACCTCCTCGATGCCGCCCGCCCGAGATAGGGCTGTGCTGCTCAATGGTCATGGGTCAATAAGTGACTGAAGTTGATTTCTCGAACCCTCGGCTTTCACAGCCAGCCATCGAACCGGGGCTTTTCCGCGCATCGAGTCGTGATAGGGTAGAGAGCTTCACCGGGCGTGCCCTGTGAGTCGGCGCTGTGTGCTGGTGCGATCGAAAGAAGAAGCCAGTCTGGGCAGCCTATGGCCTTTCCCGCTCAAATTCGAGAAACGACGCTGGTGACTTGGCCTGCTGATCGAGCGGTTTCGTTTGTGGTGGGAGACTTGTTCCCTGCCGCTGGGCGAGCTTGAAGATGGCAGGCAGCCTTCCGCTCAAACAGCTCCTGGAGAACATCCGGAAAAGTCCATAGGAAGTACTCAGCCGACAGGGGACCACGAAACGGAATTTCCCCCATGGAACGATCTGGACACAAGCATCTTAACTTCATTATGAATCCACCTCTTCTTTGACCCTTCCTGCCGGTTTTTGCCTCCCCCGCTTCACTCTCCTTTCCCATCCCTCCTGTTTTCGCACTTTCGTCCCCATCCCCACCTCGCTCCAACCCCATCCTATGCGATTCTTCCGTGGTCTCATCGAGCGGTTCTCGATGCCGGCACTTGTGTGTCTGGTCTGTGGTGTCGTCACCGGTTGCAGTGTGTTTCGCGAGGATGGGCGGCATGTCAACCTGATCGCCGGGCATTACCTCGCCCTGGCCGAAGAGGCCGTGGCCGCCCCGCCGGTGATCGAAGTCGCGGCCCCCGCCGGTGCGTTGGGGAAGGCCCGGAAACTCGAAGAGCTGAAGCCCCAAGATTTGCAGCCGATCGCGCTCTTCGATGTCCTAGCGATCGCCCTGCGGCACAGCGACGTGATCCGCAACAACGCGCAGTTCCTGTCGCCGGGGAACCAGATCCTGACGGCTCCGCAGGCGGTCCCCTCGGTGTTCGATCCGGCGATCGCGGATGACAGCGTCAACAACGGCGTGCGGGGGACGGCGGCCGCGACCTCCGACTTCGACCCGCGCTTCTCGACAAGCCTGATCTGGTCGAAGGACGAGTTGGTGCAGAACAACCTGTTCCTCTCCGGGGGGCTGGCGCCGGGGAACGTGCTGGTGGAGGACGGGGCCCAGTTCCGTTCACGGCTCGATCAATCCCTGCTGACCGGGGGGAATGTCGCCCTCGTGCAGGAGTGGAACTACGCCTCGAACAACCAGCCCAACCGGCTCTTCACCTCGGCCTATTCGGGAAGCCTGGGAGCCGAGTTCCGGCAGCCGCTGCTGGCGGGGGCGGGGCGGGATTTCACTTCGGTGGCGGGACCATTGGATCGCGGGAACAAGGGGCCGTACGCGGTCGACCAGGGGCTGGTCATCGCGCGGATCAACCGCAAGATCAACGAGCTCGACTTCGAGCGGGAAGTCTAACAGTTCGTCCTGGATGTCATCCAGGCCTATTGGGACCTCGATCTGGCCTACCGGGAGTATGCGGCCGTAAGGGAAGTTGAACGAAGCCTCGGTGACACGACCATCGAAGTCCAGTCGAAGTTCACCGCCGGGTTGGCGGGAAGTGCCGACGAGGCGCAGGCCGAAGATGCACAGTTCGCGGCCCAGGCGAGGACGCAGGAGACGTTGTCGGGCCTGCTGGTGGCCGAGATGCGGTTGCGTCGGCTGATGGGGTTGCCGGCTCAACAGGACAAGGTGCTGCATCCGGTCGATCTGGGGCCACCGCCGGAAGGGGGCTGGAACGCTCTGAGTTCCTATATGACGGCCCTTGGCGAGCGGGTCGAGTTGCAGCAGCAGAAGCGGCAGATCGAGAGCCTGTGCCATCAGCTGGGGGCGGCAAAGAGTTTGACGAAGCCCCGGCTGGATGCGGTGGCGGGGTACCGGCTCAATGGTTTCGGCGATCAGTTGATCTCGGATGATGGGGAAGATGGGATCACCACCGACGGCTTCGGCAGCGCCTACGGCACGCTGCTGCGGGGCGACCAGACGAGTTGGAACGTCGGATTCGAGTACACGGTGCCACTTTGGTTGCGGGCCGAGCGGGCGCAGGTCCGGCAGTATGAATTGCGGCTGGCCAAGGCCCGCGCCGTCCTGGTGAATCAGGAGCTGGAGATCAACCATGAGATCGCAGCCACCGTGCAGGATCTCGAACGTTGGGCCACGGTCTTCCAGACGAATCTCAAGCGGGAGGCGGCGGCCCGGCGGCGGTTGGCGGCGACGAGCGCCGAATTCGAGGCGGGCCGGCTGACGGTGGATCTCCTGCTGCGGTCGGAGATTAGTCTGGCGGACGCCGAGATCGCCACGCAGCGCAGCCGGGCGGAGTATTCGAAGGCCTTCGTCACCCTCCGTTACCGCGAGGGGGTGTTGCTGGAGGCGTGCGGGATTGTGCTGCGGGATCCATACCGAGATCTGCCGCGTCCGAGCCTCGGTGTCGTGCTGGCGCTGCCAGCCCCCGGCTCTCCAGCCAGCGGTTCTGCAGCCAACGTGCCGGCAGCCGTGACCGAACAGGTGCCTTCGCTAGAAGAGTTGCCGCCTCTGGCGATTCCGCCAGCGCCCGAACGAGAAGGGGTCGAACCGTTGCCGCAGGGGAATTGGCAGGGACGGTGGGAACTTCTGAACGAAAGCGAACTTCCCTCCCCGGAAAGATGATTGATTCTGGTGGCAATCAAGAGTTCACTAGTGCTACATTCGGAAATCAGTCGTGCCGGTATGCAATGCGTGACAAAGACGCGTCGACAATCGCTTATGTAATATTCCTTATATGATATATGTGTTTGCATCCCCTCCTTCCTTTGGGATCGTGGTGTCATGGGGAAGTTAAGTTCATTCCGGCTGTGGCTGGTGGGGATGCTGGTCCTCTGGTGGGGAGTTTGTTCCGGGAGTTTGGCACAGACTTCGGCTCCCCTCCCGACAGCGATCGACGACTGCAGGATTCGGCTGGTGGAGCAGGTGGTGATCGCCAGCGACCGTTCGGGGCTGCTGGTCGCCCTGCCGTTCGCGGAAGGGGAACGGGTGGCTGCGGCGGCGATTGTGGCCCGCATGGCGGATGCCCTGCCCGCCGCCCAATTGCGGCTGGCCCAGGCGAAGGCCTCGAGCGATGTCATCATCCGGCAGCATCGCGTCGAGCTGGAGATGGCCCAAACCGAATTGCAAAAAAGCGAGGAGGCGAACGCCAAGGCCAAGGCGTCGTCCCGAACGGTGATCGCGGTGCCCGAACTGGAACTGGTCAAGCTGCGACTGACTATAAGGAAAGCGGAGCTTGAGATCGAACGGGCAACGCATGAACTGGAGGTCGCCACCAAGGAGTGTGCCCTCGCCCAGGCGGAAGTCGACGCGCTCCAGCTCAAGGCCCCCTTCGCGGGGATCGTCAACCGCTGTTATCGATCGGTGGGGGAGGTCATCAAGCCCGGGGATCCCGTGGTCGAGATTGTGAATCCCGACAAGCTGCGGATCGAAGGGCGGATCCCGTGGGCGATGTTGCCGTTGGTGCAGGTGGGGCAAAGCGTACGGGTCTCGCCGCAACGAGAACAGTCGGCTCGGAAGCCGGGAAAGCTGAAATCCGCACCACAGGCTCCCCTGGAAAATCATTCGGCGGAGGGTTCGGCGGAAATCCCCTCGGTGACCGGAGTGATCGGCTTCATCGATGCGACTTCCGACCCCGTGACGCATGAGACGCGGTTTTGGGTCGAGGTGCGGTCGGGGAGTGCGTGGCTCAGGCCGGGACTGCGGGCGCGGGTCGAGCCGGTGGAGCACCCCGTGGCGGCCGTGTCGCCATGAACGCGCTCAGGGCCGCGGCACGACCGATTCCTGCCCTCTGCCGGCGGGATCTGCGGTTTCACGAAGTCGAGTACGGCGGCGCGTCGTACCAGGTGGTCGAGGACCCCGTGAGCCTGCAATACACCCGGCTGCGGGAGGATCAGTTCCGGTTGCTCGCGGCCATGGACGGCACCCGCAGTCTCCAAGAACTCCTCAGCCAGATGAAGAGCCTCTTTCCCCAGCGGGTCTGGACGCTGCCGGGCCTGCAACAGGCGATCGCCGACTTCCACCGGAAGGGACTGGTGGTGGCGGATCGGCCGGGGCAAGGTTCGGTCCTGCGAAAGCGGAAGAGTGAGGAGTGGCGGAAAAAACTGCTCGGCGTGCTGATGCAGCCGCTGTCGATCAAGTTTCCGGGGATCGGCACCACGCCCTGGCTGGAGTGGGTCTATGCGATGACGGTGTGGCTGCTGCATCCGGTTTCGCTGGTGATGGTGGCGGCGGTGTGCCTGTGGGCGTGGACGCTGCTCCTCTTGAACCTGCGGGACTTCGAGGCGGGGTTGCCGGCGTTCCAGCAGTTTTTCGGCTGGCGGAACCTGTCGGCGATGTGGCTGACACTGGCCTGCGCCAAGGGGGTTCATGAACTGGGCCACGCGGTCGTCTGCCGCCACTTCGGGGCGAAATGCCACGAGGTGGGGCTGATGCTGCTCCTCCTCAGTCCGTGCCTCTATTGCGATGTCACCGACTCCTGGACGCTCAACAGCAAGTGGCGACGGATCGCCATTTCGGCGGCGGGGATGGGTGTCGAGTTCGTCCTCTCGTCGCTGGCGATTCTGGTCTGGTACTACACCTCCGGAGGCTGGTGGCACCATCTGGCACTCAACCTGTTCTTCGTGACGGCCGTCACGACCGTCGTGTTCAACGCGAACCCGCTGATGAAGCTGGACGGCTACTACATCTTGTCGGACTGGCTGGAGATTCCGAATCTGCGGGCGCGGGCCGACAAACGATTGGCCGAACTGTGCGAGACGCTGTTCCTGGGGCGGGATTTGCCCCGGGCGGCGCTCGAGCCGGAGCCACCGCGCTGGTGGTTTCCGCTCTATGCGATGGCGTGCCTGGCGTATCTGGTGCTGGTGATGGCGGGGAGCCTGTGGTTTGTGAGTCTCCTGCTGCGGCCCCAGCAGCTCGACAGCATCGGCGTGGTGCTGGCCGCGCTCATGGTGGGGCTGATGACGGGGCGGGCTCTCCACAAGACGGGAAAATCGGTCTGGTCGAAGGACAAGAAGCCGGTGAAACGCGGGCGATTGATTTTGGCCGTTGGATTTTTAGTGGCGTTGCTGGGGATGGTGCTGTCGATTCCCGTGCCGGGATGGGGGCATGCGGCCTGCGTCGTCGAGTCGCACGAACTGCGGGAAGTCCGCACATCGGTACCGGGGCGGATCGTCCGGGTCTTGGCTCAACCGGGGGAACGCATCGCCGTGGGCGATGTGCTAGTCGACCTAGAAAATCCCGAGATTGAGCAGCAGGGGCTGTTGCTCCGCTCGCAGCTGGCCACGGAACGGGTGCGGCGGGAGGCGGCGGCGGCACGGGACGATGCGGCCCTGCGAGCGCTGTCGGAAGCGGCTCTCATCGGGCTGGAAGAACAGCTGAAAGAGCAGGAATTGGCCGAATCACGTCTCACGGTGCGGGCTCCAGTGGGTGGGGTGTTGGTCGAACCACCGCCGGTGGAAGGGGAACCCCAGACGCCCCGACGTCGACAACTCGGGGCGTGGTCGGGGTTGCCGCTGGCTCCCGACAACGGGGGTGCCTTTCTGGAGGTGGGGACACTGGTGGGGGTGGTGGCCCCGGCGGAGGAACGGATCGCGATCGCCTATCTCGATCAGACCCAGCGGGCGGAATGCGAAGTCGGCGAAGGGGTCTCGATTCGGTTCACGGCCCATCCGCTCGATCTGGTCGAGGCGACGGTGGAGTCGCTTTCCGCCGAGGAGGTGAGTGCCGTTCCCGCATCCCTCTCGGCCAAGGCGGGCGGGCCGTTGGCGACGACGACTGCGACCGGTGGTGCGGAGCAGGTGGCACAGGTGCTGTACCGCGCCCGGTTGCGGTTGCCCGCCGCCCAGGTTCCCGTAAGCGATGGCATGCAGGGGGATGTGATCATTCCGCTGCGGCAGCGGTCGCTCGCGGGTTGGGGACTAAGGTGGTTGACCCGCACATTCCGGTTCGAGTGGATTTGAGTCGCTGCTGGAAATGGACGCTGCTGGAGATAAAACAGAGATGACAGTCTGGTCAGAGGCCTCGCCGCCCGCCGCTCCCGCGCCCCCCACCGTCCCGGTGCTCGATCCGGAGTGGCGGGCGTTCGTCGCGGCATTGCAGGGAAGCCTGCGGTTGCCGGTGCTGGCGTCGGGGATCGTCCACGAAGGGCGGCGGCTGTTGGATGTCGATCGGCTGACGCTCCTCTGGGGGCCAGCCAGCCGGCTGCGGATCAAGGCCGTCAGCGGAGTGTCGGGGCTGCATGCCCATAGCCCGGCCCTGGGGCGGCTCCAAGAACTGGTGCGGCGAACCGTGGCCCGTGGCGAACCGTTGGTCTACCAGGCGGGGATCACCGAGATTCCCATGGAACTGGAGGACGATCTGGCGGCGTATGTGGAAGTCTCGCAGGCCCAGTACCTCGCCATCGTCCCTCTGACAACGGCGATGATCGCCGGGGAGGGTTCGGAAACAGGGGTGGAGGCTCCGCAGTGGCCGTCTCGTCCCCGGTTGCTGGGGGCGGTGGTGCTGGAACGCTGGTCGGCACCGGTCGCTTCGGAGGTACTGCTGGCGAGAGGAGACGACTTTCTGGCATTGGTCGCGGGCCAATTGCGGCAGGCGCTGCGGATCTCGTGGATTCCGTTGAAAGAGTTCTTCGCGGGCCTGGGGGAGTTTCTGTTCTGGTTGTGGGGCTCGAAACTGGCGATCGCGGCGGCCCTGGTGTTGACGCTGCTGTCGCTGGGCGTGGCGCTGGCTGTGGTCCCTTATCCCTACCGGATCGACGCGCGGGGACGCATTCTGCCCACCCAGCGGCAACAGGTCTTTGCTCCCTGGGACGGGCAGATCGAGGAACTCCGTATTCGCAGCGGGCAGCTGGTCTCCGAGGGGGACGTGCTCCTAATTGTGCGGAACGATGAACTGATGGCGGAGGCGGCTACCGTCCACAGCCGGTGGCTCGAATTGCAGAAGCAGATCGTGGCACTGATTTCCCAAGTCGAGGCGGGCGAGCGGGAAGCCCGGTTCGAGGAAGCCCTCCGGCTGCAAGGGGAGTTGGCCGTCGCCCGGCGGGAACTCGCAGGTGTCGAGAAGCAACGCGAGCTGCTGCAGATCCGCCAGGAACGGCTGGTTGTCCGCGCCCAGTTGTCGGGACGGGTCACGACCTTTCAACTGGCGGAACTCCTGACGGGGCGTCCCGTCCGGCGAGGCGATGCCCTCCTCGAAATCGCCGACGAAGCCAGCCCGTGGCGGCTCGAACTGGATGTGCAGGAGCATCGGGCGGGGCGGCTCTTGGTGGCGTTCGAGAAATGGGGCGCGCGGCCGGTCACGTACCGGGTGCTGACGCAGCCGGAAACGACCTGGTCGGCGACACTCGACGAGATCGGCTCCCGCACCGTGATGCGGCCGGAACAGGGGCAGGTCCTCGAAGCCCATGCGCCGATTGTTCCGGGCGCCCATCCGGCGCTAGCGATCGGGGCCGATGTACGGGCCCGGATCGATTGCGGCCCGACGGTGCTGGGGGACGCCTTGTTCGGCGACATCGTCGAGTTCGCACGGCGCTGGTTGTGGTGGTGAGCATGCCGAGTGTTCTCCCGTCGTTCTCGATCGCCCATCAACTGGCGAAGCGGCAGGTGGGCCGGATCCTGCGGCGCTCGCGGGAGCTGTCGACTTGGCCCAACGAACGGCTGGAGGTCCACGCCCAGACATCCCGGCAGCGGCTGGCGCGGGAACGGATGCAGCCGGGATGGTTCCCCTGGGGATTTCGCCAACGGCGGGAAATCTCACAGGCCACAGTGAACGAGCTGTTCGCATTGGTGCGGGTGGTCGGGGAACGCGAATTGGGTCTGGCCCACCATCCCGTGCAACTGCTCGGTGGACTGGTCATGGCTCGCGGCGGGCTCGCCGAAATGCAGACGGGCGAAGGAAAGACGCTGACCGCCACGTTGGCCGCGAGCCTGCACGGACTCTGCGGGAGAGGTTGCCATGTCATCACGGTCAACGATTATTTGACGCAGCGCGACGCCGAGAGGATGGGACCGATCTACCGGCGGCTGGGGCTGTCGGTGGGAGTCATTGTCGCGGAGAGTTCGCCGGACGAGCGGCGGCAGGCGTATCGCTGCGACATTACCTACGTCACGGGACGGGAAGTCGGCTTCGATTTCCTGCGGGACCGGTTGATGTGGGGTGCCAACGCACAACGGCACGGCCGGGTGTTCGAAAAGAACGACAACGCGGGGCCGGTGCAGCGGCCACTCCATTTCGCCCTGGTCGACGAGGCGGACAGCGTGCTGATCGACGACGCCGGGACGCCGCTCATTATCGCGCTGCCGGAAGAGGCGGACGAGAAGCAGCGGGAACTGCTCGCGTGGAGTCGCGAAACGGCCCTGTCGCTGCAGCCGGGAGTCGACTTTCTCTGGAAGCAGGAACAGCGGGACGCCCATCTGACGGAGACGGGCTGCCGCCGGATCCTGCCGCGAGCCTGGCCCGCCGCCATTCGCGGATCGACCCAGGAGGAGGTTTATCATGCCGTCGAACAGGGGCTGCGGGCGGAGCGGTTCTTCCTCCGGGACCGGGACTACCTGATCAACGAGCAGGGCGAAGTGGCGATCATCGACGAGGGGACGGGGCGGCTCCTGGAGGGCCGCCGCTGGCAGGGCGGATTGCATCAGGCGATTGAATGGAAGGAGGGAGTCGAGCTTTCGGCCGAAATGGGCGAGGGAGCCCGCATCACGGTGCAGGGGTACTTTCGGCGTTACCAGGTGCTGGCCGGGATGACGGGGACGGCGACTCCCGCCCGTCGGGAGCTTTCCCGGTTCTATCGGTTGCCGGTGGTCGTCATTCCCACGCACCAGCCGAGTCGGCGCGAGGTCTGGACACCCCGCGTGTTCGCCGACGGAGCCGCACGACTCCAGGGGCTGGTAGTCGAGATCCGGCGGCTGTTGAGCCGGGGACGCTCGGTGCTGATCGGCACTCCTTCGGTCGAAGCGTCGCAGAGGCTGGCCGAAGGACTGCGGAGTGGCGGGATCGAAGTGACGCTACTCAACGCGACCCGGCATGCGGACGAAGCCCGGATCGTGGCGGAGGCGGGACAGCCGGGGCGGGTGACGATCGCCACGAACATGGCGGGCCGGGGAACCGACATCCATCTGGCCGAAAGCGTCCGCACGGCGGGGGGCCTGCATGTGATCGCCACGGAGATGCATTCGTCGGAGCGGATCGACCGCCAGCTCTTCGGGCGGGCGGCGAGGCAGGGAGATCCCGGTTCGTGCCAGTTCCTCCTCTCGCTGGAGGATGAGATTCTGCATCACTTGCCGCCCGCGAAGCGTGCGCGTCTGCTGCGGACAGCCGGAAGGATGGCGACGGGGGAGTTGCCAGCCGGTTGGTTCCGTCTTTTTAAACGGATTCAACGCTCGTTGGAAGCCAAGGCGGCCAAGTCCCGCGCCCAACTGGCGCGGGGCGAGGAGCAGCGGCGGAAGACGGCGAAAATGCTGGGACTGGATGTCTGTTTGGAGTTCATTGATTGATATCCACAGGATGATCCCAAGGATTCACCAGGGACACTTGCGTGTCCTGAAAATGTTTCGTGTTCCTGGTTGCCAGGGTCGCCCGTCTGAGACTGACGATTCCGGCGATCATGGCATCGCGAACGTCGATCGGTCGACCGGCCCGTCGCAGATCTGCCGAAATCAGGCCAGCTGCCCGTGCGGCTTCTGCGTCGAAATCGAGAATTCGCCCCTGCAGTTCAACCTGCAAGGCACGCTCGAAATCTTCCTGCAATCCCTTCTTCCGCTTGCCTTTGGGCAATGAATGCAGGCCATACTCGATCTCATAGACACAGATGCTTGTCGTCCAGAGCGACTGGGGCGGTTGAGCATCCAGCCAGAGAATGACGCTGGAAGCCGGCGAACTCATCAACGCGGAAATGACGTTCGAGTCGAGCACGATCATTGGTCAAAGCCGATCGGCTCGAATGACTGTCGCGGAAGTTCTGGAAGGGGATCCGTCAATCCGTGTTTCGCGAAACGCTTGGCCAGTCGCGTCCCCAACCCTTTTTGGGGCTCTTTCCGTTGAAGAACGGCGTTCCGCAGAATGTCGCGGATCGTCTCCTCCATGCTCCGCCCTTGGCTGCGGGCCAGTTCCCGCAGCTTGTCTCGGACATCGTCTTCCAGATTGCGAACCACAAACTGAGCCATCGCAGCACCTCTCGATATCATGATATCGTACCTGTCAGACGATGTCGAGAACAAGTCGACCACCGTCGGGGAAAGCATGGGCTTATTCGAAAGCAACTTGAATGACGCTTTGAAGGTCGCGAAAAAATGCCTGCCCAAAGCTACAATCGTGGCTCACAGAGCGTTTTTTGTTTTGGAATGCGCATCACCTCCTGTGTCGAGGCACAAACGATGGTCATTGTCCGTCGATCACTAAAAACCACATTCCTGGGCAACGTTTACTGCTTGCGGGTGGTCTCATGAGTTGGCTTTGTTTCCCCCCAGGTTGAGGGTGAAGGTGCCGAAGCGCTCGCGGTCGATGCCGGCGTCTTCCCAGCCATACCGGTAATTGCCGATATGCCAGAGTCGGATCGAGGTGTCGGCGAAGATCTTGTAGCCCACGGTGCGGGCCCTGTGGCAGAAGGCGAAGTCCTCCGCCAGATACCACTGGCCGTCGTCGATCTCCCGGACCAGTGGCTCGAACCAGGGAATCGTGGGGCGGTTGAAGCGTTCGTTGCAGACGGCGAGCGGGAAGTCGTCAAGAATGCGGAGATAGGCTTCTCGCCGGACCAGCAGAAACCCCGTGGCGGCGTAGAGGATCTCGGTCAATCCCCCCGCATTCCCGAAAGTGATCGACTTCGAGCCGGGCATGACGTGGATGGCGAGGGCCCGCCGGCCTTTCTGGGGATAGACGCCGCAGACGATCGGCAACCGATGGCTCCGGAGTTTTTCGACGTCTTCAGCTTTGAAGCCGACATCGGAGTCGATCCAGAGGGTTTCATCGAATCCGTCGGCGAGCGCGTCGGTCACCATCTGGTTGCGCCCCTGGTCGATGGCGGCATAGCCCCCCACGCGGCGGACCGTGTAGCCCCGCCGCTCCAGCTCTTTGAGACCCTCTTCGCATTCGGTGTGGATCAGCCCGGAATGGGGGACCAGCACCACGCAGCGGCGGGGGTCGGTCTCCGGTAGCCAGGCGCTTTGCCGAGGCGGCGAGAGGGCGACGGGAGGGGTGGGGGCGGCCGGCCAAGAATGTTCCGGCCCGAGAAATCCCCGGATGCGGGTCAGGCTGGATTCGGTTTTCAGCTCCTGCCGGTCCACGATCAGCACCCGCTCGGGAAACTGTTCGGCGGCGGCCGACATCAGCCGCTGCGATTCGAGGACGGCCTCCACGGCGGCTCGAAAAAACTGGGATTCTTCGACCTGGGGGAACGTGCGGGAGAGGACGGGATCGCGGGTTTCCTCCGGAGTCAGTGATCGGGAGAAGTGGTTGATGCGGTGGCCGCCCCGCGTGGTGCCCGCCAGCGTGATCAGTTCGGCGGCGACATCCTCCGCGCGGCCCTTGACCCAGACGATCTTGAGCTCGGGGGTGCTGGCGAGCATTTCCAGGGCGTAGGGAGCGTAGAACCAGGCGATGTCCCCGAACATCGGGGCGGAACGTTCACGGTGCCAGCGGGTCAGACGGCCCTGCCACAACTCGCGGCGATTCCGCCGGGGCGTCCAGGGGAGGGCGGGCTTCTGGGCCGTGGTGATCGAAACCTCCGGCGATCCGCCGAGGAGCGATTCCAGCGTGACGGATTCGAAACCCGGCCACGCCACACCCACCACGACCGTCCTCTGCATGTTGCTGTCCTACTGTTTGGAGGGCGAGACAAGATCTAATCGCATATCGATCTGATGGGAACAGAAGTTGTCTTCTGATCGCGACATGAAAACAGAGTTGTAAAGATAGTGGACAGTTTGATTTTAAAAAAGCCTTGCAATGTGTGTGAGGAAGATTAGTCTGTCGCGTTCTAGGTTGGGGGATACATGTTCATGCATTTCTAATCCTTCTTCCGCTTACGGCAACCTCACTTCACCGTTCGAAAGAGTCGACGATGACCCTCGGGGATTGGCTTCAGAATCTGCGTTTGGGGAAGATGCGGGTCAAATTGCGGCAGCGCACCCAGGAGCGACCCACATCGGTCGCCGATGTGCTGGAGCCCCGGCGACTCCTCAGCGCCGATCCCCTGACGATCGAATCGGCCAGCTACGAGGTCATCGAGGAAGACCCGGCCAACGGGTTCGTCGCGGGATTTGTCAACGTCTCCGTGTCGGACACCACGCCATCTTCCAACTATCAATTGCAGGTGGATTACACCGGGGACGGCATCGCCGACACTTCGGAGAACATCGAATTCGAGAGCTCGACCTCGGCTTTCAACTTCGGTTTGGCCGTGTCGGTCCCGAGTTCGGCTTCGGGCATCGCCGTCCGCGTCGTGGAGTTCAGCGGCGACACTTCGGACTGGTACCTGCTGGGGGGCGAAGGCTCCGGGAGTGGTTCGGGATCCGGCAGTGGCACAGGGAGCGGGAGCGGCTCGGGATCCAGCAGTGAAAGTGGTTCGGGGGAAGAGCCTACTCCCGAGGAGCCCCAGCCCGAAGAACCTGAACCCGAGGAACCGGAAGGCTCCGGCTCGGGAAGTGGCTCTGGGAGTTCGACCGGGAGCGGGAGTGGCCCCGGATCCTCCTCGGGGAGTGGATCGACCCTCGAAATCCAGGATGCCAGTTTCGCCGTCACCTTCAGTTCGGGCTCCACGACCGAAGGTCTGCTGACCGCTTACGTCACCGATTCGACGCCCGGCTCCTACTACAACTATGAGATCGACTGGACCGGCGATCGCATCGCCGACACCTGGGAATCGTTCCCAGGGAGCGGCGCGTCGTTCGAGATGAGCCTGGCCATTCTGATCAGAAGTTCCACGCCGGAATTGGCCGTCCGCGCGGTGGAGGTGGGTGGGGAGATGAGCGAGTGGTACGTGCTGCCGCTGAGCGGATCGGGCTCCGGGAGTGGCTCAGGCTCGGGAAGTGGTTCCGGGTCGACATCCGAAAGCGGCTCGGGCGGGTCGAGTGGTTCCGGCAGCGGTTCCGGCTCACCGGAGGAAAGCGGCTCCGGATCGGGGAGTTCGAGCGGTTCGGGAAGTGAGAGCGGCAGTGGTGGTGAGGGCAGCGGCTCCGGCGGTGAAAGCGGGACCGGGAGTGGCTCCGGCTC
>PNLE01000082.1 GCA_013822855.1 Planctomyces sp.
CGTCGCGAAGTTCGCGCGGGGGGTCTCGGTGGTGACGTTCGAGTTCGAGAATGTGCCATCGGCGACGACGGGTGTGATCGATCGATATTGCCCGGTGAGGCCGGGGGGGAATGTGCTGCATACGACGCAGCATCGGTTCCGGGAGAAGAGTTTCTTTGCTTCGCACGGGTTGCCGGTGACGCCTTTCCGGCGGGTGACGAGCCTGCCGGAGTTGGAAGAGGCGGTGGCGGATCTGGGGATTCCGGCCGTGCTGAAGACGGCGGCGTGGGGCTATGACGGGAAAGGGCAGACGATCATCAAGTCTTCGGCGGATGCGGCCCGGGCGTGGGCAGAGCTGAAGACCGAGGAGGCGATCCTCGAGGCGTTCATCGATTACGAGTGTGAGGTCTCGGTGATTGTGGCGCGGGGGCCATCCGGCGAGACGGCCACTTATGGGCCGTTCCGCAACCAACATTCGAACCACATTCTCGATGTGACGACGTTCCCGGCGGGGTTGCCCACGCCGGTGGAGCAGGCGGCTTTGGAGGTGGCGCGGGAGGCGACGCTGGCACTGGATGTGGTGGGGATTCTGTGCATCGAGTTTTTCGTGACGCGCGGTGGCGAGGTGATGATCAATGAGGTCGCGCCGAGGCCGCATAATTCGGGGCATTTGACGATCGACGGACATGTGACGTGTCAGTTCGAGCAGCAGGTGCGGGCGGTGTGCGGGTTGCCGTTGGGCTCGAACCGGTCGCATGGGCCGTGCGCGATGGCGAATCTGCTGGGGGATGTGTGGTTCGCCGAGGGGCTGGGGGGCGAGCCACGATGGGAGCAGGCGCTGGAGCTTCCGGGCGTGAAGCTGCATTTGTATGGGAAGCAGGAAGCGCGGTTGGGTCGGAAGATGGGGCATTTGACGGCGCTGGGGGCGACGGCGGAGGAGGCGGAGGGGATTGTGCGAGGAGCGCGGGAGCGGTTGGTGGGGCGGGGTTGAGTATTGGGTGTTGGGTGGGAAATGTTGCAGGAGTTACAAGTGCGGATGATGGCATGGAGGCGGGGCGGGGGGGTGAGGTTGGCGGTGGTGATGTGGGCGGGTTGGTGGTGTCAGATTGATCGCAGATTGCGATCGATTCGTGGGTTTGCGGGCCATTTTGCGGGGTGATGAGAAGACTTCTGCCGAGTGTGATTGGATTTTGGCTGATGGTATGACTTCTGCTGCAATGGCTCGAACAGGGAATTGACACGGCAGGGATCAAGTCGTCTAATGCCGAGGCCGCATATTGCGGCTCACGTCAAATCCGCGTTCGGCCGGAGCTGCTCATGCTGTTTCCGGTTCCTGCCCGTGACCGACCAGCCTATTTCGTACGAGAGGAAAGCATCAATGCGTTCGACCTGGATCTCGCTAGCCTGCTGTGCCGCCGTGGCTGCCGCCGTTCTTGGTGGCAACTCGGCAGAAGCTCGCCCGCCGTACCTCGCCGCTTTCAAAGAATCCTATTCGAACCTCGCGGACAAGGCTGGCGAAGCGAAGTGCACCATTTGCCACTTCGGCGAAAGCAAGAAGAACAACAATGATTATGGCACCGCGATGAAGACCGCCCTCGGCGCCAAGAACGTCAAGGAAGCCGAAGCGATCAAGGCTTCGCTCAAGAAGATCGAAACCGAAAAGAGCTCCACCGAAGGCAAGACCTTCGGCGATCTCATCAAGGCCGGTGAACTGCCGGGCAAGAACCCCGCCTAGTCGTGATCACGCGGGTGAATGAATAATTTCAAATCGAGAAGAGGCTCCCGGCCCAGTGCGGGGAGCCTCTTTTTTGTGAAGCAGCGACTCCCTGCTCCAGCCAATCTGTTTCCCTCGATCACCCCCATTCGGGCCTCCTCCGAACGAGTCGCCTTTTCACGCCTTTCGTGAGAAGTTAACCTTCCCCGAGACACTTTGTTGGAGTGAATCGCGGCCGCGACCAGGCCGTTTCCCGCTTGCAGGATTCAGCCGGTTCATGGCATCCAAACTTCGCTACTGGCTCTTCAAATCGGAACCCAGTGCCTTCTCCATCGATGATCTCGCCGCCTCTCCCGAACAGACGGCCCTCTGGGATGGCGTCCGCAACTATCAGGCACGAAACTTCCTGCGCGATGATGTCGCCCTCGGCGATCTTGTCCTCTTCTACAACAGCCGCGAGGAACCGTTGGGTGTCGCCGGCACGATGAAGATCGCCAAGGCCGGCTATCCCGACCCCAAACAGTTTGATCCCTCCAGCAAATACTTCGATGCGAAAAGCCCAGCCGATGCACCCCGCTGGACCGGTGTCGATGTCCGGTTGATCCAGAAGTTTCCGGCCGTCGTTTCCCGTGAGCAATTGGGGGCCGATGCCACCTGTGCCGCGATGATGGTCATGAAGCGTGGTATGCGGCTCTCCATCCAGCCGGTCACTCGTGAAGAATGGCTCGCGGTTCACAAATTGGCGGGGGTTCGCCCGTGAAGTGGCTGCCGATCCGCTGGTGCAAGACCAATTGGTACTGGCTCAAGTGGCTGCTCGCCGCCGCGCTCATGACATGGCTGGTGAGATCAAACTGGGATAACCTCGCCAACCTCAGCGAGCGCAAAATCCGTTGGGATTTTTTCGCGTTGGCCTTCATCACCTGCGCCATCGGCGTGGTGCTTACCTTCTTTCGCTGGTTCCTGCTGGTGCGGGCCGTCGATCTTCCCATGACTCTCAAAGAGGCCTTCCGCCTCGGTTCCCTGGGGTTGATGTGCAATTACGTCGGCCCGGGTGCCGTCGGTGGTGATCTCATCAAGGGGATGATCCTCGCCAAGGATCATCCGGAGCGGCGGGCGGCGGCGGCGGCTTCCGTCATCTACGACCGAATCCTCGGCCTCGTCGCCCTGGTCATCGTGGGAGCCACGGCGGCCTTTCTCCCGACGGATGTCCCCTTCAATCCCCAGCTCCAATTGATCATGACACTCACCTGGGTCGCAGCCGTCGCCGGCATCCTCGGCCTCGTGATCATCCAGTTGCCCTATCTCCATCGCTGGAAATGGGATCTTTTCTTCAGCAAGTTCCCCGTGGGGGGCAATCTGGCCCACCAGCTCTTCCAGGCCGCCACACTCTACAAGCACAGCACTCCCACGATTGTCGCCTGCGTGGCCATCAGCATCTTCGGCCACCTGGCAATGCTTCTCTCGTTCTACCTCTGCGCGGAAACGATCCGTGGCAACGACCCCATCCCCGATCTCGTCGCCCACCTGAGATTCATCCCCGCCGCCGAAGTCTTCGGCGTTTTGATTCCCACACCCGGCGGCATGGGCGCGCTGGAGGGGGCGATCAAGGCGTTCTACTCCCTCACCGTCGATCCTCGCGATGCCGCCGCCGTCGCGCGGGCCGCGGGGAATGGCCTGTTGATGGCGATCACCAGCCGCGTCATCCAGGTGGCGATCGCGGCCGTGGGCCTAGTCTATTACTTCGCCGCCCGCCATGAGCTCGAAACTTTAGTTCCCCTGGAGGAATCCGAGGAAGCGGAGCAGGAGATTCATTCGAATCCCCAACAATTGTCAGCTTCCACAATCCTCGCCGAATCCCCCTCGTTGACAGAGCCGTCAGGACCACGCTAGAACGGATATTGAAATCGCGGCCTCGGCGGAGCTTGGGGCGTCTGTGGGAGTTACGGACACGCGGCTTGCGTCATGGAATTGGGAGGACGCACCCTTGCCGTTCGCGATTTCAACAACCGGGATCGCGTTATGAAAATTGTTCGGCACCCTGTGGCGATGTTGACGGCCCTGCTTTCTGCTGTGGCGGGAACCGCTTCCCCCGCAATGGCAGGCCAGTTCTACGGCAATTACCGCACGAGTTATGCCCCCAGCTATTACTCGACTCCCTCCGAGGGGGGCTGGGCCACCTATTACTTCGGTGGTCCCCAGTACTCAGGCTCTCAAAACTACGCGATGAACAGCGGCTACGGCTGGACGGGAAACTCGTGCAACAGCTGCCAGACCGCCAGCTATGCCGTCTCCTCCTGCGATGGTTGCAGTCCCTGCGGCAATGCCTGCTCGGGGGGATGTTCCGATGGCAGCTGCGGCAACAATTGTCCCAACGGCAATTGTGCGAACGGCAATTGCACGACCAATCTCGCTCCCTCGGGAACGCCGACACCCATCGCCGATCCTAACCCACCTCGGCCCAATCCTACGGCTCCGCGCAACGATCCCCCCAGCACCTATGAGCCAATCCCTTCGCGCCCACCCTACACACCTCCCGCTCGCAACACGTTTGAAGACCCTAGCCGAACTCCCATGCCACCCCGCAGCAACGAGCTTCCTCCAACTCGTCCCGCGCCGGAACGCGATGGTTTCACACCTCGCAACAATGGCAGCGAAGCCCCCATGTTCGATCCTGCGGACGGTTCGGCTCCCATGTCACCCAATCGCTCGACCGTCCCCATGGGACGCGATCTGATGATCGATCCCATGAGCCGAGAACCCTTCACACCTTCGGGAACTCGTGGGGGAGCAGGTTCGGGCACGGAAGCACCCGCTGGCGGTGCATCAACACCGATGCCTCCGATTCGGAGACCCGCACCAACATCTGAACCTGCCGGCTCTTCCACCGAGTTCGGTGGTTCGTTCCGTCCCAATTACGAGGCGGGTGCTACGGAAGCTGGCAAGAACTCGGAAGTCAAAACTGACAAACCAGCCCAGCCTGCCGATGCCGAAAAGCCTGCTGCGGACAAACCCGGTGCCGGTGACAGCTCGATGAAGATCCCCGCTCCCACGGATTTCACCCCGGTCAGCCCGGCGGATAATCCCTCCGCCCGGCCGCTGAACCTCGACCAGAAGTTTGTGACCGCCAGTATCCTGACCCGCGAACGCAAGTCGGTGAACGTGACCCGCACGCTCCCCGCCCTCGTCCGCACTGTGGTTCGTCCGCAGAACGAATGGGAGCGAAATCTCGCCCCTCAGATGAGCTTGGCCGCATCGACCACCCAGCGCTAAGCCAACCCTGCCATCACTTCGTCTGGGCCGGCATTTCCCCGAAATGCCGGCCCAGACTTTTTTCGGCACGTTCCAACTTGGAATACCGTTCTGCGTGCCATGCTTGTGGCTTTGGACAAGCATGTCTTCGCAGCTTTCAACGGGGCCATTTCCAATTGCGATCCGTAACGGCCGGCGACAATCACGGTTGCACAGCCCCACCAGCCTCGGGTTTTGGTAGCACGCGAAGATTCGCGATCTCGACGGGGAATCCCTCCGCTTGAAGCCCGATCGGCCCGCTGCTCAAAAAGTTCGGTTCGGCCTTGGTTACTTCTTCTCCGTTGAGCTTCACCGTCAGCGCACCCCCTTCGGAGAGGACTTCCACCGAGTTCCATTCGTGCGGCGGCTTGATCATCTTCCTCTGAAGATCACGGTTGAAAGTTTGCGTGGCCGGGGCCGCTCCACCGTTTTCCTTGACGGAACCCAAGTCGATGTACTTCCCCTGGATCTCCATCGACAGGGGCCAGACCTTGTGCTCGCCGGTGATATAGACCAGCACTCCAGAGTTCTCCTTGAGTGTCTCGATGTCGGCCCCGCTGGCGGAGGGATAGCGCACATCATACTTCAGCAGGAAGTCGCCGAAGCTTTCCTTTGTGTAAAGGTAACCCTTCGGCTTGCCCGTGGTTCGCAGGATGGCCCCCTCCTCGCTCCACTCGTGGCTTCCCTCGGGAAAGGGGCTGAAATCAGCGAGAGCGAGCCGGCGCTCGTCGGCGACCAAATCGGGAATGGCGGGGGCGGCGATCACTGTCGGTGTGGTGCTCGCTGGAACGCGACTTCCGTTCTCCGCGTCGGAACTGGCTGCGGGAGTCGGTGCTGCTTTCTGGGAACCACACCCTGAAAGTGGGGTGAAGGCCAAGACGAGGCCGGTGGAAATCGCCGCTGTTCGAGACCACGGCCTGCACCAGAGTGAATTCATCGAGAGGCTCAACTTTCCATAGGTGGAACATCATGCGGGAGTCGTCAAAACTCTCGCCATGTTCGCACAAATGCAGCGGCCCTCCAATCCCCCTCTGCCTTGGATCCAAGGGGAGGGTCGGCACTTTCAAGCCTCATCTCTGGACAGCGGTGGCTCCCTGGCTGGCCCATTGAATGCGTGCTGGAGCGGAAGGCACCGCACGGGAATCCTTCTCGATCACGTAGTGAACCTGTATGACCGAGGATTCCTTCCTCCCCGAAACAGTTCTCGCACGGCCTGCGACACCCACTTCGTCGCCGGTCGCCTGATTCGAGAATCGTCGCGGCACCAGCGCGATGGTCATCAGCCCCGATTTGCCACGGGCTTCCACAATGATCCTCGTCTCGCCATCGGCCCCGTCGGCCTGTTCGATCATCACGCTTCGGACAAACAGCCGGGCCTCCTCATCGCGAGGCACACCACGCAGGGAACCGTTCGGTGTCCCGGCCCATTCGCACACCTGCGAAAGATCCTTCACCCTTATTTCCGTGGAGAGTTTGGCCAGCAGTTCCACCACATGCCCCGAAAGCGGCTCGTCGAAGGCCCACCGGGCTCGTTCACGATCCGCGTCCGTCCAAGCCGGAAGTCCACTTGAAGCCTTGGCCCAACGGGCGAGTTGCTGCTCGACGGTCAACGTGGCGTCCGGCTGAACAAAAACTGCGTTCTCCACAGCGAAGGCGCTGACTTGCGGGGAGTTCGCGGGAGTTGTCGCTACTGTCGACTTGTCACCCCCGATCACAATGCCAGCACCTAGAAACAGGGCGCAACCGGCAACCGCAGCGACTTCGTGGGAACGAATGAACGAAAAACGACACCATCGACGTCTGTTCATATCGAACATTGGACGGACTCCGGAACTGGGGGAGGGAGAGGATTGAACAGGAAGGGAAATGGCGGGAGGTCAGTGCAGAGACCGCTCTTGCTAGCACATCCGCCGATTTCTGCCTAGATCAGGGCCTTCTCACCCTTCGGAGACAGCCTCAGACCACCCGCATCAAGGCGAAGGCTTCGGCTTGCGGCGCGAAGGCCGCCGGGGACGTTTCGCCGGCCCCAAACGCGAGGTCTTCTGCACGATCCCCTCGTCGTCACGATGCTCGAAGACCAGCGGATGATCCGATTGCGGATCGGCGACGCGCAACGCGATCTTGCCATCCAGCACATTGCTGAGCAGGTCGCCGCAGACCTCCGCCCGCCAACCTTCCATCAGCCGCGGCGTGCCATGCCGCTGGTCGCCGAAGACATGCCAGCGGACAAGATGCCGCAGGTCGGCCGTCTTCCCCACGATCGACATCGCCACATTCATCTCGGCACAACGGTTCGCCAAAGCGATCCCCAGCAGTTGACCCAGCAGTTGCTCGTCATGCGACTGGTCGTCCTCCGGCTCGGGAGGGCGGCAAGGAAGTTGATCATCGGGAAGTTCCAACGCCTCGCCGATGGCTGCCAGCATCTCCGGTGCTGCCTTGCGATACTCCGAACGGTTCATATCGCGAGTGGCGACCAAGTCGTCGGCATTGGTCGGCTGGCGTCTGGCCAATTCGATGATGAGGTCGTCCCGCAGGATGCGGCGGGCCGGTTTGTCGCGAGCCTCGGCCTCGTTCTCCCGCCACCAGAAGACATTCTTGGCGACGGCCAACTCCCGCGCATTGAGCTTGTGCAGTCCCGGCAATTTGAGCCAAGCCTCATCCTCGCGCTCCAGCATCACATCGCGGACAAGGCGCGAGAACTCGTCCTCGACCCACGCCAGACGCTCCTTCTTCTTTAGATCGGCCGACTGTTTCGACCAGATCGGGAGGATGTGCCGCACATCCTCGACAGCATACATGAGCTGCGGTTTCGTGAGTGGTCGCCTGCGCCAGTCGGAACGGGTCTCCTTGCCGTGCGATCGCTGGCCGAGAACCCTTTTCACCAGGGCGTCGTAACCCAGCGGAAAACTTCGCCCGCGGAATCCTTCGGCGATCTGGATGTCCTTGAAGTTCACCGGGCCTTGACCGGTGTTGGTCACGCAAAAGCGGGCCTCTTCGCGACCGCCGTGTGCCACGACGACCACACCCGGATCGAGCATGATGTCCCACCAGGGGGAGAGATCCTGCATTTCAAAAGGGTCGACCAGCACCGCGCGATCGGGCGTGGCCAGTTGCAGCAGGCAGAGTTCGGGCCGCCAGGTGAATTCGGAGATGAACTCCGTGTCGAAGCCGACAATCCCCACATCGCGGACGGATTGGCAGAACGCTTCGAATTCATGCTGCTGAGTGATCAACGATTCGGACATCAATGCCTGGCCCTGAGGAAAGCGTCACCTGAGAAATGCGTCACCAGAGGAGGGGAGGAGGAGAAGGGTGAAAGACGGCACGGGGCGGGATTGGCCCGCAAGGCATCATGGCCGCATCGTGGGTCTGATGGCAACCATCCGGTCGCTGGATCATCCGGGAGAGAGGAAATTGACCTTGAGTCGTGCCGGTTTGGCCGAGGGATTCCACTGGTTTTTCTCCGGGGAATGGGCTTCAATCTCATCAACACTCGGCGATGTGATTGCATGACGCTCAATTTCAGGATCCACACTCCATGACCACACTCAAAAGCCAGTTTCAGGCCGTTCCCGATGCCGAGGCCCTGAAAAGTCTGGAGCGCGATCTGCGGTTCCATCCCACCGTCAATCCGCAACCGAAAGTTCTGACGGCCGCCCAGATTGAGCAGTTCAACCGCGACGGCTATCTCAAGGATTTGACGGTCTTCTCGCCCGAGGAAGTGACCGCTGTCCGGGCCTATTTCGATGAACTCCTCTCCCGCACGCTCGCCAGCGGTGCCGATAGCTACTCGATCAGTTCGGCCCATCTCAAGTTCGGCAAGTGCTGGGATCTTCTCACCAACGCCCGCATCGTCGCCTATGTGCGGGATCTGTTGGGCGAGGATGTCGTTGCCTGGGGCTCGCACTTCTTCTGCAAAATGCCCGGCGACGGCAAGGCCGTGGCTTGGCATCAGGATGCCAGCTACTGGCCCCTCAGTCCCTCCAAGAATGTGACGGCCTGGCTGGCGATCGACGACGCCGACGTCGGCAACGGTTGCATGCGCTTCGTCGCGGGCTCGCACCACCACGGCCACATGACCTTCCGCGAGAGCGACCCGGGCGAGCACAACGTCCTCAACCAGACGATCGACAACCCCTTCCAGTATGGGCATGAAGTGATTGACTCCCTCGCCGCCGGCCAGATCTCGATTCATTCGGACCTGCTGCTCCACGGCTCGGAAGCCAACACCTCGACCCGCCGCCGCTGCGGCCTCACCCTCCGCTACGCCGCCGCCGAAGTCCGCGCCGCCCTCGACTGGAACCAAAAAGGCGTCCTCGTCAGCGGCCAGGATGCTTCCGGCCACTGGGCCAACCGCCCCCGCCCGGAAAGCGATTTCCCGGTTTGACAAATGGCTGTGTGATGCTGTTGTCAGGGAAGGCTATCAATGAAATCGTCATCGACATCTCAAACGTCTTATTCAGCAAGAAGACGTTGATCGCTCCATCGCGGGATTGGTACTTGGTGATCAGTTGACCGAAGTCGTCGTACACCATCTGCCTTGGTTGAGAAAATTTCCTTGGCCCGGATCGGAGCGCGGAACGGAGAGGGAAAAAGAACCCGGCCGCCAGGGATGACGGCCGGGGTTGAGGGGGTGGGGAATGGAAATGAGTCAGGAGGGAGTTTGAGCTGGATTCAGATGGAGTCAATTAGTTTCAGCAGATCACAAGCGATGCGATCGCTGGCAAGCCAAAACCTCTTGTGCCGCTGATGTACCGGTAGCTTGTAGACGTGCGATCTGCGTCGGTTTTCCTTACATGATTGTGATGGTGACGCTTCCACCGGGGGATGTCGTCAATCCGCAGCATGCCTCGTATGGAAGACTGAAAGGGTCGCAGACGATCTCAAAAGGGTCGCATTGAATGGTAGCCGGGTATGTGTTGGCCGACATGTCGAAATAGACGCGCATCCCTCCGCTATCGAAGCAATCGAAGTAGAGATCGCCGCATGGGCAATCGCCACCTCGTCCTTTCCAAGAATGGAAACCAAGTGTTGAATAGCCAACATAGGAAAGAGTAATCGATGCCGGCATGCACGGACAACTCGCTGTCGAGTCAAGCGTAGCGACAAGTGTTGACGGGATTGACGCATCACAACACCCTGTCGCGATTGGCACATTCGCGGTGCACTCGATCGTGGGTTCGACTTTGCAGGTTGCCAAGGCAGTTGCCGGGATCGAGATGTTCGCTGTCAGGCTGCCTGCGGGCGTGGTCAGGGTCGTTGATCCTAGTGTCGCGCCGGTTTGATCTTTCACCGTGACGAGTGTCGGCGTGTCGTCGCCTGGGTCGCGGGTGATGGTGGCGGTGAGGGTTAGGTTGCCGGAGGCAGGTTTGGTGAATGGGGTTAGGGGGAAGCTGGAGGAAGGTGTGGCGGGATTTGGGGTCGTGATGATGCGTTCTTCGGACATGGGAGGGGCTTTCGGGAGTGGGGTGAGTGAGAGGATGGGAGAGAAGGGGTTGGGGATGGGTTTGGTTGGAGGTGGGTGGGGGAGGGGGTTGTGAAGAGCGGAAGGGAGCGGGTAGGGGAAAAGAAACCGGCCGCCAGGGATGACGGCCGGGGTTGAGGGGCGGGGAATGGAAGTAGGCCAGAAGGGGGTTGGAGGTTTGGACTAAGTTCAGGTGAAATTAAATGGGGTTCGGCAGTTTGTGAATGAGACTCTCGCAGACAGACTAAAGCTTCTAGGGCCGCAGGCACACAGGTCGATGAGCAACCTGTGCCACCCTGCGAAATGATTATCTACTCCTGATCTTCGAGTATTTATAAACACACTCACGGAGAAAAAACACCCCACATATGATCACGGAGGCTATAACACCAGAAGCCCCAAATACCACATACACATACTCTTCCATTGACGTCGGATTCGCCGGGCAACTGTATACCCATAAGCTTCCAAATGTAAATACTATAGACATCTGTTCAAATGGTGCCACGGCAAAGCAGTAATGATTCGAAAGGAAATATGCGCAGTGAGCTATAGACATCCATAGCAGGAAAGCGCATATAAAGTTTGTGATGTCATATTGCGGCACTCCTCCAAAAAAGCTGTAATACAAAACAACAGCTGAACATATCAATAGGGGGGTGCGTTTTCTGAGAAAAATAAACACGAGCAAGCTGGGAGAGATCGATATGCACAGTAAAGCAACGAGCAGGGCAGTCTCATTACTGATTCTGGATAAAACAAATCTTCCGACAATCCATGAGATCGTCCAGAAAAGTAAGGTATTCTTCTGTATTTCTTCCTTTTGCATGGCTTGCCTCGCGCACAATCAGTTTCTTAGACATCATCTGTAGATCCGCTATCACAAGCGTCTTTTGCTATCTTTAACTGCTTACGTGTGGCGGCTTCACAATCAGCGGCAATCTTGCAGGGCCCAATTCCAGTTTTGCATTGTGGCAGCACCTCCTTCTCCAGGAATCTGGCTTCCTCGCAATATGTATCAGGATGTTTACTTCCAGAACCGTGATAATCCTCATGGTAGAGGGTTGCAATGGTATTGATAAATCCATCACACTCTGTGCAGTCAATGTCACTGGGGGTCATGAAAATCAACGCCCCACAATATGTTACATAAGTTTGTGAGTAGCCACCGCCTTTAGTGCGTATATGTGGAGGATATTCAGTGAATCTGGGAAAACCTCCGTCGAGTATCTTCTGAAGAGTCTCTGTTGCTGTGTTCAAGCATTTTAGTTGATCTGAGTTGGGGTACTCTCCACCGTACTCACTAATGGCGTTGTTTCGATGATAAGCGCAAATGCATTGCGTTGCCAAGTAGCCACCTGCAAGTGCGATTGGAATGATCGGCACTTCCCCCAGCGGATCGGTAGAAACCAAAGGGTGTAGTAGTGCGTACGCGGACGTGCCAAGAGAGTATTCAGGCTTGTCTCGACTAATGAAGTTGCCGATAAGTGTACTTACAGTTCTGTTTCTAAAATGAAACAAATCACTTTCCATGTGTATTTCGCGGCCCATGAAAAGTGTAGTCCATTTTGTGTTGTTTGCCGTGATATTGTAATTTGCATCGAGAAGTTGGTGCTCTCCGTAAGGTGTGTATATAAATCGGTGGTTAACAGTTCCGTTTGGATTCGTAATCGCGTCCACGTTCCAGTTGGCATCTTGGAGAGCGTAAAGGCGTTCGTCGAGAGCTGAATCAGTAGATCGGTCTCTGAGGAGGCAGTCGTCGATGTATCGTTGACCCCAAACGTATTGTTGGGCAGGGGTCGTGTTGGCGTCGTTGCGTTGTTCTATGTTTTGCCATCCATCGGTGTAATATTGGTGTTTGGTGATTTCCAGAATGCCGTCGGTGTACTCCTCATGGACGATCTGGAACTTTCTGCCGTCGTAGGTGTAGGTGCTGACGGTTTCCAGCACGCTGCTGACTTTCTCCTCCAGCTTGACCAGCCGGTTCCAAGCGTCGTAGGTGGCGAGGTATTCCTTACTGGGGTCTTTGGGTTGGGGGATGGTGGTCATGTTACCGGCGGGGGAGTAGGCGGGTTGCGCCCACGCGGAACCCACGCTGTTGGTGATGGTGCCGATTTCGTTGACTTCGTTGGCGGTTCTGGCCTGGACAAGGTCGTTGGTCAGGTCGCCATCGTCGTCGCGGGTGTAGGCTGACCAGTTGCCGGTGGTGTCGAGGTTCCAGGTCTCACCGAACGTCTGGCTCGTCAGGGCCGTGTGGCTCACGTTCAATGTGCCGCGAGCCATGTCTTTCAACCGATGGCTGCCGTCGTAGGTGTAGATTTTGTCGAACTCGGCGCTGTGGGACTGGGCAACGGGGTTTTCCCGCCAGATGCGGTTACTGGCCCGGTCGTAGCCGTACTTGATGCGGTCGAGGTCGGTGCCCGCTTTGTGCCAGCGGTTGTCTTTCACCCGGCCAACGAGATCCAAGCCGGTGTAGATGTCGCCCGTGTCGGGATCATCGCTGGAACCCACCAGCGTCCATTGGATGCCGGGTTCGGGGGAGGTGCTGGTGACGAATGTCCCCCGGCCCAGGTACTGGTAATCGACCAGATGGGTGGAGTCGTCGTCGATGATCGAGACCACGCGGCTGAGGGCGTCGTCCAAGCCGTTCGTGGTGCCGCAGTCGTAGGTCAGCTCTCGACCGTTGGGATACACCAGCGCTGTCTGGCGGATCGAGTTGTTCGAGCCGTCGGCGTAGGCGTACTGGACTTTCGGCGTGGTCAGCACGTTGACCGCTCCGTCGTGGGACTGATACTCGGTGGTCAGTTGGCCGGAATCATTATACACCACCTGAACCTGCTTGATGCCGTTACTCAGTGCGACGGCATCGAAAGCCACTGCCGGAGAGCGATCCCCGGCAGTGGGTGGTAAGAAACACTTTGCTGAAATATCAAAGAGCAGAGAGATGATGGTCGAGAGAGGCAAAACCTCTTGTGCCGCTGTCACACAGGTCGCTCCAAGATGAGCAACCTGTGCCACTCAGTAGCCCTGCAATATAAACTTTACCTCTCGCAAACATCATAATTCACACTGAGAATTCACATGACTACCTAGGTACTTCGCCTAGGTTCTGGTCATTCTTAGGCTTTAACAGATCATCGACTTCCCGCGTCACAATTGGCGAAACATGAGATCGATCGAAATAGAACTCTTTGAGATCATAGCAGCTTCGGCAAATGTGAAGCAGGGTTGTGTCATCGAGCGTACATCCAACAACAGAAAGTGCTTCTATTGATGATGCTGGGAATGAGTTGTGCTTGAGAATCACCTCGATCCCATGGCAATTGTTGAGTGATAGAGACGCAAGCTGTGGCGAGTTGAAAACAATGCTGGAAAGGCAACTCCAATTGATTGGGGTGTCGTCAAAGGTGGCACTCCTTAGGGCTGGAAGGATCCAGGCAGGGCTGATAGCGTCTTCTCTCGGATAATTTGAGCCGCAAACCCGAAGTGATTTAAGCTTAGGGCATAAAATCGACTCTTGAATGGTATGCCAGGAGATATTGCACTCAGTTAGGTGGAGCACCGCCAGCTGAGCAGGGATGGAGATCTTTTTCTCATTTTGACCATGGATGTGGCATCTGTGTAACTTAACTATCCTCAGATCTTTGCACTTGGATATGGATTCAAAAAAGTCATGCCCCAAAGTAGCGTCCGAAAGGGAGAGGCAAACAAGTCGCTCCAATTTGCCAATCCATAGTAAGCTTTTTTGACCAGTACCTGCATTGGAAATGGATAGGTTTCCCAACTCACTATTGTTGGATAGCTTCTCCAATGCGGCGTCGCATAGTAAATGCCCGTCAATCTCAAGCGAAAGAATCGCTCCAGTCGCCAAAGCATTGAAGGCGAACTGGTTATCTACCCTGACTGTTGGACAATTGAATTGCGTGACAATAGGATTTGCTTCTAACAGGTGTCTTTGCAAGTCTTCAGGCATGCTGATCGCTTCCCGTGTCTGCGGCAATGAAATCGACAGTGGCTTAGTCCCGAGAAGCACCCTGAGTTGAAGTCCCCAATGGCTATTCGTGTCTGTGCAGTCGTTAAGCCGGAACCCATGACGAAAGCATGAGAGCTTGAGCTGTTCGTCCTTTTGGGTTTGGCGGTACGCTGAGACAACAAGATACACAGAGGTGGAAAATGCCAGAGCACTCAATGCAAGTAGAAGTACAGTTAAAGGGCGAGATCGTATAGCGGATAGGCATACCGTATTTAACTGTTGTGTCAACTGCCGGATTAGCATTTGCATCCTCTCTCTATTGCATGATCTTTTAGTATTCCTTGAACGATGCTTGTCCTTTTCAGCTCTGCGGCTACCCATGTGCAAACCCCCTCACCTGTGAAAGTGTGTGGTTGTGTGGGATGCTCAAAGGCCTCGCCCTCATGATATCGAAAATCATCGCTTTCAAAGTAGTTCGCAAGCCGTTGTTGACATGCTGACATGTTCTGGCCTGCACCTACAACACCAACGAACATCTGTCCAATTTGTTGTAGACCCTGTGATTCCAAGTGAGCTTGGAGGGAATTCAGATCATTGAATTGAGCATTGCCTGCTTGACACTTGGCGTAGACTGCGTCGAGCACTTTGATTGTCTTGTTGAAACCGTTTGCCAATGTGCAAACGTCGTTGCATGGACAATTGCAATTTGTTGTGAAAATCGACGGCTTGTTGTTCTGGCGACGACGAGCATTCCACGAAGCAAAGATTATGTAACCAACTGTAACTACGGCCAAGCCGATGATTATCCATCCAAGAGCCGTAGTTCCGGATGGGTCTTTCAGTGAAACTGATGTATTGTTCGCATAGCGGTATAGTAACTCGTCTCCTGCGATAAATCCGATCGGGTCTTCGCTTATGAATCTTCCCACTTCAGCGTCGTACCAGCGTGCGCGGTACCAATAGAGATTGGTGTCTTCGTCGTATTCTCGGGCGGTGAAGGTGTGGTGGGGGAGGGGTTGGCCGGGGGTGCTGGTGGTGATTCGGCCGAAGGTGGTGTAGGTGAGGTGGTTGGTGACGGTGGTGGTGCCCGCGTTGTGTTCGGCGACGTCGCGGATGGTTCCGAGGTGGTCGACTAGGAGCCACTTGATGTTGCCCGTGTCGTTTTCTTCCGCCAAGGGCATGTCGATGCCGGGGCCATGGAGGAATCGGGTGAGCAGGTCACCGTTTTCATCGTGGATGAATAAGCAGTCGCTGGTGGTGCCTTTGGTCGTGGGGTCGAACGTGTAGTGGCGGATGTCGTCCCAGGAGCCGTTGGCGGTCGCGTCCAGTTTTCTGGTGATGCGTTGGTTGTGGATGTCGTAGGTGTAGGCGATTCGCTTCTGGGGAACATCCAGTGAGTCGCGGTGTTCGACTTGAATCAACCGATTGCGATGATCCCACGAGTACACGGTGTAGTCGCCGGTAGTGACGTCCGTCTTGCGAACCCGGTTCCCTTCGTCGTCGTAGAGATACTCGTTGGTGCCGTCTTCTAACAGCTGGTTGTTGGTGCCGGTGATGTAGCCGGTGTTGGTGCGGTTTCCGGTGAGGTCGTAGCTGTAGGCTTCGTCCGGTGTCATGGGATGATCGGCTGCCGTGAGTTGGGCAATGTCGTCGTAGTCGTAGGCCGATGTGCCGTCCAGTGTTTCGTGGCTGGAGAGGCGGCGGTCGGTGTCGTAGGTGTAATCGTGCTGGGCCAGGACGATTGCCGATTGAGCATGCTTCAACTGCACGATCCGGCCGTAATCGTCGAACGTGATCGTGCTGTCGGCCAGCGAGGTACCGCCCGAGACCTGCTCAAACCGACCGATGGCGTCTGGGCGGTTTAGCACGTCGTAGCCGAGTTCGACACGTTTTTCCGCTACGGTATTGCCACCCAGGCTCCCCTGCTGCGTAATCCGCGTGGGTTGGCCCAGGGCGTTGTGGAGGTAACTGTTCGTGAAATCGTCATTGCTCTCCACTTGTGCCGCCAGAGACAGGCGGTTGCCAGCGCGGTTCCAAGCGGCGGTCAGCAGCACGTGCGGAACGTCGTCCGTGCCATCGTTGTCCACCGTGGCCATGCGGCCGAAGAGGTCGTAAGTATAGGCATACGCTGAGATATCGTCGGAGATCGACTCCAGACGCCCTTCGGCATCGTAGGTTCGGCTGACGGTATTCACAGTGCTGCCGCCGGTCTTCCAGAGTTCGGTGTCGGGCCGCCCCAGATCGTCGTGGACAAGCTCGATCACTCGGCCGTTGCGGTCGGTGCGGCTCTCCAAGTGGCCAGACGCATTGTACGCGAAGAACCGGGATTTCCCCAGCGGATTCTCCTCCTCCACCACCCGGCCCACGCCGTCGTAGCGCCAAGTGGTCGTGTTCTCTTCCGCATCGGTTAGCGAGAGTTGATGCCCCGCGATGTCGTAGGCCAGCGAGGTGACGGCGTTCCTCGCATCGGTGATGGTGAGGACGCGGCCCAAGCCGTCGTAGGTCATCGATTCCGTCAGCGCGAGGTTGGCCGGTGTCCGCTCAAGGACGTTTCCGGCTTCGTCATACCAGACCTCATCGACCATCGCCGCACCCACAGTGCCGTTCGAGGGGTTGACGGCGTAGCGGCGGGAGGCGTAGGGGCGGCCCAGGGCGTCGTAGTCGGTTTCGGTGCGGGTGAGGAGGGTGCCGGAGGGGGAGCCGTCGTAGCGTTCGCTGCGGAGGACCTGGCCGCGGAAGTCGTGGGTTTCCTTCTGGCAGAAGTCTTCTTCGCCCTGGGTGACAAGGCGGCGGCCGCGGTAGTCGTACTCGAACGAGGTTTCCCGCGTGGTGCTGGCGTCGACATGCTGCGTCGAGAGGATTGGGCGGCCCGCGATGTCGTACTCGGCTTCGGAGACGAGGACCATGTCGTTGGAGGGATGGCTGCCGCCAGTGGGATCGGTTTCGGTGGCGGCGGTGTCGTTGGTGCCGATGTAGGTGGCGAGGGTGAGGCTGCGGGGATCGAGGACGTTCCAGGAGATGGTGCCGCCGGGTGAGACGGTGCGGACGCGGCGTTTGAGGGCGTCGTAGCCGAAGGAGGTCTGGTCGTAGTTTGTGCCGGGGCTGCCTTCGCCGGTGGTGGGGATGGTGTGGTAGGCCCGCTGGGAGGCGGCGAGGCAGCACTCGGTGTACTGGAACGTCGCCAGGCGGGTGTAATCGGCCTGGGTGACGGGGCCGTGGGTACTCAGGCAGGTGGCGAGATCGCCGGTGGTGCTGGAGAGGGTGGCGCTGGCCGAGACGAGGGTCTTGCCGGCACTATCGGCAATGGTGACGGAGATGGGGTTGACCAGCGTGGCGGAGGAGTCGCTGACCTTCACGTAGCCCTGGGCACTGTAGGTGGTGTGATTCAGATCGTCGTAGACCATCCAACTCGCGGTGCGGACGCTGGTGGCGGTTCCGGCGAGGTCGATCTCGTGAATCGGGCCGAGCGACTGAACAGTGCGGCCCTGGGCATCGACGGTGAAGTCGGTGACGGCGTGGAGGCCGAACTCGGGGAGGGTTTCCCAGAGGGACGACAAGGCCGTGGGGACGCCGGTGAGGAGCGCGGTGTCGGCGTCGTCGATCCGCTGGATGAGGGCACCGGTGAGTTCATCGTAGACGAAACGGGTGATGACGCCCCGTTCGTCGCGGCTCCAGGTGAGGCGGCCGTAGAGGTCGTAGACCTCGCGGCGGGTGTGGTTGACGCCGGAGCCGTGCTCCAGCAGGGAGACGAGCGGGAGGGTCGTGACGCGTTCGTGGATGGCGCAGGTCCCCTCGTAGAACGTGTAGTCGTAGGTGGTGACGGCGGCGGTGAGGGCGTCTTCGTCGCGGTAAATAGTCTCTTGGGAGAGGAAATAGCGGCTGGGTTCGCTGCTGGAGCCACCACTTCCACCACTGCTGCTGGAACCCGAGGAACTGCTGCCGGAGCCCCCTTGGCAGCAGGGGATGTATTCCATTTCGCGAACGACGTGCGGTGTGCCGGCGAGGCCTTCCTGCACCGATTCGCTGGTGAGCCAGGCGGTGGGAGCGTGGTAGGTGTAGCGTTCGATGAGGCCGGTGGACTCCTTCAAATAAGTCGCTGTGGTCGGAGTGGTGGTGCCGTCCCAATCGACGAGGTCGGCGAGGTCTTCGTCGTAGCCCAGAATGGCTTCGGGGTGGGCGTGGAGGTCGACGTAGCCGCTGGCGTTGTAGTGGTGGTATTCGATCCACTCTTCGAGGTAGGGACTGACGCCGGTTTCGAGCGATTTCAGCAGTACTCGGCCATCGGCGTTGGTGAAGACGATCTGGCGGGAGCCGTCGGGACGGGTTTCGACGGTCTTGGTGCGCCAGTGGTTTTGGGCGGCGGTGAAGGAGCTGGTGGTGTAGTCGTAGTCGAAGATCTGCGAGCCGCCGGAGCGGACCTCGCGGGTGACGCGGCGGTCTTCGTCGAACTCGAAGTAGTAATCGGCGTAGAGGGCGACGAGGCTGTTGGCGGCGGTGAGGGGATCACTGACGGAGGGATCGGCGGCCAGGCGGTCGAACGAGGCGGGTTTGACGATGTAGCGGAGGAGATGGCCGCGCTGGGCGGGGACGGCTCCGCTACTTCCGGAAGAAGCGGCTTGCGGCAAGTAGTAGCGATAGAGGGTGGTGCCGGTGTTCTGCCAGGCGCCGTTCTGCCAGGTACGGGTGGTGACGGTTTGCAGGTCGTCGGTATCGCCGAAGGGGTCGCCGCTGGCGTAGTAGGTGTAAATCGCGGAGGCGACGTTTTCCCAGGCACCGGTGCCCACCTTGCGGCGGAGGACGACTTCCGAGAGGAGCGAACCGGCGGGGCCGCCGGAGGTGTAGGTGTAGGAGTATTGCTCGGTGACGTCGCCGGTGACACGTTTGATCGAGGCGGGGAGCTGGGTGTCGGTGACGAGGGCTTCAACGACGAGCTGGTTGCCGGCGGGATCGACTTGGCGGAGG
>PNLE01000083.1 GCA_013822855.1 Planctomyces sp.
AACGCAACCTCGGCTACAAGTAACTCTCGATCCATTTCACGGCCCGGCTCAAATCCTGTCGCCCGACTGAATCTATAACTCCAAATCCCGTCAGCGGTTGCGAAAGCGATTGTTGATGGGATTTGAGCTTTTCCGGGCGAGAGACATCCCAGTACCTTGTTCAAAGGTTCTGCTTTCATTCCTAACTGACTACAGACAGATGCCGAAGGTGGCTTACACTGATCGGCATGGGCACTCTCGACGAAATTCAGCGACTAAATGATGGCCAGTTTCATCGGCTTGGTGATGACCTGTTACGCAGGGTCGAATCCCGATACCGGCGTCTTCGCACCCACGGGTTGAACGACCGTGGAGAGAGCATCAAAGGACAGCCCGATTCCTATGTTGGCGAGACCGCTGCGACGTGTAGCGTGGCGGTCTGCTACACAGTGCAGCGATCCGGTTGGTGGAACAAGGCAGTTCAAGATGTTCTGGAGGCAGTTGCAGCTTCCCCAATGGCGACTGAGGTAGTTGTAGTCATCCCGCACAATGCCGACCGGGACGGCCCCAAGGACAAGACGATTGATTGGCTTTCAGAAGCACGTGTTGCAGCTGGGAAAGCAACCCTCCGGGTGATTGACGGCCGGGAAATTAGCCAACTGCTCGATACGGATCACCAAGACCTGAGACACAACCATCTAGGCATCCCGTACTCCCGCCTCTCTGGCTCTAGTATCCTTGCCAGCTGTCGAATGGCCTCGCTGGCTACAATCGATTCCATCAGAGGGAGCGGCCGGTATGACCCAGAAAGGTATTCTCACCGGAGTGCCGACAAAGAACTA
The DNA here is from genome assembly GCA_013822855.1 of Planctomyces sp. Lineage (GTDB taxonomy): Bacteria > Planctomycetota > Planctomycetia > Planctomycetales > Planctomycetaceae > Planctopirus. Next base: position 822 of record PNLE01000083.1, read on the forward strand.
TATCGGGTGTGGCAGTCGGCGTACCGGTACAATGACAGCAGCGACCGGCGTGTTGCCCCTATCCGATTGATCGCACTCGTGAACGACTCTGGGGTTGGGAAGACCAGTCTAGTTTGCGAGTTCACCCGCACACTGGGGGCGGTTCTTCCGGTTCTGCTCATCCAAGCCCGAAATCTCATGTTCGGTACGGAGGACGGGTTGGTTGCTGCCGTCATTCATAAAATCCAAGGGTTCCTGGATCCGTCTGCCCGTGTGATCGAAGAGGCGGCTTTGTCCAAGCTGCTGTCCGGGTCAGTGCCCCTAACGGTCGTACTGGACGGGTTGGACGAGGCACACAATCCTGAGGCTGTACGCAAAGCAATCACCTGCTGGTTGAGTTCGAAATTGTGCCAGGTCGGCATTTTGATCGTGACCTCACGCCGGGAGTTCTGGCAAACGTGCGTGGACTCGTCTTGGGTCAAATGGGTACCCAACCCGACCCCAGACGACCGCTCCCCGGTGAAAGTCGCTGACCGCTCGCAAGTCGAAAAGTGTGAGCCGGCTGCGGGCCTTCCGCTTCCTGACCGCTTCAACGAAGGAGAGCTTGAGGCGGCATGGCTGCGGGCTGGCCGGACTCGCTCGGAGTTGGCTATCTTGCCAGACGATGCAAGAGAAGAATTACGTCATCCATTCACGCTCCGAGTGTTTCTTGACCTTCAGATGCGAGAAGGTCATTCGCCGAAGAAAGTAACGAGGGCAGCCTTGTTGGAGCGTTGGTTGAATCACCGCCTCGACGCAGAGTCGCTTCCAAGTGAGCGGATCACCCGGAGCCACTTTCAACAATCACTACGAATGGTGGCGAGCCGGATTGCTGAAACCAGTGATTGCTCCGTATCCGTGGACGAACTAACGGAAGTACCTCGTTTTGACTCCTCACATCCGCCGGGTCCAGTCCTTCAACGGATGATCGAGGCGGGCATTTTGGAAAGCCTGCCAAACCAAACCGATCGTATCAGATTTGCGGTTGAAGCAGTCCAAGATTTCTACCGGGCTGAAGCGGATGTCGAGGACATCAAGAGTAACCCTGCGCATATGGCGGAAGCCTTCTTGCATCTTCCGTTCACGACGGCGTACTCCAGACTTGTGCGAATAGGGGCCCGGCTCATCGGCGAAGATGTTCGTCACGAGTTCATCCAGCGGCTACTGGAAGCGTCTCCGATAAAAGCTGCCATTGTTGTGCGGGCACATCCGGATTGCTACACGGCAGAAGCCAGGGCAAGAATCGCAGGTGAACTCGGTACCCAAATCACAGATCGTTATCGTGTTCGGGCAGCGATGGCGATAACTCTGCTCGGAGAGTTGAACTGTCAGGAAGCCATCGACGTACTTGGGAAGCATCTCCTCCCTCCTGCTGACCTTCACAACGACCTGAAGTCACTCGGCGCGACAGCTTTTACAAAACTTAGCTATGCTCCCGCCGCGGCTTTTGTATACCGCTGGCAGTGGTTTGGAACAAGCCAAGGCAATGATTCATACTACTTTAAGGATCTCTTGGCATCCATTCGTGATGCGACATTTGAATTCCGGCTTGCCCTGGCGGATCAGTCCGTCTCACAACTCTCAAATGCCACCGGCACGAAGGAACATGTCAAAGCTGTGACAGTGCTGGCCTATCGAGGCGATGGCCGTCTTGTGGATCACTTGGCTTCCCGACTCACCCAGAACGGGCTGCTCGAGCACTACGAGAACCACGCCCTGATTGCCCTCGGATCGGATGCAGCTGGAAGGCTCTTCGCCCAGTCTGTCAAAGCGATTGGGGACCGTCTCGCTCCGCTGCCAGACGATCATGCCAATAACGATGCCCGGAACAAGTTGATCCGGCAGGCCCACTTCTTGAATTATGACGTTCGCTACCTTCTAGCATCTGCTTTCGAGCCGCATGTTCAACGGCTCATTGAGGACGCCAATCCAGACATATCGTGGATCGCCGTTGACTTAAGCAAACGTGCTCATGCCGTATCGCTGCTGTACCCTGCCGCAGTAGCCGCGTCCAAGCGGAGTGACCAGATCGAGTTGGATCGCGGTGAAGAACGAAGTTGCGTGAGTGCCGACGTGTGGCTGGGATGGTGGCGGCAATCGACCGATGTAGCGATTCGCCGCAAATTGCTGAGGCTGCTCCCCCCCTACCCGAATTCCGAAATCGAAAAGGTTCTTGTGGATTGCCTCGACTTGCCTGAACTGTGTGCATCAGCGGCGACACGGCTTGGAGAATACGGGGCGATCCGCTCGGCACCTCGTCTACGGGAGATTCTTTCCGAAGCGGTCACCACCGATGACCAATGGGCCAAGTCGGCAGCCGCTCATGCGTTAGGTGATTTGAGGGACGGGGCTGCAGTGCCGCTTCTGGAGAAGCTTGCCACTGAGCACTCTGACGAATGGGTCGGGCTGCAAGCGATTGCGAGCCTCGGCCTGATTGGGAACTCAGAAGCCGAGACCGCCCTAGGCCGTCTTCATCAACTTCAAAAAGGGGACGGCATTGAGGACCACATATTTGAAGCCCTCCTCTGTTGTGGATCTCCCACGGCAGTCGCAGAGGTGATCAAGCATGCAAGTTCACGACTGGACGGCTCTGAGTGGCTGTGTGAACGACTTGGCCGCCTTTCCTGGATGCGTGGGTGGCGATGTGGCGAGTACTACACACATATTTACACAGCTGAGTTAGTTGACTACCTGAAATCTCACTGCAAACTGGGCTCCCCTGAAAAGAACTGGGACATTGGGGATGCCTTTCGTCAAATCGATAGCCCGGAAGTTCGGACACTGCTACAGAAGTGGGGGAATCGCCGTGGATCGCCTGAAGATGCGGTTGTGCGGGAAAGCGACCAGCGGCGGCTTTCGGATATGTGCTATTGGGAACTTCGAAATCGTGGCGACACATCGGCCATCAGTTACACACTCGATGAATGTGCTGATGACAGGGACGATATTTACGTCGCACGTGCCGCTCTCCTTCTCCAAACTTTCCCCACCGCAGCAGTTGCCAATCAACTTCGGTCACGGCTCAACGTGGCGACAACGATATCCGAGACGCTGAGAATGCTCGCCTTGCTCGGTCGGTTTGGACAGCAGGCTGACGCTGAACTCGCAGCTAAGTTTGTGAATTATGCTAACGGCTTGGTGGCGAATGTGGCATGTGAGACCATGCTGCCCCTGAGCGATCCATTGCTCGTACCGGGTCGCTGGCGAGAAATGTAACACTTTATCGGCTAAACGATATGAATATCGATCACTCAGGTTCAAACCCACTGTCGCAAATATCAAGGGAGCCATTTGTCGTTATGCGGAGCAACGTCATTGACCAAAAAATCAAGAATTGACGATCCCATTTATTCACCCCCCCGCAATGAAAAGTTCAATTGGCGTCTTGTCGTCCCGAGTCTTTGCGCCGTAGATGATCCTTGGCGCCTAGTTCAACCCGGCCACCCGGTTGCCAAATATGACGCATTACGCCGACACGCAAAGCCTGGCTTTCACCTGGGCGATGTGGGCCGCGCAGGCCTTTCTCGCTTCGTTGAAGCCTTGCACCGTGCGGGCGGGATCCTTGAGGTAGCCCAGCACGATGGCTTCCGCTTTGGCCAGTTCCCGGCAGACCTCGGGGACTTCGCTGGCGATTTCAATGGGGATCGTCGAGATGCCGTTGCGGTCGCCGTGCAGCAGGTCGCCGGGATAGATCGTCATGCCGCCGACCATCACGGGGACGTTGATTGCCAGAATATGGCAATAGCCGTGGGCGGCGATCGCTCCCGAAGTGAACGCCGGGAAGTTCAAAGGAGCGACCTGATCCAGATCGCGACCCGCGCCAGACGTGACAATCCCCTTCGCGCCGAAGCTCTGGTAGGTGGTGCACATCACCTCGCCGAACGTGGCCGAGGCGACTGGCTGGTCGAGATCCTGGAAGACGATTACCGGCGGGCCGGGAATCTCGGCCATCGCGTCGACCTGGGCCCCCATGCTGCCATAGGCGTCGCCCGATTTGGGCGGCTTCTGGCTGCGGAACGTGCTCGTCAGTGCGAAGCCCACCATCGGCGGCAGCGCTGGAAAGCAGGCCATGATCGACGAATTCATGTAGCCTTCGTTCCGGGGACGAAGATCCCACAATTCGACGGCATTACAGATCGTCGGCGTGTCGAACAGCGCCAGCTCGGCGAGCGTTTGCGGCGAAACAAGCGTGGTCATGTCGTCTCGGAGAATGTCGTGGTGATTGTCGCGTGGAGTGCCCTTGCGAAGCGAGGTCACTCACGCGAGACCCAACTGCTGTTTGTAGTAATGGACCGTCTTCTCCAGCCCTTCGGCCAAATTGACGGCGGGTTCCCAATGGAGCATCGCCTTCGCGCGGGTGATGTCGGGGCAGCGCTGCCTGGGGTCGTCCTGCGGCAACGGGCGGTGATCGATCTCGCTCTTGGATCCCGTCGCCTTGAGCACCTGCTCGGCCAGTTCCAGCATGGTGAATTCGCCGGGGTTGCCGATGTTCACCGGCCCGACATGTATCCCCTGATCCATGAGCGCCATGATCCCGCGGACGAGGTCGTCGACATAGCAGAACGAGCGGGTCTGGCTCCCGTCGCCGTAGACCGTGAGCGGTTCGCCCTTGAGGGCCTGCGTGATGAAGTTCGAGATCACGCGGCCGTCGTTGGGATCCATCCGCGGGCCGTAGGTATTGAAGATGCGGACGATCCGGATTTCCAGCTGATGGGCCAGGTGGTAGTTCATGCAGAGCGACTCGGCGACGCGTTTGCCTTCGTCGTAGCAGCTGCGGGGGCCGAGGGGGTTGACATGGCCCCAGTAGTCTTCCGTCTGGGGATGGACGTTCGGGTCACCGTAGACCTCCGACGTGCTGGCCTGGAGAATGCGGGCCTTGCAGCGCTTGGCCAGCCCCAGCATGTTGATCATCCCCAACGTCGAGGTTTTGATCGTCTTGATGGGGTTGTACTGGTACGCGACGGGAGAGGCCGGGCAGGCCATGTTGTAGATGCGGTCGACCTCGAGCGTGATCGGATGGACGATGTCGTGCTCGACGAGCTGGAAGTTGGGATGCTCCTTCAGGTGGGCGATGTTCGCCATCCGGCCCGTGAAGAAGTTGTCGAGGCAGATCACCTTGTCGCCGCGTTCGAGCAACCGGTCGCAGAGATGACTGCCAACGAATCCCGCACCACCGGTCACCAACACTTTTGCTGCCACGCGGAATCACCTGTTGTTGAAGGCATTTCATGAATCGGAACGCGGACGGCGAACTCCGCCCCGCCCCCACATCTTTCCACGTTCCGGACGCTTCGCAAGCGGAATCACCCCACTTCGCGGCATCTTCCAGAGGCTGAGGCGACGCGTCACATCCTCAGATGGTCGAGGGCGTCCTTCGGATCCAGCAGATAGCTCGTGTAGAACGGCCCGAACTCGGCGTAATGGGCCGAGGCCTTGTCGAACCGCATTGTGTAGACGATCTCCTTGAGGTACTCGGGCGTCCGGCCCCAGAGGGTCACTCCCCATTCCCAATCGTCCAATCCCGTCGAGGCGGTGATCAGCTGGCTCACCTTCCCCGCGAAGGCGATGCCACTCGTCGCGTGTTCGGCCATCAGGGCGCTCCGCACACTGAACGGCTCCTCGTACCAGTTGGCCAACGGGTGGCGGGCCTTGTTCATGGGGTAGAAGCAGGTGACGGGCCAGGCGGGAAAATCGGGGCAGAGCCGCTGCTGGTTCATCATCGGCAGCCGCTGGCGGTAGCCGTTCACACGCGCTGCGAAGGCGGGATCCTCGGGATTGGCCCCTTCCCGGATGAGCCGCTCGGAGAACTGCTCGATCGTCGGCACATACTCCGAAATTTCGGTGATCGAAACGAACGAGTAGGTCGGTTCGAGGGCCACACCCAAGGTGCTGGCGCGGATCTTCTGCCGCAGCCGCTCGATCTTGAAGGGGTCGGCGTCCATCAGCATCAGCGACAGATCGGCCCTGTGCCCCGCGACCACGGAGGTCTGCAGCCGCACGGGTGCTTCCGGGCCATCCGGCCGCAGGAGTTCCAGCAGTTCCTCGCGTCCCGTCGCCCGCTGGCTGTCGGTCAGCCGGGCGTAGTTCGCCTGGTTGACCTGGTAGTAGATGTGCAGGCAGTGCCAGCCCTCCTTGAGAATCGCGGTGGGTGCGGGCAGATCGCGTTGCGGTGCGGGATGACTCATGGGCGGTTCACTCGATGAAGACGCGGGCGACGAAGAACATGGACCCGCATTCCGGACAATCAGCGGGCAGGGATCTCCATCTGAGTCTAGGCGATTCCCACAGGGGGTTCACCTCCCCGGCGGATTCCATGTGAACGAAATCATCCTGCGCGGGTGCACAGACTGTCACGCGTGTGCACGATTCGGAGGCGGCTCAATGATAACTTGTGCACTCCATTTCGTGGAGTTTTCACTGAGGTTGAGACTCAGGTTGCACTCCGCACCAAGCTCTGCTGAGACGGTATCTCGATTTGACGAAAATCCTTGATCCCTCGCCCCTCGTGATTGACGACACATCACGAAAATGAATGATTCGGAAACAACGCGCTCGACCTCGATGTCTCTCATTCACCTACAGAAACCCGCAGGTATTTCACCTGCCAGGGCTTCCGGAACGGCTGAGGTTGGTCGATGTCAGCGGCTTCTTTTTTCGCAATAGCTACTCCCGCCCGCCAGACCCTACGCGTGGATATGGCATTCTCCATACGTAAAGTTGGAGAGCTGTTCTCATCTATAGAAGAGCGTCCCCATCAGACATGGCGACGAGCGGGATTCGTGCTCCCCGTTTTGGCTGTTTGCTGGATGCTCGCGGGAAGTGCTGTTGCGGAAGATCTTCCCGCCTCCACACGAACGCCAGCCACTTCACTCAAGCCGAAAGCCCGGCCAACTCGCTCTCCCGCCGAGCGACTTGCCTTCGCCGCGGAACTTCGGCGTCTGTACAACGCACCGGCTGCGAGCTGGCCCGCACCCCATGTCGATGCGGAAGTCGCCTGGCGCGAATTGGGGACGATCGTCGCCCCGCCGGTCTCGGCTCTCGAACCCACCTCCGCCGAAAAGATCCGGCTTGGGAAAATGCTCTTCTTCGATCCCCGGCTCTCGCGAACCAAGGAGATGGCCTGCGCTTCCTGCCACGATCCCGATCTTGGCTGGGCGGATGGTCGGATGTCGGCCTTCGGCCTGGGACGCACCGTCCTGGCCCGCAACACCCCCAGCATCCTGAACGCCTCGCTGCAACCGGCCCTTTTCTGGGATAGCCGGGCGAAGAACCTGGAGGATCAGGCCCGGCAGGTGCTGCTCAACCCCAAGGAAATGGGAGCCACCGAAACCGATTTGGAAAGCACGCTGGGCGGAATTCCCGGCTATCGAACCGCGTTCAAGGAGGCATTCGGCGACGAATCGATCTCGTTGAAGCGGGTGTCGAACGCGATCGCCGCTTTTGAGGCGACCATCCTGGGTGGACGCAGCCTGTTCGACCGCTTCGTCAACGGGCAGAGCCAAGCCCTCTCCGACTCCGCGCTCATCGGCCTGGATCTCTTTCGCCGCGAGGCCCGCTGCATCAATTGCCACCACGGGCCGACCTTCTCCGACGGCCGATTGCACGGCCTCAACATCAGCCATCACGGCAACAAACGGGAGGATCTGGGACGCTACAACGTGACAGGCAACGCCGCCGATTCGGGCCTCTTCCGCACACCCTCATTGAGAAACGTGACCGGCACCGCCCCCTATATGCATTCCGGACTGTTTGAACTCAACGAGCTGCTTGTCCTCTACAACGCCGGCATGCCCCGAACTCCGACCCGAAACAGCACTCCGACGGCCAACAGCCCCCCCACAGCCAGCAACACGGACTCGGCCCAGTCGCGCGACAATCCCGAGGCAGCCACTCCCGGCAAGCCGCTTCCTATGAAAAGCCCGCTGCTCAAACCGCTGGGCCTCAATAGCGAGGACTTGGACGATCTGGCGGCTTTTCTGGAGTCGCTGGCCGAGCCTCGACTGAGGATCCGTCCGCCCGACCTGCCACCGTCGGAGCCGGAGAACAGCCTCACGGTTCAGAAGAAGGCCGTTCGCGAAGGGAGCTAAAACGATCTCCTCCCTGTGAGACTAAACCGTTTGAATTCCAAACCTCTTCGGTCAAAGCGACTACTCACTCCGATATCTAGCGACCTGTTATATCAATGGTGTCGCACCACGCAGTAGCAACGCACATTTCCTAAAGACTTTCGGAGAGTTGCCGACACGCGTTCGCCCCCAACTCAACACCACGCGGCTCATCAAGTTTCGCTGTTTTTCCGACCCTTCATTCTCAGGATTCCCGTCATGTCCGATCGATCCCGCCCCTACCTACTCTCTGACCGTCGCCGAGGCTTCACGCTGATCGAACTCCTCGTGGTGATCACCATCATCGCAATTTTGATCGCCCTTCTCCTCCCCGCCGTCCAGCAGGCCCGCGAAGCCGCCCGCAGAACCCAGTGCAAGAACAACCTGCACAACCTGGGTTTGGGGATGCATAACCATCATTCGTCGATGGGCGGTTTTCCCTATATCGCCAGCGGCACAGTCAACGGCGTTTCCATCTATCATTCATGGGGTGCCCAATTGCTTCCCTTTATGGAACAATCGCCACTTGCAGGCGTGTACAATTATAAAGTCCGCAATCAAGATCCACTCAATGAGCCTGCCGTGAAAACCCCGCTCCCTTTTCATATCTGTCCGAGTGTGCCTGGGGGGCCACGGTTCAACCATAGGTTCATCACCGCAGGAACGGCACGTTGGCCAGCGGCATCCAGCGACTACCTCGGGCCTTCCAGCCTTGCCAACAATCTTTGGACGGGAACCGCTCCGATTATCTCCACTCCCAAGCCAATCAATGCGGATGGTTTTTTCCAAAGTGGTGTCAGCAACTCAACAGGCTATGGTCGGAATATCAAGGATGTAGTGGACGGAAGTTCCAACACGATCATGCTTGTCGAATCGGCTGGTCGATCCCATATCTTCCGATTGGGGCAGCAGGTGGGGACGTGTGACGAGAGTATGGCGACCGCAACTTCCGCGATTGGCAACGCCAATTGCGTTGGGCAGTCCGGTTGGGCCGATATCAATTTCGGTCAACTGAGAGGCTACACACCGGACGGATTGGCCAACCCGGGGCAGTGCCTGGTGAACTGCTCCAACAACTATTCGATCTACAGCATGCACGAGGGCATGGCTCACATTTTGATGATCGACGGTTCTGTGAGATCCCTCAGCGAGAACACCAGCAATGACATCATCGCGGCCTTGATCACCATTGACGGCGCGGAGACCGTGGGAGAATTCTGATCCATTCTCTCTCGGAATTGCTGCATTTTGATATTCTTTTAAAGAACCTGATTCAACGTTCATGTTTTATCAGCATGGGCCATCCCTGCAACAATGCTGTCAAGGTTGTCGGCAATGCGAATGTGTTTGAAAAGTACTTTCACACTTAGGCTCACATGGTGGTCGCTGCTGAGCTGCTCTTTCGCGTTCCAAACAGTTCCATTCGAAGCCTTGGCAGATGATGTGAAAACCGATTCCCGCACGATGGGGGATCCGCTGTTTGCCCTGCTCTTCACCGACATCCTCATCCCCACCGAGATCGGAACCGTGGTTCCCGTGCCGGCGGGGGTCGAGGTCGCCGTGGATCCTCAGCGGCCCTGGTACTTCGGCAAGCGGGAAGGAACATCTGCCGACGAGCGGTTGTTCGCCGGGGATGTCCGCGTGTCGCCTTTGCTCAAGTGGCGGGAAGATCGGACCGAGGCGTTGCACAACGTTGCCAACGAGGTTCGCGCCGCTCTCGCGGATCCCCAGCGGCGGCCCACGCCGCTGATGCGGCTGTCGATGCAGTGGGATGTCCTGAGTGTCTGGTGGCGGTTGGAGCAGACGGAGGGGACACCGCCCGAGGTGCTTGAGGAACTGGCGAAACTCGTCGTGGATCTCGCCCAACCGGCCGAAGTCCTGAATTCTTTGCCCTCCGGCTACGACCTGGCCCAGGCACAGTTCGCCGGGAGTCCCATGGGAACGTATAAATCTCCCTGGTTCAGCCCGGATGATGTCGTTGGCGAGCAGGCCGGGTGGAAGCAGCTCGCCCGGCGGTCCAGCAAACTCTTCGTGGCACCCCACTCCATGCGGGCCTCACGGGTTTACATGAAGGCGTTGGAACCCGTCGAGACCCAAGCCGACACTGAAGCGTTCCTCAAATCCTGGGCCACATCGGGCTTGAACCGCGATTGGCAACCGGATCGTCAAGTGCAGACGGCGATGGTGCTGTCGCTGATCGGCGTCACTCCGGAACTGGAAGCCGTGGCGACGCCGGTGGTGGACGAGATCCGCTTCCGCGTGGTGCACGCCCCGCACGATGGAATTCCACCGGAGGAAACCACCTCCCGCGATGGTTCGTCGATCTGGCTGTACTACCTCTCGCGGGCCGAGACCCAAAACCAGGGGCAACCGGCCTATCGATTCGTCCCGGGTCTCGAGGAATCCCTGTTCCCCGAATATGGGACGGCCAAGCAGACAACCTTCGCCGCCCAGTGCACCCTCTGCCACCGCATCGAGAACAGCGGTCGACAGTCGCCCGGCGGCATTCGCTCCGTTTCGAGCTATGCGGGGGGTGAGATCACCACCGACAAGCTCCACCGTTTCCGCCTTGCCGAAGCGGAGATGAAGGTCGTCACCACCCGGCTTAAAGACCGTTTGGCGGCAGGAGCCAAGCCGCTCCCTTTGGCGGAATTCGACTACAAGAAGACGACGAAGGGATTGTGAGGGAATGTCCGTGGGGTTTTGTCAGTTGTCCGTTGATGAATACTTCGGACAACTGACGAATAGCCTCCCCCACCCCTCCCATCAAAAGACTCGTGCCTTTTGATTCGTTCTCCGGTAAACTTCCTGTTCACCATCCGGGTTCGTTTTTCCGAGTTCTGCACGAGGCTCACCGATGTTCCGTTCCTCGCTCCGCGCGCGGTCTGTTTCTTTCGCCCCACTTGTCGCGGGTTTGGCGGCGATGCCAGCCCTCTTCATGGCTGGCAGTCTGTTCGCCGCCGATACCAAACCGCTTTATGAAAGCCCGGTCGTTTCGGTGGCCACCTCAGGCCGTGCCGTCTCGATCGATGTCCCGCTCAATGGGGCGAAAGAGCTGTTTCTGGTGGTGACCGACGCCGGGGACGGCTTCGGTTGCGACTGGGCCGACTGGGTCGAACCGACGATCACCACGCCCCAGGGTTCCGTCAAACTGACCGATCTCAAGTGGCAGGCCGCCGAGGCGGGGCATGGCCAAGTCCGCGTCAACCAGAACAGCGGCGGGGATGCGATCTCGATCGCCGGTCAGCCGGTCGCCTTCGGCATCGGGACGCACGCCAACTCCGTCATCTCCTACAAGCTCCCCGCCGGTGCCACCCGCTTCCAAGCCAAGGGGGCCATCGATGATGGCGGTGCCAATCAAGGGTGTGGAAGCACGGTGAAGTTCGCCGTCTACACTCAGGCCCCTCCCAAGAAGGCGATCGCACCGACCGGGGCCGGTGTGGGGAGCCGGGAACTGGCCAACGCCGCCAGCCAGCTCGATCCGGGTGACGGCCTGGAAGTAACGCTCTTCGCGGGTGAGCCGATGATGCTCAACCCGACGAACATTGACATCGATCCTCAGGGCCGCGTCTGGGTCTGCGAAGTCGTCAACTACCGCCACCACAACGGCGAGCGTCCCGAAGGCGACCGCATCCTCATCCTCGAAGACACCAACGGCGACGGTGCCGCCGACAAGACGACCGTCTTCTATCAGGGGAAGGATGTCGATTCGGCCCATGGCATCTGTGTCATCGGCGACCGGGTCATCATCTCGGCAGGGGACAGCGTCTTCTCGCTCTACGACCGCGACGGCGACCTCAAGGCCGATCCCGGCTCCAAGGAAGTCATGTTCACCGGCATCGAAGGGACGCAGCACGACCATGGCATCCACGCCTTCGTCTTGGGTCCCGACGGCAAGCTTTACTTCAACTTCGGCAACTCGGGCCGGCGCCTCAAAGACAAGAACGGCAAGATCGTTGTCGACCAGAGCGGACGGGAAGTCCACGACCATCGCAAGCCCTATCAGGAAGGGATGGTCTTCCGCTGCGATCTCGATGGCTCGAACCTCGAGACACTCGGCTGGAACTTCCGCAACAATTGGGAAGTCTGCGTCGATTCCTTTGGTTCGATGTGGCAATCCGACAACGACGACGACGGCAATCGCGGTGTCCGCATTAACTACGTCATGGAGTTCGGCAACTACGGCTACAAGGACGAATTCACCGGTGCCGGCTGGCAGCAGCCGCGGACGAACATCGAAGCCGAGATTCCGCTGCGGCACTGGCATCTGAACGATCCCGGCGTGATGCCGAACCTGCTCCAAACCGGGGCCGGTTCACCAACGGGGATTCTCTTCTACGAAGGGAAGCTGCTGCCCGAGATCTTCCGCAACCAGATCATCCATTGCGACGCCGGCCCCAACATCGTGCGGGCCTATGTGACTAAGCCGGATGGCGCGGGCTACTCGGCCGAGATGGTCAACGTTCTCGAAGGCAAACGCGACCAGTGGTTCCGCCCCAGCGATGTCTGCGTCGCACCGGATGGCTCACTGATCATCGCCGACTGGTACGACCCCGGCGTGGGCGGCCATCGCGCGGGCGATGTTGAGAAGGGCCGCCTCTTCCGCGTGGCCCCGCCGAATAGCCCCTACAAGTTCCCCAAGGCCGATTTCAGCACGGTTCAAGGAGCGATGGCGCAACTGGCCAGCCCCAACCTCTCGGCACGGTCGCAGGCCTATCTCGTGCTGCAAAAGATGGGCGCCCAGGCCGAACCCGCGCTCCTGGCATTGTTGGAAACTTCCAAGGAACCCCGCCTGCGGGCCCGTGCTTTGGGTCTCTTGAAGAAGAATCCCGCCGTCTTGCAGAAGGCGCTCAGGGACAACGACGCCGACATCCGCATCGCGGCACTCCGGCTCATTCGTCAGGTCTATACCCCGGTCACGGGTTCCAAGAACACGTGGGTACTCACGCAAGCGATCAGCCAACTGGCCAGCGATCCCAACGCAGCGGTTCGTCGTGAATGCCTAGTTGCACTGGCGACGGCCTACATCTCTCCCGATGACATTCACGGGAAGGGCGTGCATGTCATTCCCCAGAAGGCCGAACTGTGGACCCAGCTGGCGAACCAGTATCGGGGCAACGACCGCTGGTATCTCGAAGCCCTCGGGGTCGGTGCCGAAGGGGATTGGGATGCCTGTCTGGCGAGCTACCTCAAAGCTCACCCCAACGCGGCGGAAACGCTCGCTGGTCGGGATATCATCTGGCGATCCCGTTCCACCCAGACGCCGGAACTGCTGGCGAAGATCATTTCCAACCCGAAGACGCCCGCCGAGGAATTGCCGCGTTACTTCCGGGCCTTCGACTTCTTGACGGCCCCGACGAAGGACGAGGCCATCGCCCAGCTCGCCTTCGCCACACAGCCCATGCCTGATGGTCGCGACAAGCTGATCCTGGCCGAGGCCTTGGGTCGTCTCAAGACGTTCGATCCGGAGAGCAACCCGGCCCGCAAGGTGGCCCTCGCCAAAGTGCTCGAATCAACTCGGGGAACACCGGCTTATGTGACGCTGGTCGATCGCTTCAACATGCAGGCCGAATACCCCGGACTGCTGGCCTTGGCGAAGGCTCAGGCCGACAGCCAGTTGGGTGTCGATGCGGCCCGCGTCCTCGTGGCGAAGAATCAGGGTTCACTCATCGAAGCGGCTCTCGTTTCACAAGCTCCGGGCGATTTCAGTGGCGCCGCGATTCTGCGGGCGATCGGCAACACCGGTGGTGGCGAAGCGATCAAGCTCCTCCGCAAGCTGGCCCTCGATGACAAGCAGCCCAACGAGGTTCGTATGGAGGCCATCCGCGGGCTGGCCAAGTCGCAACAAGGGGCCGAGCAACTCATCAATCTCGCCAAGGAGCAGAAGCTCACCGGCGACACCTTCGCCGTGGCGGGCTTCGCCGTCCAAGCGGCCAACCATCCCAAGCTGAAGTCCCAGATGGAAGCGGTCTTCCCGCCACCCCCTTCCCGCAACGACAGCCCGTTGCCACCACTGGCCCAGCTCATCAAAAGTAGCGGCAATGCGGCCAAGGGGCGCGAGGTCTACTTCGGCGTGGGAACCTGCGCGAAGTGCCATCAGGTCGGTTCCGAAGGGAAGGATGTGGGCCCGGCACTCACGGAGATCGGCTCGAAGCTGAGCCGCGAGGCGATGTTCGAATCGATTCTCTATCCGAGTGCGGGGATCAGCCACAACTATGAAAGCTTTGTCGCGGAACTCTCCGACGGCACCTCGGTGATCGGCCTCTTGGTCAACCAGACCGACGGGGAAGTCTCGCTCAAAGCCGCCGACGGCCTGGTGAAGACCGTCAAGCGGAGCGACATCGAGGAGCTGACCAAACAGAAGATCTCCCTCATGCCCGCCGACCTGCAGAAACTGATCACGGCCCAGGAACTGGTCGATCTGGTCGACTACCTCCAAACGCTGAAGAAGGCGGGGAGTTAAGGGAAGTCAGTCAGTTGTCCGTTGTGCGTCGTCCGTGGGAAGGGTGCGGTGTTGTTAAGGAGGTGCTCATGCTTTCGTCGCCTCCTGGCAGGGATCGCCCTCTTGATGATCCCCGCAGTGGTACTGCAGCTCGCACTGGCACAAGAGGTCGCCCCGGAGAAGGAAGCTGCCGCGGGCGGGGCCGCGTGGTATGTCGCGCCGGACGGGAATGACCTTTCCGCAGGGACGATCGATCGCCCTTTCCAATCGCTCGCGCGGGCCCAGCAAGCGGTCAAGCCGGGAGGGATCGTCTTGCTGCGCGGCGGGACATATCGGCTGCGGGAGTCGGACATCGCCTCGAGCCAAGGGATCTTCGCGCGGATCATCGTCCTCGACAAAAGCGGCACCGAAGGACGACCCATCCGCTACCGGGCGATGCCGGGGGAAATCCCGATCCTCGATTGTTCAGAGGTGAAGCCCGCCGGCCAAAGGGTTTCGGCTCTGTATGTCAGCGGTTCCTGGCTGGAGATCGCGGGGATCGAAATCACCGGCGTGCAGGTCACCATGACCGGGCACACCCAGTCGATCTGCGTCGAAAGCCAAGGGAGCCACAATCGTTTCGAGCGGCTCTCGCTCCACGACGGACAGGCGATCGGCGTCTACCATGTCCGAGGCAAAGACAATCTCTTCCTCGACTGCGATGCCTGGAACAACTGGGACCACACCTCGGAAGGGGGACGCGGAGGGAGCGTCGACGGCTTCGGCTGCCATCCCACGAAAGGGAGCACGGGGAACGTCTTTCGCGGCTGCCGCGCCTGGTTCAACAGCGACGACGGCTACGACTGCATCAACGCCCACGAATCGGTGACTTTCGAGAACTGCTGGGCCACCTATAGTGGATTGTCGAAGGAGGGGAAGAACCTCGCCGACGGGAACGGTTTCAAGATCGGCGGCTTCGGTTCGCTCGATGCGTCGAGGCTGCCCGATCCCATGCCCCGGCATGTCGTGAGGGGCTGCATCGCCTCCCGCAACAAAGCCAGCGGCTTCTACGCCAACCACCATCCCGGCGGCCACGATTGGTTGGACAACCGCGCCTACCGCAACGGCACAAACTTCAACATGCTCTGCCGCCTGGCCGACAACCGCACCGATATCGACGGCTTCGGCCACAAGCTGGCGGGCAACCTGGGTCATGGCACGAAGCGGGATCTGGTGAACATCGACCTCGCGGAATGCCAACTCTCGGGCAACTCGTTCAATCTGGGGCTGCCATTCACTGATCAGGACTTCGAAAGCCTGGACGTCGATGAACTCCTCACCCCCCGCCAACAAGACGGCTCATTGCCGCAAGCGCGGTTCATGCAGCCGGTGCCGAGAAGTGAACTGGCGAAGAGGTTGCAAGAATCCAAGCCGTGACGAGCGCCATGCCATCAAGACGTTCGACATTTTCCTAAATGGGGAAAGTCTGGCTTTAGCCTTGGTGGGGCCGTTCAACTTGGGGAAGGCTGCTCGGCTTCAATGCAGATTCCCGGCGTTCAAGGCGAACGCCGGGAATTGGGAGGTTGGCTCGACCCTGTGGCTTACTTGAGCGGTGCGAGGATCGCTTCGAGGCGTTTCCAGGCGTCGGCTCGGGCTTGTTTGTTGGCTTCGTTGGCGTCGGGGGCTTCGCCGGCGCGCATGAAGCCGTGGCCGGCCCCTTTGTAGATCACGGGTTCATAGGTCTTGCCGGCGGCCTTCATGGCGGCTGTCGAGCCGGCGATGGTGGCGTTCACGCGGGCGTCGTTCTCGCCGTAGAAGCCGTGGACGGGGGCGGTGATCTTCGCCAGGTCGGCGGCTTCCGTCGGGCCGGTGCCGTAGAACGCGCCGAAGGCTTCAATGTCGGCGGTGTTCGTGGCGAAGCGGAAGGTCTGGCCACCACCCCAGCAGAAGCCGATGACGACGACCTTGCCGTTCGAGGCCGGAAGCTTCTTCGCGTATTCCACGACGGCTTTCAGGTCGGCTGTGATCTGATCGGGCGGGAGGGACGAGATCGCCTTGCGGACACCATCGCCGCCGCCGAGGGCCGAGGTCCCCCCGCCATTGGGGGCGGTGCCGGAGAGCAAGTCCGGAGCGATGGCGATCACACCCCGCTCAGCCAACTGATCGGTGACGCCGCGCACCCAGTCGGACAGGCCGAAGATCTCGTGGATGACGATGACGACCGGGGCCTTCTCCTTGACTTCCGGGAAGGCGATGAACGAGTTCACCTTCCGCTTCCCCGCCTCGATCTCGACGAATTCCAGATGCCGTGGCGAGCTTTCGAGACGCTTGAGGGCCCAGTCCTGGGCTTGGGACTGGCTGGGTGTTGCGACGAAGCAAGCGAGTAGCAGGGCGGCGAGTGATGAGGTGATGGACTTGAGCGAGATCATGCGGCGTCCTTTGGAAGTCCGTAGGGTCCGCTGTGCGGACCATGTAGGACGTGGAATTGGAAGTGGGCCAAGTTGATTGGAAGAGGTCCAAAATCTTGACTCACTAATGCTGGCGGCGTGCTGGCACGAGAGAGTTGCAGATTTCATTGGGGACGGAACATGGTCCGCACAGCGGACCCTACGGGAGGTTACGGGCCGACGATTTGGAGGCCGGGGAGGGCCGTCTTGAGTTCCTCCAGCGCGCCGCCGCTGAGCATGATGCAGTTGTTGACCGAGAGTTTCTTGAGCTTCTTGAGGGCGACAAGTTCCTTGAGTGTCGCGTCGGTGACTTCGGTTTGCGAGAGGTTGAGCTCCGTCAGTTCCGCGAAGCCGGCGATCGTCTTGGCGGCGGCGTCGGTGATGCGGGTCTGTTCGAGGTTCAGCGCCTTGAGCTTCTTCAGATCCTTGATCGATTCGATCCCCGCGTCGGAGGTAGTCGTTGCCCAGAGGCTCAGGTCTTCCAGCGAAGCCAGGCCACCCAGGAACTTGACGCCATCGTCGCCGAAGATCCCTTCCGTGAGGTCGAGTTCCACGAGTTTGTTCAACCCGCTGACAGCTTCCAGGCCGGGATCGGTGCAGAGGGTATCGCGGAGGAGGAGCCGCCGCATGTTGGGCATGTTCTTGACGACCGCCAGGCCGTCGTTCTTGATGCGGGTCCGGCGGACATGCAGTTCTTCCAGGCCGGTCAGCGCTCCCAGCTTGATGAGGCCTTCGCTGGTGAGGCGGGTGTCGTCGAGTTCGAGGATGCGGAGCGTCTTGGTGTCGGCGAGTTGGCTCAGGCCCGCATCGGTGAAGTTCTCGCCCCAGACGTTGAGCTTCATCAGGTTCGGCAGCTTGGCGATGAGGGGCAGCGAGGCATCGGTCACACGAGTGGCCTGCAATCGCAGGTCGCGAAGTTGAGAGAGGCCTGCCAACGACTTCATCCCTTCGTCGGTAACGTTGGTGAACCGCAGGTCGAGGGCGCGGAGCTTGCCGAGCTTCACCAGGTGTGCCAGAGCCGGGTCGAGGATGTTCGTCCGGCGGAGGTAGAGGACTTCCAGATTCGGGAAGCTGGCCAGCGTCTCGGCCCCGACATCGGTGAGCTGGGTGTTTTCGAGACCCAGCACCACCAGCCCCGTCAGCGGCTTGAGGAGGAGGACTCCCTTATCGGTGATCTTGGGGCCTTCGAGGCGAAGCTCAGTGAGGTGTGTCAGCTTCGCGACAAGAGCCAGATCGTCGTCGCCGATGGAGGTCTCGGCACTCACTTCGCCCTCGCCCGCGACCTTTGTTCCCTTGACAGTGAAGTCGGCCTTGATGACATGGCCGTTGGCATCAACGGTCAAAAGACCGCTCTTCGCGCGGAGTTCTTCGATGAGCTTGGGATCATCGGGCGGCGACTGGGCTTCGACCGGTGCGGCGGGTGGGGTCGGCGTTGGCGCGCTCGGGCAACCGGGGAGCGTCAGGGCGGCGGCGAAGAGGGCCGAACCCGTCATGACAGCCTTGAGGGCGGAAGA
>PNLE01000084.1 GCA_013822855.1 Planctomyces sp.
GCGGCGCAAAAACGCCGCGTGGCGGACCGGCGGCCCAGACCGAGCCGCGTCGCATGAGACCTCTGTCCGGATTCACGGGCAGGATTGAACCCCCACCCGCAAGGCGCGCCCAAACGAAGTCTCTCTACCCTATCACGACTCGATGCGCGGGGTGCCAATTCACTTCCACTATCGGAAAACGGGTGCCACTGCTGGCTTGCCCAGCAGTGCTCCTCCGATCGGCATTCCAGTAAGATTTTGACATCATCCCAGCACGGCGTTCACCTCATCCCCAAGACTCCACTAACCCACGGATTACCAGCTTCACCATGCCCTCCACCGTCGACACACTCATTTTCGGCTGCGGCTACATCGGCCTTCCCGTCGCCCGAGAATTGATTTCCCGCGGGCATTCCTGCGCCGCTGTCACACGCAGCCGCGAACGGGGGACACAGTTGGCGGCGGAAGGGATCACTCCCTTGATCGCCGATGTGTGCGATCCCGCCTCGTTGGCCTCGCTTCCCGCGGCGAAACGCGTTCTCTGGGCGGTGGGCTACGACCGCGCCTCCCCCCACAGCAAGGAGGCGGTCTATGTCACGGGACTGGGTCACGCCCTCGCAGCCGTCAAACCACACTCTCCCCGGGTCGTCTACATCTCAAGTACGAGCGTCTGGGGCTTCGACGACGGCCGCTGGGTCGATGAAACCACACCCATCGATCCCACCAACGAGGGGGGCCGGATCTGTGCCGCTGCCGAGGAAATGCTCCAGCAACACATCCCGCTGGAAAACCGCACCATCCTGCGACTCGCGGGGATCTACGGCCCCGGCCGCCTGCTAGCGAAAGCCGAAGCACTCCAGCAGGGAGAGCCGCTGGCCGGTTCGGGCGACGCCTGGCTGAACCTGATCCACCAGACCGACGCCGCCCAGCTGGCAACTCGACTACTGCTCGAAGGAGGCCCGGAGGTCGTCCTGGGTGTCGATCATGAGCCGGTGCGGCGAACCGATTACTACTCGGAACTCGCCCGCTTGATCGCCGCTCCCCCTCCAACATTCGATGAGTCCGTCACGCCAAAACGAGGCACTGGCGGCCTGAATAAACGCTGCCGATCCACCCACCCGGAGCACCGGGATTACAGGTTTGCCAGCTATCGGGAGGGGTTAGTCAACGGCCTCGTCGTTTCCGAGTAGCTAGCGAGCAGGCTCATCAAGGCACTAAAAAACAAACCGGGCGGTAATGGCTCACCATTACCGCCCGGTTTCATTCTATAGCCACCTGACAATCAGGATCTTCTCGACTGCTACGACTAGAAGTCGTTGCTATTGAGGGTCGTTTCACCATACTGCTGACCATTCGAGGTGATCAGCTTGAGGTACACCCGCTGGTCGATCGTATCGTTGATACCACGACCGGCACCGCTGACCATGACCACATTCACCGCACCACCATGGTTAGAACTGGGTCGGGGAGCCTTGGCGGTTCCATTGATGGGAGCTGCAGGACGCGAATCCCCCACAGGCGATGTCCCCGTTGCAGCGAGCGAACCGAGTCCCGCAAAACCTGTTGCTGGGTAAGCCCCCTGTGTGTTAGCTGGCGATGCAACAGACGCCCAACCTGCACTACCCACCTTCGCAGCGAACGCGAGATCCCAAGTATTGCCCGACGCCCAATTATCGGCATTCAGATTCTCGGCGATCATCAGCGTATTTTCTGTACCGTCTCCGGTTCCGATGTAATCGAGAGTCATATCGGTATCGCGCCAGATTACGCCGGTCGACTTCGCCATGTTCTTGTCACCAGCGCTCGCGGCGGTGAGTGTCGCATCCGACCAGCTGATGGACTCTGTGCTATGTGCAGCTCCGGGGCCGCTGCTGTTATCACCTGCAATACCCCAATTGGCATCAGCCGCGATGCCACCATTGACCACATAGGAGAGTCCAAGGGCCTTGCGGTGATTTGAGAGATCATCTGGACAAGTGAAAAATGGCAGCCAGACTCGTTCGTTGCCGCTAAGGACGGCGTAAGGCCCACCCGTGCCGGTAAAGACCGCCGAACGCGACTGGATCGAGCGATAGAGGGCTGCGTTGTCCAAAACTGGCAGCAACTGGATTGTCCAGCCCACTCGAAGGCTTTGCGATGAAGCGGCTACCGATGTGAACGTTGATTGGTCCGCCGTCGTGAACGTGGTGGTCACCGTCTGATCTTCCGTCAGACGTGGCAGCTTGCTTCCACGGCCCGATGCGAAGTTGTGCATCGCGATGCCGAGGTTCTTCATGTTGTTGAGGCACTCCAGCTTGCGGGCCGCCCGGCGGGCGCCTTGCACGGCGGGAGCGATCAGCGAGATCAGCGTCGTGATGATCGCGATCACCACCAGCAGCTCGATCAGTGTGAATCCGGGGCGGGCAGAGCCACCGGCACGGAAACAGGTGGGGCGAAGGGATTTCATCGACAGGTCTCCAATTTCAGACAGCGTGGACGGGGTGATGGTCTGGTTGACGGGCTGGGAAATGACAGGTTTTTGACAGCGGAAAGAAGCGAACCAAGCTCGGATCCCGATTCGATCTTTCCACGGATTTCAAACTTCAAAACTTTCGACTTTGCGGCACTCGCCTCGCAAGCAAGGTGATTCGACTTCAACCAGAAATAAATCCAGCAGAAACGAATCCGAAGCTCGACCGCATTGACGAAAATCGAAATCTCATTATGCGGTTTTCAAAGGGACTGTCGATCTGAAAAGGCTTGCCTGAGAACATTTTACGCCGAAATCACCGGCCCGGTCGAACTTTCCCGGTCAACCAATCCCAACCCGCCGCAGCAACTTGCGGCAACATGTCTCGGAACAGCACGACTCGTGATCAACATCGCTTCAACAACCTGCCGAATCCACCGCACTTCCCAATTAATGCATCTCTCATGCCGGAACGGCTGCCATGCGCACGATCTGGAGCGTCCCGGCCAACATTCCCGCCCCCGGGCCCTACTTCTCGAGCACCTGACCCGCTTCGATGAACTTCCGGAAGTCGAACGTCCCCTGGTTGGCGTCATAACCCGCCTCCAGCTTGGTCCGGTCGATCACATAGACGCCCCGATACTCCGGCTCGTAGACATCATTCAGCGGCCCCCCGATCCGGACAGCATTCCCGTTCGCCGTGTCATAAGTCGCCCGGAAGAACTTGCAGGTGAGGAACACCACAAACGTATTGCTCCGCGTCGTCCCGTTCTGCGACATCTTGGCGATCAGGCGATCGCGGATCATCGGATCCAATCCGCCCGCGCCGTGTTCGGCATCATTACCGATTTCAAAGAGCAATCGTGTATTCGGGTTGGTGGGATTGGCCGATCTCATGAGTGACGGAAGGGCGATGTTCCCGGACGCGTCTGTGGTCGTCGCACTGAAGCTGCGGAACGGACGGCTTCCCGGCAGCCCCGGCAATCCCAGTTGTTGGCCTCCATCTCCGTACCACGGGTCGAGTTCCGAGTAGTCCCTGTTGAACAGGAACTCGTCCCACCAATCGAGGCTGTCCAGCGTCCGCAACGGGGGCGAAGTCGTGTTCGTCCCGAGTTCCACGTTCACCACCCGTTCGTCGTCCAGCCAGGCGGCCAGCACTTCCGGATGCCGAATCGTGTTCGGATTGAGCTTGCCCGTTACCCGGTTGACCGCCGCGAGGCTCGTCTCGTGAGACAGGTTCTTGTTGATCCGCGACGGCACCTCCAACAGTTCGAGCACTCGATGCCAGCGATTGTTGTTGTTCATGGAAGGCGGAACAACACTCACCGCCGATTGATACAGCGGCATCAGGAACTTGGCCCCGGCAGTCCGTGAGTACTCGAAGAAGTCGACCGCACCGTCGTAGTTGGTGTCGTAGCCTACTTCGAGATTCTGACCGCCCGGCAGATAAGCCTGCCGCGTTTCAAGCAACCTCAACGTCAAATGCCGCGGCCCGAAGAGAGGCACGAAGAACAATTCGCCCAGCGAAGCTAGATCCCGGTCGGGATGTCGTTGAAAGGCGGTCCACATTACCATGGCGCCGGGGTTGGGCGCGCCGATCGAATTGACATACGGATCCTTGACATCGGTATCCGTGCCGCCCAAATCAAGTGGCGCGGTTCCGTCAGCATGCTGAATGGTGTTGGCGGGTGTCGCATCGAGCGGTTGGGGCCGCTCGTAGGAACGCATCTTGTTGAGCTCGGTGTCGATATCCGGATAGCGGGTCGAAGGCTGCAGCGTCAGCTCTTTGAGTTCGGGAAGTCGGAAGCGATCGACTTCCACCCACTCGTTCTCGGTGGCCGCTGTGGCGTCCGTCGGGCGTGAGCGCCCCAAGTATTGACGGCGATAGAGGATCACATCTACGGGATCCGTGGCGTTGGCGATCATATTATCTTCAAGCAGCCTGATACCTGCGGTCACTGCGCCGTACTCATTGGCATCCCCTGCCAACAAGCGATGATTCGAGCCATTTGCCGATCGCACAACATCAAGCTCCAGAACTCCATTTCGTGGTGCGATCCATGTACGGTCTTGTGTAAAATCAGGTGTGCCGCTCGTCCAATCAAAATCGACCTTCATCACACTCTGCATGTTGGCAGGCAGGGCGGCGACACCCACATCAAAGCTTGTGCCGCCAATCGTATAACGTCCGTTAGCAGCAGCCATTCCAGACTGAATGGTCAATGCTCTTGCCTTCGAAAGATCTGGAATTGTCATGGCTTGTCTTGGCTGTACCACGACTTGCCAATCCCCGTTGGTAAAGTCGGTCGCATCCGGCCCGGTGTTGGCCAGCTCGATATACATGAAGTACTGATCGGTCATGTCGTCCCACTGGGTGGCCTGATGGTCCACTCCCACCATCGGGGCCGATTCGACCATCTTGGCCTTGAATGCCAGCACTTCATTGATGGCCAACCGCTGACGTTCGATGCCGTAAACTTCCGCCGCCGTCGCACTTACGGAGACCGCCGAGGATGTCGGCAGGCTTAAGTCGTTGATACCCCAGCCGTCCGACAGATCGGTGTCATAAACAAATCGGGTGATGATCTCGTCCCGATCCATCGCGTCGACGTAATTCACAGCGAACTGCGCCATTTCACGCAGCTGGTCGGGAGAATAGACCGCAGTCGCAGGGTTCCCCACCGTGCTGAGACTGTCGGTGCCGCCACCGAACAGATAGAGCAACACATAAATATCCCGCGCTAATCGCTGGCGATCCAACCGGGCCTGGAGTTCTTGGGTGTTGCTCGTCAAATTCGGCCCGGCGTCCACCACATGCTGCACCAGCGGCCTTGCGACCGGGCTGGCCGCTGTTCCATCCAGCACATTGTTCAATGGAATCCGCCGCTGCAGACGTCCCGCTGTGTTGTCGTTCTCAATGATCTCCAACCACTTCCGCACCGGTGCCCGCAGTGGATCAGCCGGCGCGTAAGGTGCGACCGCGCCGAACCGCGGCGGAAACTGGTACTTGCCGCTTTCCAGCGAATACTCCCAAGCTCGCGTGATGCTCCGGGGCCAGGAAAACTGCTTGCGATCCGAACTCACGGTCGTCAGCTTCGTGCGGATATCATCCGCGCGGGTGCTGTTCCCCGTGTTCAGATTGAAGGGGGCCAGATCGGTCAATCGGCTCGAAAGGGCGTAATCCGTCGCCGAAGCCTGCCGCATTTGCAGGATCGCACTATCGAACGCATCGAACAGGCTGTCGTTGGTGTCGGGAATGTCTCGGTAATAGCTGGTTTCATACGGGTCGTCGCCAAGGACATAGGCTCCCGTCATCCGGGGCGCGTTGGCCACGCTCCATTTGACGAACGGATTCGTATCCTGCCCCACCATCCGGCTGAACCGAAGCTGATTCTGATGGAAATCAAGCGTCTTGACGTTGGTGTTCAAGAGATAGGAACCGACACCCATGAAGTCGAGCGGCCACGCGAATGTGGAATTCACCGGATTGGCCGCCACCGAATAGGGCCATGTAGCGGGATAGCCTAGTCCGCCATTTGCGGAGTCAAGGTTGTCATCATTGTTCGTCAGGCCCGGACGAGGGAGCAATGTCCCACTGCCGGTGACGTAGGCGTTGAGGAGTGACGATTCCCCATTGCGACCGGGATAGAGGGTCTCCACCACCGAAGGCGCGCTGAACTTCGCCCGCCCGAGAAGGATCATCGCCGTCTCCATGTTGGCGGCTTCCTTCCAGTTGTTGACCGTCGAAGTGCCGGGGCCGGCATAAGTGCCGGGGGCCGCCCCGAACATCTGGGTGTGGGGTGTCCAATCGACACCGGCAGCGACATCCGCCGAACCGGGCCGTGAATTGAGCACCCACGAAGGATTCACTTCCGCCGGCCCCAATCCCTGATTGGAACGTGAGAGGAACTCTAGCGAGTTGGAGGTTCCAAAAGTTCCAGCCAGCACTGTCCCCACCGGGCCGTTGAGATTCTGCCCCAGAGCCGGAATTCCCAAGGACTGGTTGAGTGCCATGTTGCCGTGGGCGTTCACGTTCACCAGCGAATCGAGATCGTAGATCGTCACCGAGAACAGCGGCACGAACGGGATCCCGTTCGCATCCTCCTGCACCGGGTAGTCGAGGTCGATCCAGTTGCCGTCGCGCACGCCATCCAGATCGTTGTCCATGTCGTATTCGTAGGTCGCGGCATCGGCCAGGAATGTTCCCGACGCCGTCGTCAAGCGTTCCCAGATCCCTTGCTTACCGGTCTTGAAGGTCGGCACCGAGGATGTATAAGTTTCGTCCATCGGCTGCATGGGAAAACCCTGCGTCATCGGTGGATTGAGCGATGTGCTGGTCGCCTCGGCGTTCGTCAGGAAGCGACTGACCGCGGGATAGCCCGTCGCCTGGATCTTGTGATCCGGATGGGGCCGCATGACGCGGGCTCCCCAGCCCGTGTAGTCGAACCAGCGCGTGCCGTTGGGATCCGTCGCCGAGAGCGGGTCGTTTGTCCCGGGACGACGCATATACTGGGGCCGGTGATACGAAGGAATCACGACGGGAACCGACAGGGCCGAATTCGTGGGGTGCGGAATATATCCCCGATAGGCGAGGAACGTCGTATTGAGATCCGGTGCCGTGTAGTCCACACCTCGGCGTGGCAGTAGTAATGGATCGGCAGTCCGCCAATTGTTGGCGGCGGGTGAGACGTTGATAGAAAGTGGATGGTATTCGGTGTCGGCGGCCGCGATCGTCGATACCGGGTTCCCCGACGCCACATCGATCCGGGAACCGCTCCCTGTGAGAAGATTAAAGCTATTCACTCGGACGGGAGTGTTGTCGGCGATCAGATAGTCGTCGATCACCATCGTCCCGCCGCTCCAGCCGAGCCGCATTCCGCCGCCGTTGAAGGGATGGCGATCGGGGAATTGATAGACGATCCGTCCCGTCCCCTGGGCGTCGATCCGCTGCACATGCCCCAACGCGTTGGGCAGCATCGCATGCGTCCCCGGCCACAGCGCACTGCTGCGATACTCCGGCTTGGTCCCCACGATGATTTGTTCGAGCGCGAAGTCGAAGAGGACATCCCCCGTGAGGCCCACTTCCTGCGGAGCCTTGGCGGCCTCCGAGAAGTACTCGGCGTTGCTGTGCTCCTGCCGGGCGAAGGTGTAGAAGATCACCCCCAGGATCGATAGCAATCCCAGGAGCACCATCACGATGAGGAGCGTCGATCCCCGCCGGTCGGAGGGCGCCTTGGCGGCTGCGGAACGGTTGCGGCAATGCGGTTGCGGTCGGTGTTTCGTCTGCATGATAGGTCTCCTGCCGGATTGGCAGCGGCTCTTCCGAAGGGATTCAGAGGGGTGATACCAGCCAGGGCCGGCACTAAGGCCGCCTCCCCGGTTCGTATCCATGACCGGCCCGCGTGTGTGTCGTCCGGAAGTGGTTGGTGGCGATCATCCGGCCATTGACATCCGGTCTTACACGGATCATAGGCCCGGAACAATCGGGATCAGCCAGCTTCCTCGCGATGGTTTCAGGTTGTCAGATCGCACTGCATGGTGACTGTCCGCAACTGCTGCGAAGTGGGATCGAGGAATCGAATTGTGATCTGGATCAAGCGAAGCGGCCGCCGGTTGTCGACCGGCGTCCATTCCACCCCGGCATTGTCGGTGACCGGTGTCCCGTAGACGATCGGCAACGAGAGGGGGATTGTCGTTCCCGCCGCGTTACTGGTTCCGGCACTGGCACCCGAGCGAACGAAATAGACGGGGTCGCCGGGAATGCTCGACAAGTTGGTCGTCGAATTGAATTCGGGAAGCACGGCCGATTCCGTGGATCCGGGAACAAATCGTGGCAATTGCGACTGCGAGGGAACCACTGTTGTTGTGGGAATGAATCGCCTGGGAAGAAGCGGTGGCTGCTCGGCTGGGAGTGTGGAGGTGATATGATCTCGATTACTCGGTTGCCAGGTATCGAAAACACGGTTTCGAGTCCCGGTGAAAGGCCCAATGGCTGAGTTCAAGTTGCTGTCGATACTTCCCGCCATCACCGGAGTCGAGCTATAGAGAACGGAACCCGGCCCCCCCATGTCGACAAAACCACCGGTACCGCTATTGGCGAAGTCATCCCAGACTTTCACATCAAACGCGACCACGTTTGAAAGCAGCAAATCCTCGCCCCGGCGACTCCCATTGGCAGAATCATGCTGCAGGGGCGAGACCACTCCCGTCTGCGTGTTCATTCTCAGAGTTCCAGGCGAACTCGACATCGGGCTGTTGGTCACATTCCAGGGATATTGGAAACTGAAGCTCGACGTTTCCTCCAATGTATAACGCCCGAAGAACCCGTATCCGCCGCCGGAAACAGCGGGCAAATACTCTTGGGAATTTCCGGCGTCCGCGGTGCCGTCACGGTATTCAAACCCGAATCGGGAGGTCGGTTTGCGAAGGTCGGCCAATGTGTTGAATCGCACCCCCTGAACATTCGGAGGAGTTGTCATGAAATCAGCTTCCGAGATGGGTCGGACGGAGAAATCGAAGTCCCGGTAGAAAGAACTTGTCGGGGATGCGAAAGGCCCTGGGTTGTAGTGGGTAGTGGCCGAAGAAACAGGATCGAACAGTGTGTTCGCGGTATTGCCGTCCTCGTGAGGTTCGACCTCCGCCGTCGCATCGGCGGGCTGACGGACAAGCATCACCCGGCGGTAAAGCGCTCCTGGACGACCGGTCGTTCCCCGCCTCATGAACAGGGAGATTTCCGCGTCGGAACTGATCGAGGAGAGATTGCCCAGATCACCGTCGTCGTAGTCGGGCTGGTTCGTGCTGTTTCCCACCTGACGCGCCCGACCGATGTAGGTGTCGGTGTCGGCCAAGGAGGAGATCGTCGTCGAAATACGACCCGTGAACTGCAGGACGTCGTCCCTGTCGTCAAATGGATCATTCTCGGAAATATAGAAGTAGCCGTTCATCTGGCTCTCTTCCGTGTTGATCGTGTCGAGATAGCCATCCGGTCGCGGTGCCCAGGGCCAGACGTAGCGGAAGGTGCGGTTTCGCAGATCGCGCAGAATCACGGTCTGAACCGAGCGCGTCCGTTGGTCGTTCTCCATGATGCCGCGCTGCGTCGACACCGTGCCTGCGGCGATCTGGAAGACCTGCGCGAACAGACTCATCATCAGTAGCACGAGCGCGACCGAAACGAGCATCTCGACCAGTGTGAAGCCGGTGGGAAATATTGGCCGGGCCGCATAGCGCGGCCTGTGTTGGGCATATCGGATCATCACTGGATGTCCCGGATGGAGAGCGGATTCAAAGGAAAGACATCAACAATGTTGGGCATCACGATCACCTGGCCGTCGTTGGAGTTCTCGGAGACCCGTCCTTCGATGCGGATGCGGGCATAGGTCGCGCCGGTTCCCGTGGTGAGTGCCGTCGGATAGAAGGCCGCTCCGGGGAAATCGGTCGGCTTCGCCGCCGCCAGACTGGCGAAATCGGTCTGCAGTTCGGCGATGCGATACCATCGCATCCGCCCGGCGTCGAGCACATAACCACCCTTCTTCCACTTGGGTGGATCGTTCACATCGTACTTGACGACAATCACCGAGGCGGCGGCTCCGCTACCGTCCACATAGGCTCCCACATAGGCGCCATGCAGCCGTTCGTCGTTCGGCCCGAATTGCCGGCGGAAGAAGATGGCCGCGTCGGAATTGCGGGTGCCATCCGTCTTCACGCGGGTGGTCGTCAGCCAGGTGTAACGCAATTCCTGCGTTTCGATGCGGATCACCGTCGGCAGGAATCCGCTCGGAAGAGCCCCGATATAGGACAACTCTGTCGAAGTCGGCGCGGGCGTGGCCGCGATCTGACGGACAATCACTTCGCGTAGATCTGCATCGAACATCACCAGCCGACTGGTCGTGAGGGCCGGGTTGACAATCTGATCCAAACCGGTTTGATCGGGGAAAGCTATGGTGAAGGAATTATCGCCGTTTACCGCGACGGGGAAGTTGTCGGCCTTGGATTCGATCTGCAGCAGCCAGCTATCCGGCAACGTGGCGAGTTGTGTCGCCTGGAGCAGCGTGGTCGCGCTCCCGGCGAACCGGGGAATGGTGTTGAGGGGATTCGTGCCGTCGTTGCCGAAGAAGTTCGCGGCTGTCGCGGACGAGAATGCATCCTGCATCCGGAACGATCCCAAAGGATCGACCACATAGCCGTTGGCCAGGGAGAGGGACGCCCATTGCGTCGCATCGGCGGGATCATCGGGAGTGCTATCCCCGTTGCCATCGGCGTAAATCCCGGTGCCCGTCCTCCAGGTGGGTTCATAGCGTCCCGTTGTTCCACCGGTTGAACAGCGGAAAACCACTCGCGGAAACATGACACGTTCATCGGCTATCGCCGGTATCAAATAGGTTGGCCTGGCGGGGCCTGCCGTCACGGTCAGCCCCGGCTGCCAGATCGGCGCACCCGTGGCGACTTGACTCAACGAACTTCGCAGCCCGCGGACGTTGTAGCTGAGCACGGCCGAGTTGGTCATGTTGGTGGCGGCCACCGACTTGAGCACGCTCACCGGGAAGAGCGAAGCCAGCCCGACGATACCGATCCCCATGATCATCAACGAGATCAGCACCTCGCTGAGTGTCACACCGGAGCGGGTGGTCGTGTTGCGGTGCGGCAAAACGCGTCGGCCGCGGCGACACATCCCCGACAAAACCGGTTGTGCGCGTCCGAGCATGACGAATGCTCCGTCGACGACCGATGCATCAGAGGTTTTGTCGGATCTTCCACGAGATGGCAAAGAGAAGGATCTCACTTGGCGGCTCCTTCCCCGGTTTCGGCATAGAGCAATCGATCGCTGCCACTTCCAAAGGTAATGGCATGGGAAGAGGTGGCCCCCGTCCGGGTGGCGACGGTCACAATGAGCTTGTCGCCACGGTTCTCGCTGTCCTCAGTCTCGGGTGTCGCACCACCCTCCCAGGCCAGACGATCCAGATCGGCGTCTTTCTGAGTTCCCACATAGAAATGCAGCAGGCCCGTGGTGGCGGCCTGGCCGATCACCGTTCCGCTGGGGGAGAACATCACATCGATTTGATTGCTGTAGCGGGGCGGATTGACCGAGGCATCGCGCCAAGCCGTGGGCAGGAGCGAGCCACGATTGGAAGCCGTCGCCAAACCATCGAGATTTCGTGAGCAGCGATCGAGATGGATCACCACATCATTGGGCAGGAAGACCGGCTTCTGCCCTACGAACGGAACAGGATCCAGCTGCAAATCGTATGTGCTGACTCCGTCTCGACCGGCTGCGAAAGCGACAAGCTCTCCTGAAGCGGTTTCAGCCGGGAGTCTGAAAGGTGTGGTGAGTCGCAATCGTATCTGGCCAGCGGATGTATCGAGGGTCGCGCGATACCAAGTCCCGGCGCTCCCCTTTGGAATGCGGATGCGGACATCGTTGGGAAACCTTTGCCGGGCGATCAAATTGGCCCAATTCGTACCCGCTTCCTCTCCGACCACGAGCACATCGTTCGAAGTGAGGTTGGTCTCGTTGCGCCGCAGTTGGATGGTTCCATCCGACCAGAGTTCACCGGGTTGGATGTAGATCATGCTGGTGATGGTGCGGTCGTTGCCGGGACTTTTGATGAAGCGGACGCCCACGGGGCTCTTCGCATAGATCGCCCGATCCCGCGCCCCCTGCAGAAACGACTGCACCTGACGGGCACCGGCCCGCACCTTGTCGCCGTTGAGGCTGAGCCGCACCATCGATCCGGTGATGACCAGGAGCGTCACCAGGATTGAAATCACGACGAGCAGTTCAATCAGCGTGAACCCGCCCCTGGCATGACCTGCGACAGGCCGCTTCGGGTGACGGCGTCTGGGTGTGGGAAAGAATGAATGCATACTCTTGATCTCCCGTCCCGCAATTAGCGACGGTTGTTGTAGTTCGAGATGTCGTCCAGCAGATCGTCACGGGAGGCGGGAAGCCCCAACCGTCCGTTGGTCGTGTGCGGCTCCTCAAGGCCGATCGCCTTTCCCGGGCCGCCAGAGACGATCAGGGGTGCGAAGAACGTATCCAGTTGGTGGTAGCGGCTACGGAAGTTGACATCGCTCTGGCTGAGGCCGAGCAACATCGATTGAATTCGTCCATACCCGTCGTCGGGATCGACACCCAGCGGATCGAGATTCGTGCCGTCCGCAGCGGGGAGATCGGGAATCAGCACCAAAGCGTACTGCCGATCGATGGTATTATTGGCGTAGGTCAAGGAAGTGCCCGGCAGTGCGGGGGAGATCGTGGTTCCCGAAGTCGTGTTGCGGATCAGACCCGTCGGCCAGCGATAGAAGCGAAGCGGTTCGCCCCAGGCGTCGATGAACTCGAGATGACCATCACCGTCGGTGTCGCGAACCTCGTTGCTCGAAAAGTTGTCGGAGCTGACCGGAGCCATTCCGAACACCTGAGCCTGGGTGAGCGCGTAGTAAAGGCAGGCTGCGGATTCGGTTTCCTTTTTGTGGTTTGCAACTATATATGCTGAGCTAGTAAGCAACGGGTGAGTGGTCGGCATCTCGGAAATATCGAAACTCTGCGGGAAGACCTGTTTAAACAACATCTTCCGGGTCAGCACCTTCATTGCTGGCACATAGCTGCTGGTGTTCTGATTCGAGATCCCCAAATCGGCCTTCACCTGGCGGAAGTAGCGTTGATTGTTGGTCCCTTGTTCCAGCACCTTGTCCACCGCCCGGTGGAACGATTCGATACGTTGTTGGAGGAGGCCGTCAATCTTGAGGATGGTGCCCTGCGTCGCTCGTTCCCGCGCCGTCAGGATCGTGTTGCCGAACGTAACCGCGAAGAGCGAGATCAGCAGCAGGATGATGCCGATCACCACCAGCAGTTCGATGACGGTGAAGCCGCCTCGTGCCGCTTTCCCCGGAGACATCGCGCGGCAACGCAATGATCTCACTAAGCTGACGACCGCCTCGCGAGTGGGGTTCCCGCAGCGAATCTTTCGGTGATGTTTCATACTTCGACTCCCGCGAGACGGCCCGGCTCAAAATCATGGTGAGGGGAGGATCTTCTCAAGACCGATCTTCTCTTCCCGCGACGCCATGAACCCAAACAGGGCAAATCCGTTTCAAAAAGACGCCCTGCGGCTTTAACGCCCACCAATCGAGGTGGAGGCGAAGTTGGTGATGTTGTCGAACTCGAATTCCCGGTTCGCGACCGTGACATCGGTGGTCAGGTTCGTCCATGACGAGGAGGGCTTGTCGAGTGAGGTGTAACCCGGCAATGGAGTCCCCGAATCGGGCTTGTACGGCCCGCCCGGCCCCAGGCGGTTGTCGTAACCGGGCGATACGATCTGGAAGGTCTTGGCGTTCCAAGGGGATTTGTTCAGATTGTCCTGGGCATAGGGGAGAACCGGAAGCTCGTTGGAACCGCCCGAGGCGTTGTACGACTTCATCGAATACCCGCCGTTGCCGTAGGCGGCGTAGAAGTAGGGGGTCGTCTGACCGGCGATGGGATCGAGATACTCGGGGTTGTCATCACCGTCGAGATCCGAGAAGCGGTTGCCGGGATGATCGTAATAGGGCGTGGTCCGCGGCCCGGTGCCCCGCTTGAAGGGAGCGGCGGGATCCTTGGAAAATCCGATGCTGCGCCACAACGTCGTGGAGCCTTCAACGGTCTTCTCCGAAAGCCCCCCCAGGAAGAAGGCCAGGCATTCGCCGTTGGTCAATGTCAGGGTGCCGAACGTGCCATCGTTGTTGATATCCAGTTGGTTGGCAGTCCCATAGGTGAAATCGAACTGTGGCCAGCACTGGCGGATGAACGCCTTCGATTCGCGGATATCGGCGGTGTTCGAACTCCAGCCGGCGGCTGTCTCCGGAATGATGATATAACTGGGAGGGACCACGTCGTATTCCGCTTTGAAAGCCGTGCAGGCGGATTCGATCGCGCTGATCTCAGTCCTCACCTGGGCGACGAAGGCCCGCTTGCGCACGCTGCTGATCGCTGGCAGCAGCAAAGCGATCAGGATCGAAATCACCACGATCACGGCGAGGAGTTCGATCAGTGTGAACCCCGAGGTACGCCTCGGGAGGTTCGATCGAACCTGATGAGAATTTCGCGGGGGAGTCGTGTGGTGCATGGTGATCTCCGGAGGCTTCAACGGTGGCCTGCTTGGAATTTGAAGTCTCGCCTTGTCTGGCGTGGTGTCGTATCGGGTGTGGAAAGGGACGTTGTTCGAAGCCAGATTCCACAAATCGTCGGGCTCAGGAAACACTCGGGGCTGGAGCCGGAGGATTCTCCGGCTTTTGCCTGGGATATATAGGTTTTATAGTGACCTGATGACTATGGCCCGCCCGATGGCTGAGGCCCAGAAGGGTCGTTACGACAGGTCGTTGAGGAGTTGGATCAAGGGCATGAAGAGGGCGATGACGATGAAGCCCACGATCAGACCCAGCACAACTACCATGAGGGGCTCGAGCATGTTGATGAGGCCTTCGACAAGCACGCCGACTTCCTCGTCGTACACGTCGGCCACTTTATAGAGCATGTTGTCGAGGGCCCCGGTCTCTTCGCCGACATCCACCATGTTGACGACGATCTCGTCGTAGATCTTGGTTTCCCGCATGGGAACCGCCATCGATTCCCCTTCGCGAATGGCGGCGTTGACATGTTCGAACGCCTTCACAAAGACCGCGTTACCGGCGGTGTCGCGGGTGATCGCCAGGGCTTCCAAAATCGGCACCCCGGAAGCCACCAGTGTCCCCAGCGTTCGACACGTTCTCGCCACGATCGATTTCTTGAGGATCAGCCCCAGCATCGGGATGCGGAGCGACAACCAGTCCACGACGAAGGCACCGGTCTTGTTCTTCTTGATGATCTTGATGAGCAGCCAGATCGAAATCGGAATCACCGGCCCCAGATACCAGTAGTTCACCACCGCCGAACTCGTGCCGATGAGCACTTCCGTCATCATGGGGAGCTTGGTGCCGAAGTCGTCGAAGATCTTTTTGAACTTCGGGATGATCCAGTACATGATGAAACCGACGATCAACGTCGCCACCGTGATCACGGCGGCGGGGTAGATCATGGCCCCCTGGACTTTGCGCTTCAGGCTCTGCTGGCGCTCCTTGAACTCGGCCAGACGCTGGAGGATGACTTCCAGGGCACCCCCGGCTTCACCGGCTTTCACCATGTTGACATAGAGGTTATCAAAGGCCTTGGGCTGCTTGCCCATCGCCTCGGAGAGCGTGCTCCCCGATTCAATATCCTCAATGACACCCATCAACGAGTTCTTGAGTGCCCCGGGCTTGGCCTGGACTTCCAGAATTCGCAGGCTTCGAAGGATCGGCAGACCGGCATCCTGCAATGTCGAGAGCTGGCGGGTGAAGGTGCAAAGCTGCTTGGCCCCCACGCCACCGATGGTGAACGTCCCCTTCTTCTTGGTCGGCTTCTTCTTGCCGTCCTTGGAGGCGTTGGCATCCTTCTTCTTCTTCGTCCGGCCCTTCTCGGAGATTTTCGTGACATAGAAGCCGCGTTCGCGGATCTTCGATTGAGCCTCCTGTTCGGTGGCGGCTTCAATCGTATCCTTGACTTCCATGCCCTTGTTGTCCATCGCTTCGTAGGTGAAGGTGGGCATCGTCGGTTCCTTATCTCAAATGAAGCCGGAATGGGATCAGCGGGAGTTCATCGCCAGCGGATCAGCTTGCCAAAGACTGGCGAATTGATATCAAAATCAAGTTGTTGAAACTGTGAAAAACGAGGGAAGGATCGACTAACCTTCTCCATCCTCGGTGATGGTTTCGCGGACGATTTCATCGATCGTGGTGACACCGTCGAAGATCAGCTTGAGGCCGGCTTCGCGGAGGGTGGTCATCCCTTGCGAACGGGCGAAATTGCGGATGTCGTCGACCGAGGCGTTCGCGGTGATCAGATCGCGGATGTCGTCGTTGACATCCAACAGTTCATAGATCCCGCAACGGCCCTTGTAGCCCGAGTTGTTGCAGCGTTGGCAACCCTTGCCATAGTAGAACTTGTATTGACGGGCCTGCTGGATCGGCAGCTGCAACTCCATCAGCAGTTCATCACTCGGATCGAACCGGGTGCGACACTCCGAGCAGATGCGGCGAACCAGCCGTTGGGCGAGAACCGCTTCCAGGCAAGCCGTGATCAGGAAGGGGGGAACCCCCATGTCGCGCAGCCGGGTGATGGCCGACGGGGCATCGTTGGTATGGAGCGTGCTGAAGACAAGGTGGCCGGTGAGTGCCGACTGCACGGAGACTTCAGCCGTTTCGTAATCACGGATCTCGCCGACGAGAATCGTATCGGGATCATGCCGCAGGATCGCCCGCAGCACGGTGGCGAAGGTCACGCCGATGTCGTGGTTGACGGGAACCTGGAGCAACCCCTCGATTTCATATTCGATGGGGTCTTCCGTGGTGATGATCTTGGTTTCGACATCGTTCAATTCGTTGAGAGCGGAGTAGAGTGTCGTCGTCTTGCCCGAACCCGTCGGCCCCGTCACCAGGACGATGCCGTTGGGCCGCTTGATCATGCTGCGGAAGCGGGAAAGGGTGTTGGCGTCCATCCCGATTTTGTTCAAATCGAGCTGCACGACGGTTCGGTCGAGCACCCGCATGACGACCGCCTCACCGAAGAGCGTCGGCAGGATGCTCACACGCAAGTCGACGCTGTTCCCGCCCACATTGAGTTCGATACGACCGTCCTGGGGCATGCGGCGTTCGGCGATATCCAGATCGCTCATGATCTTGATGCGGCTGACAATCGCGTTCGCCAGATGGCGCGGCGGAGGCACCATCTCGTAAAGCATGCCGTCCGCTTTCACGCGAACCTTGAATTCGTCCTCGAATGGCTCGAAGTGGATATCGCTGGCCTGATCCTTGATCGCCAGCAGCATGATCATGTTGAGCAGCTTCCGGATGGGTGCGGCATCCGCCAGTTCCGCCTCATCCAGCGTGTATTCACGACTGTTGGTGGTGGTGCCGGCGTAGCTTTCCTCCATCGAACTGATCAGATCTTCGATGCTGTCCTGTTTGTCGGCGTAATAGCGGGCGACGGCGGCTTCCACATCCTTCAAATTCGAGACCGCTCCACGCACTTCCGTCCCGAGGAAGTTCCGCAGATCGTCAAGAGCCGCCACGTTCTGCGGGTCGGCCATCGCGACCGTGAGAATATTGTCCTTGAGCGAGATCGGCATGATCTTGTAGAGATCGGCCATCGTCTGCGGAACCATTTCAATGGCGCGCGGCGGGATGGTCGTCTCCGCCAGATTCACCACCGGCATGCCCCACTGCTCGGCCAGGGCTTCCGTCACCTGGCCTTCGGTGACCAGACCCATGCGAATCGCCACCTGGCCGATGATCTCGCCCGGACTGCGCTTCTGTTCCTCGAGCACGTCCCAGAGTTGATCCTCCGAGATGTAGCCTAGGTCGACCAGGATCTGTCCGAGTTTACGCTGTGCCATGAATCCCGCTCTAACAAACGGACACCGACCGATCACTCGATGGGGCCGATATCACCCGGCCAACCACCGATCTCAATCCCATTTCAACACCTGTCTCGACGGCCGTGGTGAGCGACCGCCGGAACAGGTTTCGCATATCAGTTGAAGACTATTCGTCCTCGTCCTCGTCTTCCGGTTCGTCGTCCAGCAAACCCTTCTTGGCACGGGCGATCCGCGCCTTGAGTTCGCCCGGTTGGTTGGAACGCACGACGACATCATCCTCTTCGCAGATCTGGTTTTTCCACAGATTGAACAGGGCGTCGTCGAGCAACTGCATGCCGTATTTACGTCCGGTCTGAATCGCTGAATTGATACGATACGTCTTGGCTTCGCGGATCAGGTTGGCGATGGCGGGAGTCACCACCAACAGTTCATAGGCGGCGACCACACCCTTGGGTTTGCGGGGCAGCAGGGCCTGCGAAAGAATGCCGATGATCGATGTCGAAAGCTGGGTACGAATCTGTTCCTGCTGGCTGGTGGGGAAGACGTCGATGATACGATCAACCGTTCCCTGGGCACCGGTCGTATGCAAAGTTCCAAACACCACGTGGCCGGTTTCAGCAGCCGTGATAGCCGATGAAATCGTCGCCAAGTCGCGCATTTCGCCCACAAGAATAATATCGGGATCCATACGCAGCGCACGGCGGAGGGCTTCGGGAAAGTCGGGAACATCCACCCCCACTTCACGCTGATTGATCGTCGCTTTTTTATGCTGGTGGTAGTACTCGATCGGATCTTCCAACGTGATGATATGGGCATCATCATTGTCGTTGAGATAGTTGATCATACTGGCCAGTGATGTCGTCTTTCCGGAACCCGTCGGCCCCGTGACGAGGAACAGGCCTCGCGGACGCCGGATCAATTCCCGGATGATCGGGGGCAACCCCAACTGTTCAAACGACAGGAATTCATTCGGAATCCGCCGCAGCACCATCCCGATATGGCCACGCTGTTTGAACACCGCCACACGGAATCGCGCCTTGTCGCCGAAGGCGAAGCCGAAGTCAGTGCCACCGACTTCTTGAAGCTCCTGCTGGTTCCGCTCCGGCGTGATGCTCTTCATCAAGGCCACAGTGTCTTCCGGCTCCAGCGATTTCGTATCGAGCCGCACCATGTGACCGCTGACACGCACCACGGGCGGCTGTCCGGTCGTGATATGCAAGTCGCTGACGCGCTCACGAACCACTGTCTCCAGAAGTTTGTCGATCTGCAGAGTTGCCATGGCACTCCAATTTCTGTGAA
>PNLE01000085.1 GCA_013822855.1 Planctomyces sp.
CCGTCGATTGCACAGTGCCACGGCCCGAGTTGCCCGCCCTGTCGAGTACCGATCCCCGGACGGCGACGATGCCACCCTGCGGAACGGACCATGTCGTCTGGCCTGTGGCGCGAGGTGCCACGCTGACGGTTTGCCAGCCGGAGGCACCCGGTTGCGAGTACTCGAGCTTCAGGGTGGAAGGATCAAGGTTCTGGTCATGGAGGTGCCAGGAGAGCTGCACTTTGCCCTGCGAGATTTCCTGGAGCGAGAGGTCGACCCGTGGTTCCCGGGTATCGACGATCACCATCAAACCCGGCTCGAATACGCGGCCATTGGGTTGCAGCTGGTTGTCGCCGTCGAGTGTCTTGACGGAGAACCAGAACTCGCCGTCACCCGGCGATTGGTATTCGAACTTGCCGATCTCGGGACTGATCGTCTGGGCCATGTTCCAGGTGGAACCCTGGTCGGAAGAGACGTAAAGCCTCAATTCCTGGGCGTTCATCCGCTGGAGAGCGGCCGGATCGACCTTGAAGGGAATCCGGAAGCGATTCTTGGCGGTGACAATGGGATTGGCTGCGAATGCGGACGTGCCCAGGCCCGCCAACAGGCAGAGACTCAGACACGTTTGAGCAAACCTCCCCATGACGGGCCTCTTCAGAAGAAACTCGGAACCCATCGATCAGTTTCCGTGGATGCGCACGTAGGGCATGTCAGCGCGATAAAATCGCCAAGTCCGCTACACACGCTAGAATTTCGTATCGTCCAGCGACCGCCTGCGACTTCATGCAAACCTCGACCGGGAAGGATCCCGTCGTCCGCAAGCCTAGTGCGCGGAATCAGTTGAAGGCGGTTTCAAGGGGACGGTTTCCCTTCGATTCGGCACATTCATCGGTCATGTGGGATGGCTGGGTCTTGCCCCACGGCGGTGCGAACCGGCGAATTCCGCCACCAAGCCTTGATCCGGCTTTCACTACTTGCGGCGAACTTCGGCATATCGTGCCACAAAAGCCGCGGCGCGCCTCTGGGCTTCCTCCACATCCCCCGACGCGGCAAGTTGTTTGTCGACCAGACTGGTGGCCAGACCAACGGCTGCCGCTCCCGCATCCACGAAGGCTTTGAGCGTCTCCAATGTGACGCCCCCGGTCGGGACGATCATCGCCTGCGGGAAGGGCCGTGTGAGTGCGGCAAGGAAAGTGGGCCCCACGGCATCGGCGGGAAAGAGCTTCACCATCGAAGCGCCAGCTTCGAGGGCCGTGATCAACTCGGTGGGGCTCAGGATGCCCGGCAGGATCAGCTTGTCGTAGCGGTTGGCCAGTTTGATGGTTTCGGCATTGAACGAGGGTGTGACGAGGAACTCGGCACCTGCCAGGATTGCCAATCGGGCGGTTTCCGGATCAAGGATCGTCCCCGCGCCGACCAGCACCTTGTGACCGAGATCCTTGTTCAGCTGCCGGATGACATCCAGCGCGCCGGGGACGGTCATCGTGATCTCGATGATCTGGATGCCCCCCGCCGACAGGCCATGACAGAGGGGAACCAGCGTCTCGGGGGAATCGGCACGCAGGATCGCCACCAGGCCGGATTCGAGAACTCGCGCGATGCTGGCGTGGCGACTCATACGAGGAAATCCTGAAGGTTTCTTGGCCAGTTGGGAGTTTCGGACGTGAGAATCAGTGACCAAACAATACAAGTGAGATCAGCCCCGGGCGGCGTACCGCTCTGCATATTGCACCACCCACTGGTCGATCAAGGCCCGCAAGTTGGTGGGGTCGGCTTCGTCGAGCAGGGAAAACTCGTTCCTGCGGAGAATCTCCTTGTTGCGGATCGTCCCCCGCACCACGACATCGATGATCCGCGCCGTGCTGCTGTAGGGACGCACCAGGATCTCCAAGTACGAGTAGAGCTGCGTCACATCCCGACGATTCGTCCCCGCGACATCGTCCCGGCTGGCATGCGCTCCCCAACCGTCCGGCGAAACGACCGTCTTGAAATTGAAGCCGGGAAAATGGCTCACCATTTTCTTGATGGCCGATTCGATGTGGTCGGAGAGTTCAATTCGCAATGAGCCATGCTGCTGGCGATAGTCTTCGTCCGTGCGAGCCGCCTTGGCGCGCTGGCTCCCCTCCTCTTCCCTTTGGCGGTTTCCCCGCTGAATGGCTTTGGCGAGGCGATCCTCAAAACTCCCGCTCATGACAGCTTCCATCCGGTCTTTAAGTGTCTGCACACGATTGCCATCAAGCATCATTTCTCGCGAACGACTCGATGAGTTTTTCCGACAATTCATTCCGCCCACAAGTATT
Organism: Planctomyces sp.; assembly: GCA_013822855.1. GTDB lineage: Bacteria > Planctomycetota > Planctomycetia > Planctomycetales > Planctomycetaceae > Planctopirus. The sequence continues at coordinate 2,280 of PNLE01000085.1, forward strand.
CTGCAAATCGAGGTGGCGGCAAATAGCCAAGGACGGTTTGCTCGACCAGTTTACGAAAATTGATCGAGTCACCGGCAGCACATCCGCATGAGGTGGGCATTCGTCAAGATCCATTCCCTCTTCGAATTCAAGAACTTTGATTTCAGGCGAGGCAAAGTGAGCTATGTTTGACCTTTGAGCCGATGACCCACATCGTCGGGGGAGGATGGTTCCTTCTCCGAAGCGAAATTTGATCGATTTTTGCACATCTCCGCCCGCCCGGGGTCGGCTTTCAGGCCATGCTGGAGTCGTCGGAATTTTCGTTGGCACCGATTCGCTGATGCGTCGTAAGTCAAGTCATGGAAAACGCTTGACTTGCACTGTGCGTCCAACAATGATCCGATAACGATAGTGCCAGGGTCGCGAGACTGCCTGCTTGAAGGATGATTCTTCTCAAGCAGCATGAAAACTTGTGATCGCCGGAGTTTTCACGGGCCAGTTCTGGCGGGTTCTCATCTTCTAGCAGGAAATCCCATGTCGAGCACAAGACGTCTGGACATCGAAGAAGTCGGCGATGTGACCGTGGCCAAGTTCGTCGATAAGAAGATTCTCGATGAAACCAACATTCAACTCATCGGAAATCAGATGTTCGGTCTGGTCGACGAGGATGGCCGGAAAAAGATCGTCCTCGATTTCTCGACGGTCGAATATCTCTCCAGTGCCGCCCTCGGCAAGCTGATCACGATGGACAAGAAGGTCAAGGCCGCCCGCGGCAAGCTCCGCCTCTGCGCCATCCGTCCGGAGATTCTGGAAGTCTTCCAGATCACCCGCCTCGACAAGATTTTCGACATCAAGTCGACCCAGGAGCAGGCTCTCGAAGGGATCTGAAATCTCTCCATCCCGAGTGGGTTCGCTCGAGAATTGATCTGAACATCTTCTGGAGGTTTCCCGAAGATGAAGGCTGGCAATGGTGGACTTGTGAGTATCGTTCACAGGGCCGTTCGACGAGATCATTCAGCTTTCAGACTCTTCGTTGTCGGTGACGTGGGGGTGGAACATATCCCGCTGAGACTTCGGCACTCTCCCTCTCGATCGCACATTGTTTGGATTGAAGCGATTCCCCATCGCCCGACTCGCCTGGGGAGCTTGTTTCGTCGAACCACGCCGGCTCCCTCTCGACAGCAGTGACGCCATGCCGATTTATGAACAGTTCGAGATCAACATCCCCAGCGACACGGCAGAGGGCCAGGCTGTCCAGGAGCGGATCATCGCCGCCATGGAAACCGCCGAATTCTCCCCTCGTGATGTCTTCGGTATGAGGCTCGCTCTGGAAGAGGGATTGGTGAATGCGATCAAGCATGGCAACCGCATGGATCCTGAAAAAACCGTGCGGGTTGCCTGCGAAGTGAGCGATGTGCTGGCACGGGTCGAGATCGAGGATCAGGGCCCTGGTTTCGACTGGAATGATGTTCCCGATCCCACGGCGGAGGAGAACCTCGAACGCCCTTGCGGCCGTGGCATTATGCTCATGCGGGCCTTCATGTCGAAGGTCGAGTACAACGAATCGGGCAACAAGGTGCTGCTGGAAAAGCTTCGAGTCGCCCCCGAAGAACCCGCCTGATTTGAAGAAGTCACACCACAGGCCGCTTTTCGACTTCGAGCGGGATGGACGCTCGTGTAAAATCAGATGGGCAGCCTTGGCCGCCAAGACGGCTCAGGGAAAGTTCTTCCCCACGCCCTAGTCCACCTCCCGGGTGCACGGAAATTCTCCGATGACACTGAAGTTTGATTTCCCGGAAGATGCCGAATTCACCAAGCTGATCCGGCGCGAGCGGGAAGCGAATTTGACAATCGCGGCCTTGGAAATCGCACGGGATGCTCAACCCGGATTGGATTTCCAGCCCACGCTCGAATGGATTGATCGCCGAGCGGCCGAGGTTCGCGGATTGCTGGCTCATGTGCGGGAACCCCGTGAGCAGTTGGAGACGTTGGCCTCCTGTCTCTCGGGAACGCATGGGTTGCATGGGACGACCAGTGCCTATGACCAGGCCGATGCCAGTTATCTCAATCGTGTGATCAGCACGGGAACCGGTCTGCCAATCAGCCTCTCGCTTGTCTGGCAGGAAGTGGCCAGTGCGGCGGGGATCCGTTTGCAAGGCGTTTCGGCCCCGTTGCAATTCCTTCTCCGTATGGAGACCGATCTGGGCCCCCTGTTTGTGGACGCCTTTCGCGGCGGCGTGGTTCTGGATTGGGATGAATGTCTGGAATGGCTGGTGGAACTCAGCGAATTGGAGGCGAGCGAGATCGAGCCGATGATGGCCCCCGCCCGCCCGCGTGAAGTGATCACCCGGATGCTCAACAATCTCAAGGTGCTCCATGTGAAGCATGGGGAATGGGAGATGGCCCACCAGGTGCAGAAGCGGCTGACGGCCCTCCTCCCCGGTCGTTTCGATCAGCACCGCGACCTCGGCTTGATTGCCTTCAAGGCCCGCCACTACGGGCTAGCTGTGCAGCTTCTGGAGGATTGCCTGCGGACATGCGAGGGGAGCGAACGCAGCGTGCTCACCCGGCATTGGCAGGAAGCGGTTCGATGTCTCTCCGAACGCAATTGATGGCCGGTGCGAGCGATTTTCCCTGCTCCGCGAAGAGTCAGGAAGTCGGCGGAGACGCCGACTTGAGTTCCGGGAAACGCTCCTCAAGATATTTGAGAATCACCGTCGGTTCGGCCATTCGCCCCTGCCCGATTTGACCACAGCTCAGCCAGCCTTCGCCTGGTTCAATGACCAGCACACCATCGTCTTTCAATTGGGCCACGTTGCGGGCGACGCTCGGCTTGGCCCACATCTCGCAGTTCATCGCGGGTGCGACGATCAATGGGCAGGTGACGGTCAGAGCCAGTGTGCTGACCAGATCCGGAGCGAAGCCGTGCGCCAACTGTGCCAACGAGTTCGCGGTTGCCGGTGCCACGAGATAGACCTGTGTCCTTTGGGCCAGTCCGATGTGCTCGCCGCGAAAATGTTCTTGCGGTGAGAACATGTCCCGGATGACTGGTCGACCGGTGAGAGCCTCGAAGGTGCTGGGGCCGATAAACTTTTCGGCGGCGGATGTCATCACGACCGAGACGGCCGCACCGCGCTGAACCAGCTTGCTGCATAGATCGGCGGCCTTATAGGCGGCGATTCCCCCGGTAACCCCCAGAAGAACTTCAAAGCCTGGCATAACATCAAATCCCGAATATGACGAATCGCAGCACGGACTCACTCTCCTACGCGACTGCGGGATTGTTGAATCTCGGCGGTCATCGTCGAGAGCGAGACTCTATTCTATACCGAGTCGTGGGCCACTTGCTGCGATCCAAAAAAGAACCCACCCGAGTCCATTAAGTCATGGGCTCAGGTGGGGAATGGCGTTTTCATCTCTAAAACGTCCGAAAAGCTCGCGGGGAAGACCCGAGACGTTCGAGTGAGATCGTTAGAGATCGTCGAGCGATGGGCCGGCATCGACTTCGCGTGGCTTGCTGGGAGCGGTCTGCAGATTCCCGGTGGAATCCAGGAAGATCTTGTCCTGCAGGATCTCCTGAATCACAACTTCCATCGGATTCTTGGTCTGGATCTCGACCAGTGGCCGGGCACCCCGGTTGAGTGCGACCATGCGCTTCTGGATCAATGTGGAGAGTTTGAAGCGTCCGCCGACTTTACGGACGATGGCTTCTTCTTTCAGTTCTTCGAGCATGCGGTAACCTCGTGTTCCAAAAGGCTGATGATTCGCGTGACTGCTGAATCGAGGTCGTCGTTGACGACCTGGTGTCGATACTTGTCGGCCTGGGCCAGCTCATGGTGAGCCTGCTTCAACCGACGTTGAATGGTTTCTTCCGAATCGGTTCCGCGTCCGCGAAGCCGATGTTCAAAGACATCCGGCGAGGGGGTCTTGAGAAAAATTGTAATCGCATCCGGGAAAAGCTGCATGACGCGAAGGGCCCCTTCAACGTCGATTTCCAGAAATGACCAGGAGTTCAGCTGTCTGGCGCGGTCGATTTCCGACAAAAGTGTCCCATACCAGTACCCTGCCCCATAGACCTCGGCCGTTTCCACGAACTCCCCCGCTGTTTTACGGGCCAGGAATTCCTCGTGGGTCAGGAAGTAATAATCTTCGCCATGCCGCTCCCCTTTCCGTGGTGGCCTGGTGGTGGCGGAAATGGCCTTCACCAGGGGAATGGGGGAAAGGCGGATGAGTTGGTTCACGATCGTGGTCTTGCCACTGCCGCTGGGGCCGGACAGAACCACCACCCGGAACGGCATCGGGGAAGCAGCGGAGGGATCTTCCGATGCCGTGTTCATGAGGGGCGGATCCTGTGGCAAACATTCGGGCAAGATGTGTCTGGCTCGCACTCAAGGAGGTCGCGGCGAAATGGCCTATTCCACGTTCTGAATGACTTCCCGCATCCGTTCCAGTGAGGTCTTCATTTCCACAACGCAATGGGCGATTGTCGTCTGGTTGGCTTTCGAGCCGATCGTGTTGATCTCGCGGAACATTTCCTGCATCAGGAACTCGATCTTTCGTCCCTGCGAGGCACTTTCGGCGAGATACTTCTCGAACTGTTGGAAGTGGCTGGCCAGTCGGGCGAGTTCCTCGTTGATGTCGCACTTGTCGGCGAACAGGCTCACTTCGCGAATGATATCGGCTGGAGTCACATTCGTGGAAACGGACGAAATCAGCTGGTTGACCCGTTCCAGCAACTTGTCTCGGTATTCGGTGATGACCTGTGGGGCTGTATCGCTGATGGTCTGCACTTGGGCGGAGATCAGTCCCTGGTTTTTGCAGAGGTCGGCCTGCATGGCCGCCCCTTCTCGGGCTCGGAAGGCTTCGAATTCGGCCAAAGCCCGGGAAAGTGCCTCTTTCAGCAGATTGAGCTGACTGTTGGCTTCCTGTTCGTCCAACGTGTCGTCGGCCAACACTCCGGGAAGTTCCAACAGTTCGGAAAGCCGTGGCGGCTTGGCCTTCAATTCCTTGGCCAGTGGAGCAAGTTGCTCCCAGTAGGCTTTGAGGACTGTTTGCTGGATTCGTGTCGAGGGGGCCGCCGTCTGATTCTCGAGGCGGACGCTGACATTGAGCGTGCCGCGTGAAATCTTCTCTCGCAGCAGCTTCTCGATCTCGGGTTCGAAAATCGACAGCCGGTCGGGACAACGGAGCGCCAGTTTGAAGTAGCGGTTGTTGACGGAACGGATCTCGACCGTGATCCGCCGTTGGCCGGACTCAGCGACTCCGATACCAATTCCGGTCATGCTCAGGAGCAATGCACTTCGCCTTACAAAGTGAAAGGGAACAATGGCCAGCGACCTTCGGCACATCGAATGGCCGAAGGTCGCTGGATGGACGTTTCAGGGTTCGCAGAGCAATAGCGGCAATCGCCGCTAACTCATCCCGGGAGTCGGTTTTCTTTACGGTTGGGGAGTTTCGCTGGGAGCGGGTGTTGCTGCATCCGTGGTCGTCGGTGCCGGTGTTGCTGCCGGAGGAGTCGCTTCGGCAGGGGTTGTCGCGGGTGTCTCCGTCTTTGGAGCATCGGCTGGCGGGGTCACAGTCGCAGCGGGAGCGTCGGTTGCGGCCGGTGTTTCAGGCTTGGCGGGTGTCACTGCCGCAGGATCGGTCGCTGCCGGAGTTGCCGCTGCGGGTGCCGTCGTACCGCCAGCGGGTGCCGCAGGCGTGGTGCTTCCGGCAGGTGCTGTTTGAGCCGGCGTTTCCGGATCGGCTGGCTTATTCAGAGGATCAGTCAACGCGGAATCAGTCGCTTTGGCTTTGACGTTGGCGCCATCGGTGTACAGGGGGCGCGACATGAGCAGCACGCAAATCGCCGCCAGAACGAACCAAGCAGCGGCCATACCGATCGTGATTCGGGTGAACAGATCACCCGCCTTCACACCGAACGTGCTTTGCCCCCCGGCCCCACCCAAGGCACCGGCGAGTCCACCACCACGGCCGCGTTGCAGCAGAATGATTGCGATCAGCAGCAGGCTGACGAATCCGAGTAACGACATCAAAAAGTAAATCAGGTAGCCCATGCTTCTCTTTCGAAACTTCCACCAGATCCATCGAGGCGGTTGAGAACGGCAAATATACCAGCAGCCGTCGAACTTGTGCAGTTCACACGGAAAAGTCACTGATGTGGAGCGTTATGTCTTCCTGCTCTCACAGAGACACCGTCCTAGCCTGCGGCAGCACACTTGGCCGCAGCTTGCAGAATCGGGCCGAACTGAGCGGCAGTGAGGCTGGCGCCCCCCACCAGGGCACCGTCCACATTGGGCTGCGACAGTAGGATCTCGGCGTTGTCCGCCTTGACGCTGCCGCCATACAGGATGCGGACACCATCAGCTACTTTGGCACCGTATTGCTTGGTCAGCCAGCCGCGAATGAAAGCATGGGCACCTTCCGCTTGCTCAGGCGAAGCCGTCACTCCCGTCCCGATCGCCCAGACCGGCTCATAGGCAATCACAATCTGCCCCATGACGGCCGCATCAAGATTGGCCAATCCACCGGCAAGTTGTGTTTCCAGAACGGCTTCCGTTCGTGCCGCTTGCCGGTCTTCCAACAACTCGCCGATGCAGAAAATCACGCCCAGATCTTCCGAAGTGGCTGCGGCGATTTTCTTGTTGATCAGTTCATCCTTCTCGCCCAGGATCTGACGGCGTTCGCTGTGACCGAGAATGACCCAGGAGCAGCCGACATCGGTCAGCATCTCGACGGCGGTTTCTCCGGTGAAAGCGCCAGGCGCCGCGAACCAGACGTTTTGGGCACCCAGCTTGACCTTCGAGCCTTGCAACTCAGTTTTGACGCTGGCCAAGTAGGGAAATGGCGGGCAGACGGCGACATCGATCACATCGCCCAACCGGGTGGCCTCGGCGGCGACTGCCTTCGCCAGTTCTTTCCCGCTGGCCAGGTTGGTGTTCATCTTCCAGTTGCCAGCCACAAACAGGCGACGCATAGCTCTTTCCTCTATCGACTTGGACATGACTGGATTTTACGGCCGACAGGCATCGGACTAGAAAACTGAAGCCTGTTCGCCATGAGTGCTGGTTGCTCTTCCCGGTTGGGCCAAGAGCTGACTGTGACCAGCTAATGAATCTACTCGATCGGCTCACTTCGAGGATACGAACCCAGCACTTCCATGCGAACCGCGTGTGATGCGAGTTCCTCAAGGGCCTTTTTCACTCGGGAATCTTTCACATGGCCCTCACCATCGATGAAGAAAATGTACCCGCTCTCCGTACCACGCAGAGGGAACGATTCGATCCATGTGAGGTTGATCTTCAAGCGCTTGAAGACTTCCAAAGCGTTGGCCAACGCGCCGGGCTTGTCGGCTGTTTGCAGCAGGAGTGACGTGCGATCCTGGCCCGTTGGTCCCATGGCCTTGTCGCCCAGAACGGCGAAACGGGTCACGTTCTGCGAATTGTCCTCAATGTTGGCCGCGAGAATCTCGAGGCCGTACTCCGTGGCGGCCTGTCGACTGGCCACCGCCGCGGCACCAGGCTTATCGCGGCCCAGTTGGGCGGCAGTGGAAGTGCTGGTCACTTCAATCAAACGGGCCTGGGGCATGTTGCGGCTGAGCCACTCGCGGCACTGGGAGAGAGCCTGGGGCTTGCTGTAAATCTCAGTGATGTCACCCCGTGCCGAGCGACCCAGCAAGTTGTGGTGGATCGCCAGTTGGACTTCACCGCAAATTCGCAGTGGCAACCGGGTGAACATGTCCAAAGTGTCGATGATGCGACCGTCGGTGCTGTTCTCGATGGGAACTAGGCCATAATCGGCATGGCCCCGGTTCACCTCTTCGAAAACTGCCGCAATCGTATTGACGGGAATCAGGTCGGCGGCTTCGCCGAACCGCTCAATCGCCGCCATGTGGGTGAAGCTGAATGCCGGCCCGAGATAGGCCACCCGCTGCGTGCGCACCTGATTGCGAACGGAACTCAGAACTTGACGCAGCACACCTCGGAGGGCATGGGCCGGCAATGGTCCCGCCGATTTTTCCTCCAGGCGAATCGCCAGCAGATCATCGGCCTTGGGGTCGAAGAGGGCGGCCTTCTTGTCGGGAGCTGCTTCGATCAGCTTCAGAGTGGCTGCCGCACGTTGATTCAAGAGCTTGACGATTTCTCCATCCAGCTTCTCGATCTCTGTTTCCAAGGAAGCGGCAACCTTGCCTGTGCTCGCCGCCGACTTCGCCAATCCGTTGGAGGGGGCCTTGGCTGGTTTCTTCGTCGGCTGGGGCTTAGTGGCCATTCCCGCAATTTCCAGAATTTAGTGGGCCTAACGTGATAGCACGTCAATACTTAAACGATGAGCTTTGAGGAATCCGCTGTTTGCGTTGCATAACTCTTGAACAAACAGGACTTTACGATCTTTTACAGCTGGCTTTCGTGCTTTGTCAAGTTGGCGGTCTGGCTCATGGGTCAGGATCTCAAGAGTTTTCGCGGTGGCTGCCAAAATGGCATGGTGCCGTTTGCCTGCCAAAATGATTGGAAGTGCCATTATGGCGGGGGGATTTCCTGTCTGCTGGTGGAGAAGAGTTGATTGAGTGACGCAAGTTAATATCTAGATTGAGGATCCGGAAAAGTGAAAGATGCGTCGGTGTTTTGGCCCGGTGTTTGCTGAGGGAGGGCATCACCTTGAGTCCAGGTACTCAAGCAGTTTTAACGAGTGACGTTCGCTGAACTTCTCCATGATCGATCATTTCCGCGTGCGCGCCGTTTTCCCATCTCTGGCGAACGCCGCAGTTCGGAAATGTATTCCTCTCAAGTTTACTTCCCGTCACCTGACAGACACTGAAATCACATCCAAAGATCGAGTTGCAAGGAGCCCGGTTTCATGGCCGTTCAAGAAAAAATTATCGGTATCGATTTGGGGACGACCAACTCCGTGGTCTCCGTCATGGAAGGTGGTGAAGTCAAAGTCATCGCCAACCAGGAAGGCAATCGTCTCACACCCAGTATCGTCGCCTTCACCGACAAGGGGGATCGACTCGTCGGCGACCCTGCCAAGCGGCAGGCCGTCACCAATCCCAAGAACACGATTTACTCCGTCAAACGCTTCATGGGCCGGCGGCACAGCGAAGTCGAGTCGGAAGAAAAGCTCGTCCCCTACAAGGTCGTCGGCGGGCCGAGCGAATACGTCCGCGTTGAAGCGGGCGGCAAGGATTACACCCCGCCGGAAGTCTCCGCCCTTGTGCTGCGCAAGCTCAAGGAAGCGGCCGAGGCCTATCTGGGCCATACGGTCACCCGCGCCGTGATCACGGTTCCAGCCTACTTCAACGATGCCCAGCGGCAGGCCACCAAGGACGCTGGCGAGATCGCCGGCCTCAAGGTCGAGCGCATCATCAACGAGCCGACCGCCGCGGCCCTTGCTTACGGCCTCCAGACGAAGAAGGACGAGAAGATCGCCGTCTTCGACCTGGGTGGCGGTACGTTCGATATTTCGGTGCTCGAAGTCTCGGGCGATCTGGTCGAGGTGCTCAGCACCAACGGCGACACCCATCTGGGTGGCGACGACTTCGACCAGGCCCTGCTCGATTTCATCGCCGACAAGTTCAAGGCCGAGAACGGCATCGATCTCCGCAAGGATGCGATGGCCCTCCAGCGTCTGCGTGAAGCGGCCGAAAAGGCCAAGAAGGAACTTTCCTCCTCGCAGACGACCGACATCAACCTCCCCTTCATCACGGCGGATGCCTCGGGTGCCAAGCACCTCCAGCTCAACGTGACACGGGCGGAGTTCGAGAAGCTGGTCGATCATCTGATTGACCGCTGCAAGAAGCCGGTCGAGCAGGCACTCAAGGATGCCAAGCTCAAGCCGTCGGATATCGATGAAGTCGTTTTGGTGGGTGGTTCGACCCGTGTGCCGAAGGTGCAGGAGTTCGTGAAGAGCTACTTCGGCAAGGAGCCGAACCGCTCGGTCAATCCCGACGAAGTCGTGTCGATCGGTGCCGCCATCCAAGGCGGGATCATCGCGGGCGACGTCAAGGAAATGCTCCTGCTCGACGTGACACCCCTCTCGATGGGGATCGAAACCGAAGGGGGCATCATGACCGCCCTCGTCGAACGCAACACGACCATCCCCGTCACCAAGAAGCAGGTCTTCTCGACGGCGGCCGATGGTCAGACGGCGGTGACGGTCAGCGTCTTCCAGGGCGAACGCCCCATGGCCCGCGACAACCGGCTCCTCAGCCAGTTCAACCTGGATGGCATCCCCCCCGCACCACGCGGCGTCCCCCAGGTGGAAGTCTCCTTCGACATCGACGTCAACGGCATCGTCAGCGTCAAGGCGAAGGATCTGGGGAGCGGTAAGGAACAGGTCGTCAAGATCCAGAACGCCAGCGGTCTGGATACGGCCGAGATCGAACGCATGAAGCGCGATGCGGAATCGCATGCGAGCGACGACAAGAAGAAGCGCGAGCTGGCCGAAGCCAAGAACAAGGCTTCGACCTCCGCCTATGACGTGGAAAAGATGCTGAAGGAACATGGCGAGAAGCTCGATGCTGGCTCGAAGTCGGCCATCGAAGCGGCGATCGCCCGTGTCCGTCAGACCGAGAACGGCGACGATGTGGCCGCCATCAATTCGGCTGTGGAAGCCCTCCAGCAGGCGAGCTACGCCATGGCCCAGCACATGAACGCTCCCGGCGGTGCCCCTGGTGGAGCACCGGACGCCGGTGCCGCCCCCGGCGGCGACGACGTGATCGACGCCGAGTTCGAGAAGAAGAGTTAGTTCAGTTGGGTTTTGTCCGTTGTTGGTGGTTCGGAGCGGGGATTGAGTTGTTGTCCAACTCGTCTCGCTCTTAGCTGATCCACCACAACTGACGGCGGACAACTGCCCACAGACTCATCGCCCCGACAACCCCATGACCCTGTGACGCCGAGCGTAAGCCCGGTAGCAGGGTCATGTCATGTCCGGAGATCACTTTTCGTTTTCCATCGGCGGGATGTGGCGCGTTACGCTACGCCTTAGCGGCTAATACAGCGTGTAACTCCCACGAGTGCATGTCGAGATCGTGCATCAACACTCAAATCAAAAAAGACTTCCGCCCATCCAGCGGCAGCTCCCATAAAGGAATCCTATGGCTTTTCGACCCGACAAATTGACTGTGAAAGCTCAACAGGCTGTTCAGGAAGCCCAGCAACTGGCCGAGAACAACGGCCAGCCGCAGATCCAGCCGCTCCATTTGCTCAAGGCGCTGGTCGACGAGGCTGGCGGTGTCGTGCGGCCCATCCTCGAAAAGATCGGTGTGCGGGTGCCGCAGCTCTCCGGCCTGATCGACAGCGAAATCAGCCGCCTGCCGAAGGTCTCCGGCAGTGCCTCCCAGGTGGGTGCGTCGAACGCTCTCATGGAGGTCCTCAATCGCAGCCAGCAGTTGGCTGATCAGATGAAGGATCAGTTCGTCTCCACCGAGCATCTGCTCCTCGCCCTCATCAAGAGCGACGATGTCGCCGGTCGCCTGCTCAAGCTGAACGCCGTCGAAGAAGCCGACGTCATGAAGGCCCTCCAGACGATTCGCGGCCATCAGCAAGTGACCGACCAGAATCCCGAGGACAAGTATCAGGCCCTCGAAAAGTACGGCAAAGACCTCGTCGCGCTGGCCCGGCAGGGGAAGATCGATCCCGTGATCGGCCGCGACAGCGAGATCCGCCGCGTGATCCAGGTCCTGTCGCGGCGCCGCAAAAACAATCCCGTCCTCATTGGCGATGCCGGCGTCGGCAAGACCGCCATCGTGGAAGGTCTGGCCCACCGCATTGTGCTGGAAGATGTGCCGCAGAACCTTAAAAACAAGCGGGTCATTTCCCTCGACATGGGAGCGCTGATCGCGGGAGCCAAGTACCGCGGCGAGTTCGAAGATCGCCTCAAGGCTGTTCTCAAGGAAGTCACCGAGTCCGAGGGGAAGGTGATTCTCTTCATCGACGAACTGCACACCGTCGTGGGTGCCGGTTCGTCCGAAGGGGCGGTGGATGCATCGAACCTCTTAAAGCCTGCCCTCGCCCGCGGTGAGCTCCACTGCGTGGGTGCGACGACACTCGACGAGTACCGCAAGTACATCGAAAAAGATCCCGCTCTCGAACGGCGTTTCCAGCCCGTGCTGGTCAACGAGCCGAGCGTGGAGGATACGATCTCGATCCTGCGCGGCCTCAAGGAACGCTACGAATCGCATCATGGCGTGCGAATCACCGACGACGCACTCATCAGTGCGGCGAAGCTCTCCGACCGCTACATCGCCGACCGCTTTCTGCCCGACAAGGCGATCGATCTGGTCGATGAAGCGGCCAGCAAGCTCCGCATGGAGATGGACTCCATGCCGGCCGAGATCGACGAGGCGACCCGCCTTCTGACCCGCCTCCAGATCGAAGCGACCGCCCTCGCCCGTGAAACGTCTCCCGACAGCCAGCAACGGCTCGCGACGATCAAGCGGGAGATCGCCGAGCGAGAAGAATCGGTCACCGCTCTCAAAGCCCGTTGGCAGACCGAGAAGGAAGCCCTCTCCGGCATCCGGCCACTCAAGGAAAACATCGAAAAACTGCGAACGGCTTACGAACAGGCCTTCGCCCAGGCACAGCGGACTAACAACAACGAGGACTTCGTGCGGGCCTTCCAGACCGAGCAGCAATTGAAGGCCGCGCAGGCTTCGCTGGCGGCTGCCGAATCGCGCGTGGCGACACTCGACAACTCGCAACGGCTCTTGCGTGAAGAAGTCACCGATGAAGATATTGCCAAGGTCGTCAGCCATTGGACGGGGATTCCCGTCGCGCGGATGATGCAGACCGAACGGGCCAAGCTCCTTTCCATGGAGGATCAGATCCACAGGAGGATGATCAACCAGGAGGAGGCGGTGACTGCCGTCTCCAACGCGGTGCGTCGTGCCCGTTCGGGGATGCAGGATCCCAACCGGCCCATCGGCTCGTTCATGTTCCTGGGGCCCACGGGTGTCGGTAAGACCGAGCTCTGCAAAGCGCTGGCCGAGTTCCTGTTCGACGACGAAAAGGCGATGGTCCGCATCGACATGAGCGAGTTCATGGAGAAGCACTCCGTCGCCCGGCTGATCGGTGCCCCTCCGGGGTATGTGGGCTACGAAGAAGGCGGCAAACTGACGGAAGCCGTCCGCCGGCGGCCGTACAGCGTGTTGTTGCTTGATGAAATCGAGAAGGCCCACCGGGATGTCTTCAACGTCCTGCTCCAGGTGCTCGATGACGGGCGGCTGACGGATGGTCAGGGCCGGACGGTCGACTTCACGAACACGATCATCGTGATGACCTCGAACATCGGCAGTTCGCTCATCATGGATCTGACGGGCACCGACGACGAGGGAGAGATCCACAACCGTGTCATGGGGGCCCTCCGCAAGGAGTTCCTGCCGGAGTTTTTGAACCGGGTGGATGAGGTGATCGTCTTCCATCCCTTGGGCAAGAAGGAGATCCGGCAGATTGTCGATCTGCAGCTCGCCAAACTGATCAAGCGGCTGGAGGAGCACGACATCCGCCTGGAAATCAGCGACAGCGTGAAGGATGTCCTCGCGAGCGAAGGCTACGACCCGACCTATGGAGCGCGACCGCTCAAGAGGGTCATCCAGCAGCGCCTGCAGAATGAACTGGCGAACTCACTCCTCGCCGGCGAGTTCAACGAATCGAAAGTCGTCCGCGTCGACTCCCACCACGGCGAATTCACCTTCACTGCGACGAAGGAATGAATTCAGGTTGTAAAGTGGCATGAATGGAATCGTAGGCTGGAAGAAACCGAAGTTGGGTGGCATGCCCCGCAGCTTTGTGCGGGCATGTGACTCACATCTTCCAATCCTCGTGAGTACCGTTTCACACGTGGAGCAAGAGGATGATTATCTCGTCGCGAACACCTGAAGGTGAGCCCGCTTCATGTCCTCTCTGCGAAGCGACGGTGGTTGTAGAGCCGTCCGTACTGGTTGGCGATGCCACATGTCCGCGCTGTGGCGGACTCTTGTGGTTTTTGCGACTGGCAGGCGAGGTTCAGGTGTTTGATTATCGGAAGAACGTAGAAAAGAAGAGCCGCATTCTGGAGGTTATTGCACAGCGATTTGGCGTTGAGCCACCAGCTGTTAACAACAATCCCAACTTCCTTGATGGCCGAAGTATCGATTCTTTGGAGATGGTCGACCTTGTGATGGCAATCGAGGATGAGAGCCAAACGAGCTAGAGCATTTGAGCGATTTGAGAACCTCACTCCTTCGAGGAAATGACGGGTGCCCTAGATCCCGTGAAAGATGAAGTCCGACGAAGCGCACACTTTTGTGACGCGGCGACTTCTCCCGGTCAGCCCGTTGACCTGTGGCGACTATTGACTCGCACCAATCCGCCATGATTGATGGCCAGCCAATGCCATTCCCACTGACCGTTCTTTCCTTGAAACCTGCAACGGATCCAAGGCAAACCCCACTCGCAGATCTGGAAGACCCTGAGGGAACTGCGGCGTGCCAACAACTTCTTGTAGACACGCATGGTCTCTTTGTGGATACCGTAACCCTCTCGAAGAAATTCCGGGGGAATCGCTACCAGTCGTACTTGATCTCCGACTTTCAACTCACGCCAAATTTCCATGCGTCGACCTACACAATCGGAAGAGCAGGCTGTTCTCCCGCGAAACTCAATACGCCCTCGAATCAAACGCCCCGCTCGCATTTTGCCAGGCGATGAGGCCGAACATGATCGTGCCGAAGGGTTGGCCCATCGAGAAGCACCAGGCGGCGACGGCGGCTCCCAGGATGACACTGAAGCCCCGGACGATGGTGGTGCGGTTCCGGATACGGAAAACATCGAGTGTCCCTTGCAGGATCCTTCCCCCGTCCAGCGGCAGGATCGGCAGCAGGTTGAGCACCGGCCAGAAGATGTTGATGATGATCAGGTAGCCGATCGCCGTCCGGACGTAGGGGTGCAGTTCCACTTCCGCCAGACTCAATCCCATCGAGACGGCGATTACCAAGCCCAGCAAAATGAACTGGGCCATCGGCCCCATCAGCGACATGAAGACCGAGCGGCCCGGCGTGTTGTTGACATACCGCTCCGAGAAGGCCAGGCCCCCTCCGAAGTAGAGCAGGATCGAACTCCGCCAGCCGAACCATTCGGCGGTCAGGGCATGCCCCAGTTCGTGGATCAGCACTGAGAAGAAGACGCACCAGACCCAGATGACCGTGCTGGGAATGTCGCCCGAACTCCAACCGAGGGCGGCGGCCATCAACCAGAACATCGGATTCACGCGGACCGGGATGCCGAAGAGCACGAAATAAAGATCGAAGGGTGTCGGTGCAAACGAGAACATGCGGGTTCGCTTTTCAGGCCGTGCGGTGTGGTCGAGTTTGTCGTCGAAGAACGGTGAAAGAAAGAGCATAGTTGAATCAGTGGCGGATGTATCGTCCGGCGGGTGCCGATGGCTGCCATTCCAGATTTTCACAACCATTGACGCCGGAAAACCCGCTTGGTGCCGGAGATCGGGCCGTGTAGACTGCGGCCCTCGGCCCGCGGGTCGCACAAGAAGAGGCCATATCGCTGAAAAGCTTGGCCGGTGCGGGGTTACCCCGTGCTCGCAGCATTGCTCCCATTCCGAACGGGAAGTCCCGCTGCGGTGGTTCCACCGCAGCGAGACTTCGAAACAGGCATTGGTTGTGCGACCCGCGGGCCGAGTTTCTTCTGCCGGGATTTCTGGCTGAAGTGGTCACGGCTCGCACATCAAGGAAGCGTGGGATGGGGTTGTGGAACTGGCTCTTCGGATGGTGGTTTTCACCAAGCGAATCGAGCTCCTCATCCCGTTCGGCACAGAACTCTTCCCGCTCCACCGGCCGTATGGGCACATTGCCACGGAACTTTGAGACCGGGCCTCCACGACTCAAGCCGCTGAGATACCGCTCCCGGATCAGATCCGTCCTGTGGCAGGTCTTGGGCCGGGGTGAGAAGGTCGAGAAGCTCCCCTACCCTTACGCCCGCTTCCTGGGACGCAAGCATTTCCTCAGCATGATCGGCGATGTGAATGCCGACCGGTTGAAGAGGCGAGGGCTGCCCCTCATTCGGGATATCAATGAACTGGGCCGTTTGTTGGGAGTCAGTCCCCAGCGTCTGGCCGGGTTGATCCATCTGGCTCATCAGGGCCGTCCGCCCAACGAAAAGCGGTCCCACTACTGGGTGAAGTGGATCAAGAAACGCCGCTTTGGTCATCGGCTGATCGAGGCTCCCAAACCGACACTCAAGCTTGTCCAGCAGAAGATTCTAAGGGAGATTCTCGACCCAGTCCCCAGTCATCCGGCCGCCCACGGCTTCGTACCCGGCCGCGACATTGTCTCGAACGCGCAGCCGCATGTAGGACAAGCGGTGGTGGTGAAATTCGATCTGGAGGACTTCTATCCGTCGGTGACGTTCTCGAAGGTCGTCGCCATCTTCCGCGCTCTGGGTTATTCGCGGGAGATCGCCATCTGGCTGGGGAGGCTGACCACCTCCGCCCTCCCCATGAGTGCGAAATTCCCCGACAAGAATCCCTATTCGATCGCCCTGTTCACCAGAAGGCACCTGCCCCAGGGGGCGTCGACTTCTCCCGCGATCGCCAACCTCGCCGCCTTCGCGATGGATGTGCGGCTCACGGGGCTGGCGAAGAAATTCGGGGCGACCTACACCCGCTACGCCGACGACCTGACGTTCTCGGGCGACCACCGCTTCCTCAAGCAACTCCAGCGGTTCATCCCCCTATGCGAGCAGGTCGTCCTCGAATGCCG
>PNLE01000086.1 GCA_013822855.1 Planctomyces sp.
TTTCTTCGGCAATAAATGCTTCATTTCCAAGGAGTTATCAAAAAAAAGGACGAGTGGCACACATTGGCTCGATCGTTGCTTTTCCTATGGATCATCTCTGAGCCAGATGGAATGGAAGACAGAGAACCCTCAAATTGAACCATGGGAGAATGGAAATGAAGACATTTCTGAGCATCATCGCCGCCGGAACTGCAGCCATCGGTTTGGGTTTTGGAAGCACCGCCGAAGCGGGGCCACCCGTGTACAACGTCGGCCATAACTACGGGGGCCACTACGGCGGCAACAACTGGGGGGGAGGCGGATCCCGCAACTCCTTCTCCCTCTCGATTGGTGGCGGCGGGTTTGGCGTGGGGTATGGACGCGGCTATCCCGGCCCAATTTATGGGAGCCCCGTGTATGGCGGACCGGTCTATCGCCCCTATCCACCGGTTTATCGACCCGTCCCTCCCGTCTACGTGGCGCCCCGCCCCTGGTATCCCGGCTGCGGCTGGTAATGGAACGAAACCACTTGTGGACATCACTGGTGACGCGTGATCATCGCGATGAAGGTTGATCCCCAAGCCTTCCATCTCGGTGTTCACAACACGCCATCAGCTTCGCGATTCACTCTCCTCACACTGCCGCCGACGATCGGCTCCGGGACATTTCTCCCGGAGCCTTTTTCATTGACATCTCGCTCCATGCATGTTTCTGTATGCAGAGACATTTTATTCTTTGGAGCGGGCGACATGGCGAAGCAGGCGGTTCTTCCTCGATCCCCAATGGCATCATCCTATGAATCCTCATGGGGGATGACACTGCGGATGCTGCTCCTGCCCGTGGCTTTGCTCGTACCCCTTCTGGCTGCGGCCGAAGACTGGAAGCGCCCCGATGTTGAAGCCGCCAGAAATCGCAATCGCGAGTGGAGTCAGCCCCTCCCCGGTATGACACTCGAACCCCACTGGTTCTCCGCCTCCACAACTGGCGATGACTCTCCGGCGACGCGATTCTGGTTTCTCGAACGACAGTCCGGCGGTCAGAAATCGTTCTGGATCGTCGACCCGGCCGCAGCCACGAAGATCCCCGCCTTCGACCACGAAAAGCTGGCCAAGGCCCTGTCCGACAAGCGCCAGAAGCCAGTCGAAGCCAAGCGGCTTCCTTTCGATGAGCTGACCGTCGAAAAGGACCACATCACGTTCACGATCGGCAAGGAAGGCTATCGCTGGACCGACGCCACCGCCGAACTGACCCTGCTGGAAACCCCTGACAAGCCCACCGATGAGCCACGCGGCGAAGGTCGCCGCGGGGGACGCCGGTCGCCACCGCGATTATCGATCTTCGCCCGCAGCAGTACCAATCCTTCCTCGCCGGATGGACGCTACAAGGTCTCCATCGACAACTCGAACGTTACACTGACGGAGACTGCGACCGGCAAACGCGAGATTCTCACCACCGACGGCAAGCCTGGCGACAGCTACGACAACCGCGCCTACTGGTCGCCCGACAGCACGCACTTCGTCGTCATCAAAACCAAGGCCGCCCAAGAACATCCCATCCATCACATCGAGTCGTCGCCCACCGACCGTGTCGAGCCCAAGCTCCACACGCAGAACTACCTCAAGCCCGGCGACGAGATCGCGATCCCCCGGCCCCACTTGTTCCGAGCGGCCGATTTCAAAGAGATCCCCGTCGACAATTCCCTCTTCCCGAATCCGTGGAGTCTCGAAGCGCTGGCGTGGATCGACGATTCGTCCGCCTTCCGGTTTCTCTACAACCAGCGCGGGCATCAGTTGATGCGGCTGATCGAAGTGGCCGCCGCGACCGGCGTGGCGAGGGCCATCGTGGCTGACGACTGTCAGACCTTTTTCGACTACACCAACAAGCTCGTCTACCTGCCGATCGGCGTGAACCAGCAGCAGGTCATCTGGGCCTCCGAACGCAGCGGCTACAACCATCTCTACCGTTTCGAAACACCCTCACCCACCAAGAGTGAAGGAGATGTCGCGCAAGCGGAGGAAACAGGCTCCAGTGAGACGCCCCTCGACAAGCCAGAGGGACGCCACGTCCCCGTGACACAAGGCGAATGGGTGGTTCGCAGTGTCGAACATGTCGATCAGACCAAGGGGATCATCTGGCTGCGGATCACGGGCTATTACCCCGGACAAGATCCCTACTACCAGCATTTCGCACGGGTCAACTTCGATGGCACCGGCTTTCAGCTCCTCACTTCCGCGGATGGCACGCATGAAGCGAGCTTCTCACCCGATCGGAAGTACCTGGTCACCACCTGGTCGCGGGTCGATCACGCTCCCGTGCATGAACTGCGGGATGGCGTCACCGGGAAGCTGATCCTCGAATTGGGCCGCGTCGACATGGCACCGCTCCTGGCCAAAGGCTGGCAGCCGCCCGTGCGGTTCGTAGCCAAGGGCCGCGATAGCCAGACCGACATCTACGGCGTCCTCTACTTCCCCTCCTGGAGCGGTCTGAGTGCGACGGCGACCCAGCAGGAAGGTGCGTCACCCGGTAAGTTTCCGATCCTCGAAAAGATCTACGCGGGGCCACATGGCTCGTTTGTGCCGAAGAACTTCGGCAACTCGCGGTACGAG
Organism: Planctomyces sp.; assembly: GCA_013822855.1. Lineage (GTDB taxonomy): Bacteria > Planctomycetota > Planctomycetia > Planctomycetales > Planctomycetaceae > Planctopirus. Next base: position 2,586 of record PNLE01000086.1, read on the forward strand.
AATTTTCTCGCAGAGCTGGGGTTCGTCGTGGTGCAAATCGACGGCATGGGGACGAACCACCGCTCGAAGGCGTTCCATGATGTCTGCTGGAAGAACCTGATCGATTCGGGCTTCCCCGACCGCAAACTCTGGATCACCGCCGCCGCCAAAAAATGGCCGGCGATGGATCTGAGCCGGGTCGGCATCTATGGCGGTTCGGCCGGTGGGCAAAGTTCGACGCAGGCCGTCCTCCATCACAGCGACTTTTATCACGTCGCCGTCTCCGATTGCGGCTGCCACGACAATCGCATGGACAAGATCTGGTGGAACGAGATGTGGATGAGCTGGCCCGTCGGCCCGCATTACGCTGAACAGTCGAACGTCACCAACGCCCACAAGTTGGGTGGCAAGCTGCTGCTGATCGTGGGCGAGCGAGACGAGAACGTCGATCCGGCTTCGACGACCCAGGTGGTCAACGCCTTGATCAAGGCGAACAAGGACTTCGACTTCCTGATGATCCCCGGCGCGGGCCACGGCGCGGCCGAAACCCCCTACGGCTCCCGCCGTCGCCTGGAGTTCCTGATGGATCATCTCCGGCCCGAGGGAGCACCAGGCGAGAAAAAGTAGTGGGGGATCTCATCCACGCGAGGCCGCATGGGGCAGTCTCGCGCTGGCTTCGGTGGTACAATCAGCTCAATAATAAGTCGGGAACCCTCCCGCTCAACTTCCCATACCGCTTGGGCACCCCACATGATCCGGCCCACAACCTGCCCCATCTGCAACCATGTCGCCCAGCCGGTGGCGTCGAACATCTACTTCCCCTTTTGCAGCGAGCGTTGCAAAGTGGTCGACTTCTCCCGCTGGTGGGATGGCAAGTACCAGATTGTCGACACTCTGGACGACGACAAGCTCCTCGAAATCCAGGAGCAACAGCAACCAGGTAACGACGAGGGGTACGAGGAATAAGTACGCGGTTCGACTTGGAGAACGACTCCTAGGCCGCTGCGGGCTGAACATCCGTTAGATTCGTAGCGGAAATCGGGATTCGAGAGCCGAGAGGACTCTTCAACCGTGACTCGACTGCTAGAATTGAGGTCGGTTCGACCCCGACCCTCACTCCGTTAGCAGCCAAATTGCCCATGCCAACCCCATCCCCGAACTGGAGCCAGCTCGCGAAGAACTCGCCCACGCTCCATTTCCATTTGCTGGGGATGGTCGATTTCGATTCGGGACAGCGGCTGCAGGAACAACTCCTCGAAGAACTTCTCGCCCGAGACGACACCAAGGGGTATGCCCTTTTCTGCGAACATCCCGCCACGGTGACCATCGGCCGCCAAGGGAGCCGGGCCGATATCCTGGCCGAACCCGTCGACTTCACCGCCCGCGAAATGCCCACCCAGTGGATCAACCGGCCGGGTGGCACCTGGGTGCATACTCCCGGCCAACTGGCGGCCTATGTGCTCCTCCCCATCGATCGCAGGGGGTGGTCTCTGCTCGAATACCGCACACGCCTGGAACGGGCCCTGGTCGCCCTAACAACTGAACTCAAAGCCCCCGGCCTGTCGGATCCCGAATCGCCGGGCTTGGCCGGTCGCAGCGGGCAATACGCGTTCATCGGCGCGGGCTGCCGACGGGGCATCACCCATCAAGGCATGTTCATCAACGTGAGCGTCCCCCCGCCAGCCTTGCGGCTGGTCGATTGGGGAACGCATGATGGACGAGTCTCGACCTTGGCCGCCCACCGCCGCGCGCCGATCACGCTGGCTAGTGTGCGGGAAGCGTTTGTCCGCCATTTGGCTGCCGCCCTCGATTATTCCCGCTATCATTTGACGACCGGACACCCTTCGCTCCGGCGGACCGTCAGGAAAGTTCATGTCTTCACCCGACCTGCTGCCCATTCTGCCTAGCGGCTGCGATACCTCCAGCCCCGCCGGTATCCAACCAATCTCCAGTGCCGCCGCTCCTTCGTCGTGCGGCTCCGCAGCCAGTCCGCATCTCGAGGTGACTCCCACCCGTTTGCGGCTTCCCAAGTGGCTTAAGCGGCCCTTGCCGCAGGCGGGTATGCAGTACACATCGGATGTCATCTCCGACTTGAAGCTGGAAACCGTCTGCGAAAGCGCCAAGTGCCCCAACCGCACCGAATGCTGGTCGGCCAAGACCGCGACGTTCATGGTGCTCGGGAACGTCTGCACCCGCCCCTGCGGTTTCTGCTCGGTGCCGCGCGGCAAGACGGAAGTGGTGCAGCTCGATGAACCGGGCCGCGTGGCGGAAGCCGCCGCCCGGCTGGGCCTCAAGTATGTCGTCATTACCTCAGTGACCCGCGACGACCTCCCCGACGGCGGTGCCAACCACTTCTACGAGTGCATCCTCGCGGTGCGAGAACGAACCGGCGCACAGGTGGAAGTCCTCACGCCCGACTTCAAAGGGAACCGGGCTGCGATCTCCCGCGTGATCGAAGCGCAGCCGGATGTCTTCAACCACAACACCGAGACCGTCCCCCGGCTCTACCACCGCGTGCGGCGCAATGCCGAATATCAGCGGACGCTGAACCTGCTCGCCCAGGTGAAGGAGGAGGCCCCGTCGATGCTCACCAAGACCGGCCTGATGCTGGGGCTGGGCGAAACCCGCGACGAGCTGTTGGAAGTGCTGGCCGACTTGCGGGGCGTCGATTGCGACATGCTGACCCTGGGCCAATATCTCCAACCGACCCCCGACATGCTCCCGGTCGAGCGGTATGTGCCGCCGGAAGAATTCGACGAACTGGGCGAACTGGCCCGTGGCCTGGGCTTCTCGATGGTCGCCTCCGGCCCCTTCGTCCGCTCCAGCTATCACGCGGGTGAGATGGCGAAGGTCGCCGGCAAGGCGTGAATCTCGCGTCTCCAGCTGTTCGTTGAATGAAATGAAACGAGGACTTTCCAAGTCAACCCTCACTGAAGCTTGTGTACATCCCGAGAATCCATGAATGCTCCCAAGCCTGAAGCGGTATTCCCTGCCTGACTTTTCAGCGGGATCACTCGCAGAATGACGCGGACGCAATGCCGTTATTCGCAGACCTGCCGAAAACGACCTTAGGTACTATATCGATTCAGCTTCGACATACCTCGCAATGAGAACCCAGTTAGAATAGGTATAGTCCGTCTATTAAAACCGTGAGGGACTGAATGCTCTTCTTTTTGGCGATGCAAAAAAGTGTATCGCGCGGATATCCACAGCCTGGAAGGGGCTGCTGAGATCAGCGGAAAAGGTGGATAATGGCTTGGTTTGAATTTTTCTGGTCGCCGGAAATTGAGGAGCATGTTGCTGCGAATAATGTCACAATAGGAGAATTCGAAGAGGTTGTCTCGAACGCGAAAGAAGTGCAACGAAGCCGCTCGAGCGGTGATCCTCTTGTCACAGGATACACTTCCGAGGGTCGCTTTTTGATCTGTGTTTTCCGATACATCGATGACTTCACGATTGAGCCGGTCACGGCCTTTGAACCAACTCCACGGGACTAAGGACAACCGCATGGAACGAAGAGAACGAAGCACAGCAACTGAATTGCTCCGGGCAGCTCAGTTGGCGATGGCCAATCGAACCGAGATCGAAGATCAGATGGCGCGGGTTCATGCGGCGGCCAAGGAAGAGTCATTCTCCGGCGACCTTCGGCGACGGATTCACGCGGCTCACCCCAAGATGCTACTGCATCACTTCGAGGAAGCCGCCGGCATCACCGGCGATGAGCTGGTGGATTTTCTTGAAGGAACTGGGCAACTGACAACGGCTCAGGTAGATGCCATCTGTGCGAAGCTGGGAGTGAAGCTCGCCGACACTGCCGCATGATCTGACGTCGCGGAAAATCTGGTTCGCTTATCGCCTTGATCGCTGTCTGCGCCTCGCCCGAATCCCCTCTGGACGCAATTCACGGATGTATCCTACAGTCGGTCGCCCTCACTTCTTTCCACCGAAGGCGTGACCGATGTCTTGGCGAGCGCTCCTGGCCCCCACCTTCTCCGATCTCACGGACGACGGGCCCTCGTGCACCATTTCCCCTGCGAACTCGGCCAGAATCCCCGCCTGGACCCAGACCACCCGCCGCTGGACTCCGGCAGCGACCTGGACGCTATGGGCCGTCCTGGCCGTGGTGATTTGCGGCTTCTATCTGAAGCAGCAATACCGCTCCGTCGCCATTAACTACCGCAAAGCCGCCATCGCCTGGCGGGCTGGCGAAGACATGTACAACACCCAGGGGGATGGATTCCTCTACCTTCCCCAAGCGGCACTGGTCTTCCTGCCGCTGACCTACCTCCCCGTGCCGGTGGGCGATGTCTTCTGGCGCTTGTTGGGAATGGCCTGGCTGGCCCTGGCCCTCCGCCGATTTTGCCATCTGCTCCATCCCACCACCGGCGACGCCATGTTCTGGCTCGTCACACTCGTCACGCTACCCCTCTCGTTCAGCGCGTTCCGCAACGGGCAATCGACCATTCACATGACGGCCGCCATGCTTTCCGTCGCGAACGCGCTGGCTGATCGCCGCTGGACGATGGGCGCCTGCTGGCTCTGCGTCGGCTTCGCCTTCAAGCCGCTGATCGTCGTTATGCTCCTGCTCGCGGGGGCGGCCTATCCCGCCATCCGGCTGCGGCTGGCCGTCGGACTGGTGATCTTGGCACTCACGCCGTTTCTCTGTCAATGGCCCTCCTACGTGATCGACCAGTATGGCGACATGCTGCGGATGCTCCGCATCTCGTACGAGGTGGGTGAAACGAAAGCCTGGTACGCCCACTTCTATGGGGCTTTGGCCGCACTCGGTTGGAACGCCCCGGCTCCCGTGCAAACGGGAACCCGCCTACTGATCGCGGGGCTGACTTTGGGGGCGTTTCTCATCACGCGGAAGCGACTTTCCCAGGCGCGGGCCGCCGGTTGGCTCTTTCTGATGAGCGTCACATATCTGATGCTGTTTAATCCCCGGACGGAACCGAACACGTATGCCTGCGTCGCCCCGGCGGTCGGCTGGATGCTGTTCGAAGCCGCCCTCTCGGCCCGGTGGATCCTGACGGGCGTGCACGCGGTACTCGCCTTCCTGATTGTCGGCAACTTCGAACTGGGTCGCCTGATCACCGCGCAAGAACGATCCGTCTGGCTCGCCCCCCTCGCCACGACCGTCTTTGCTGTCCTGGCTTTCAGAAGGTGGCTGCGTGAGGTGCAGGCCGTATCGCCAGCCGAGTCGAATCAAGTCTCGTCGCCCACGTCGCCTCGGCTAGTGGCATAACACGCTATCGAGAAATCGACTGTGGTGCGGTTTAGCGAGTTTTTTGAGGGTCGCGGTTGTTGGCATCCAGCCAGACTTGGGGCCGATGGGTCGTTAGTTTCTGAATTCGCATCGAGTCTTCGGGTCAATCCTCGTTGCTGGCGAGGGAGCCGGTGGGTAGCAGGCCGAGTTGGTGCATTTTTCGCAGGACATCCCTTGCCATCGGGCCGGCTTGTTTGCCTCCGCTGCCGCCATGCTCGAGCACGACGACGATCGCATATCGAGGCTGCCTGGCAGGGGCATAGCCGGCGAACCAGGCGTGATCGGGCAGGCCGCCCCCCGCTTCCGCCGTCCCGGTCTTGCCGGCGATTTCCACTTCTTTCATGCGGACGGTCTTGTAGGCCGTCCCTTTGGGATCGTTCACCACGCGAACCAGCCCTTCGCGAACAGCATCCATTGTGGTTGGGTGCAGTCCGTGGAGTGTGTGGCCCTTCGATGCGGATGAACTCTGGGAGGGGGATGAACCCTGGACGGGTGACTCTGTGCCAATGAACATCGGTGAGAAATCGGCCTTCAATCGCGGCGTGACCAGTTCCCCGCCATTGGCGATGGCGGCCATGAAGCGGGCCATTTGCAGGGGTGTCACTTGCAGCCGCGACTGGCCAATGGCCAAGCCCAGCGTATCTCCCGGATACCAGGGCTGGGCCTTTGTCGCCGTTTCGGGCGAGGGAAGCCGCCCCGTCTGTTCGAACGGTAGGTCGATCCCTGTCAGCTGGCCGAAACCGAATTGCCGGGCCCATGCGACCAGTGGTTGGGGGCCGCTCATGCGGGCCATTTTGAAGAAGTAGACGTTGCACGACTGACACAAGGCGTCGCTCAGATCGGTTTCGCCGTGGCCCACGCCGAAGTGCCGGAAGATGAGGCAACGATCCCGATTCGGATGATCGAGGTACCCGACACAATCGATGGAGGTGCTGGCCTTCATGCCGGCTTCGAGTCCCGCAATGGCCGTCAAAGGTTTGAACGTGGATCCGGGAGCCAGAGCCATACGGGTGACCCGCTGGAAGAAGGGTCGCCGGGCGTCGTTCGTCAGCCGGGCCCATTCGTCGGCGGTGGGTGAGGTAAGGATGTTCGCGTCGTATCCTGGCGCGCTGGCGGCGGCGATGACCTGCCCCGTCCGCACATCGATGACGACGACACTCCCCCCCGTGGGGATTGTCCGGGAAGGGATTGCCGTCTCCGTCACCCCTTCGGTGGCGGCTTCCGGCGACGTTTCTGACGATGGGATGTCACTTGCGGCGAGGGCTTGTTCCAGGAGCGATTCCGCTGTCCGCTGGACTTCGACATCGAGCGAGAGATAGAGATCGGATCCGTGCCGGGGCTCGCGAAGGATCTTCTCGGCGACGATCTGGCCCCATCGATCGATGGTCAGTTCCTTGAGTCCGCGCAGCCCGCGCAGCTGGGCATCGTAGGCCAGTTCCAAACCGCTGCGGCCCATCGGGTCGCCCGTGCGATAGTCGAGAGGATCCCCCGCCGGCCAGCGTTGCGATCGCTCCCGCGCTTCCTCTTCGCGCAAGGGAGTCCGCACGCCGAGCAGATGAGCCGCCACTGTTTTGGCAGGGTAGGATCGGTGGGTGAGGACTCGCACTTCGAGACCGGGATAAAGTTCCGGTTGGGCCTGGATTTCGGCTGCCGCAGTCTCGGTGATGCCCACGACCAAAGGATGAGCTTCCAGTTCCTCCGCCAGGATGAAGGGTTCATCGGAGCGGCGGGCGGGGGGCGTGGTCAGCTCGCGGTGGAACTCATGCCAACGGCCTTTCCACCAGGCCAGATACTCATCCAAGTCCGCTGGCGACGAGGCTTTGAACGACTCGATCGCTGGTGCTTGTGAGGGGCTCGAAGGGGAGGATTTCTGTGATTGCCGATTCAACACCACGGACCGCATGCGCTCGATGCGCGTCTGGATCTCGTGCCGCCGGGAGGTGAGCTCACTTTCGGGAAGGTTCACCACTCGGGCCAACCTTTGCCACATCTCGTCTCTTTCCCGGAGCACCTGTTCGGAAATGGCGGCCACTTGATCGGTGTCGCGGCGTTGCCTGCGGGAAAGGCGCTGGAAGGCCTGCCGCTTGAGCCATTCAGGATGGGGCGGTTCTTCGAGCCAGCGATAGTCCACCCGCAACTCGAACGTCTCTACATCAACGGCCAGCGGCGATCCATCGGCAGCCAGGATCCGCCCATCGCGCGCGGGAATTTCGAGGCGCTTGGTCGTGGTGGCTTCAAAGACCTGGGTGAAGCTCGACTGCTTCACCGTCTGCAACTGGACGAGTCGATAGCCAATGGCACCGGCGGGAATCAGGAAGATCAAAACCACTAGGCGCAAGCGGGTCGTGGGATGATCCAGCCAACCCCGTGCGGGGTTGGCTGGATCATCGTCTTGCAGGCAGGAATGGGGAGCGTTGAACATGGAGGGTGGTTGGTTGGGAGTGGATGGTTGTTGTTTGGGAAGCGCCATTGGGCGGCCCCCTCGCCCAGTCCGCTGGGAGAGGGTTGGGGTGAGGGCGAGCTCGAACGTATCCAGTGATCAATCAACAAGAGGCTCAATTGCGAACCGCTTGGCCCTCCTGGTGAACGTTGTTCGGTTCCTCGTGCACATCGGCAAGGCCCTCACCTTTTTACCCGCCCGTGGCGGACTCTCTCCCGGAGGACCGGGCAAGGGTTAATTTCTGGCTTCTCCCCTTCTTTCCTTCTCCCCTTCTAACCTCGCCATGCCCATCAACTCCCCATCAAAGGTGGCTCACTCGACGTCGGAAGTTCCAGGCCTTGGCGGATGGTTTGCAGGGTTTCATTGAGGGTGTTCGAGACGATCGTCGCCGGTCCGCTGAAGAGGGTGACCAAGAGGAGCAGGCTGACCATTGCCTTGAGGGAAAAGCCGACCGCCTGAATGTTGATCTGCGGCACCGTGTGGCTCAGAAAGCCGATGGCGGCATCGACGAGGCACATCACCAGCATGATCGGGGCGGCGAAACGGATGGCGAGCGAGAACGACGACTGCATCAGTTGATTGAGGAGTTCGATGCTCGCCGGTTCCCAGAAGGCCCGGCCCACGGGTATCGACTGGAAGCTCTCGACCAGCGTTCTCAGCATCATGAGATGCCCGCCGATGGGTTCGAGGACGAGAAAGATGACCGTTCCCAACCAGAAGAGGAGCTGGCCGCTTTGGGAGGCGTTCATCTTGAGATCAGGATTGAAGACTTCCCCCAGGCCGAAGCCACCCTGTTGATCGATGATCTGCCCCGCCATCTGCAGGCCCGACATCACGATCTGGATCCCCAGGCCGATGAAGAGGCCGATCACCAGTTCGCCGAGAAGCAACATCACGAGTTCCAACAGGCTCTGCGGCGGTGCCGGGACAGCGGTGTACTCGCCACGGGTCAGGTTCACCGGCGACGGCTCGCCTCCCGTGGACGGTGTGTTCTGCTCGAATCGGGCGGCTAGTGCGGGGGAGATTTCTTCGCCGCTCAACTGCTGATCGTGGTTGATATCCCGCAGGGCGAATCCCTGGCCAGCTTGTGTGCCGATCGTGGGAGTGACGAGCAGCGCGAGGACGAAGATGAGCAGCACCCGCACATTCATCGGCACGGAGGTGCTGCCGAACAATGGACCCGTCAACGCCAACCCCGACAGCCGGACCAGCACCAGGAGAAAGACCTGGAACTGGGCGACCGCTTCCAGCAAGGCGGCGTTGAGGAGGAGCGAGGAGAGCATGGGGGTTGGAAGTTGTGGGTTGATAGTTGTTGGTTGTGAAGAGCCATTGGTTGGCCCCCTCGCCCAGTCCGCTGGGAGAGGGTTGGGGTGAGGGCGAGTTCGAACGTATCCAGTGATCAATCAACAAGAGGCTCAATTGCGAGCCGCTTGACTCTCCCGGTGAACGTTGTTCGGTTTGTCGTGCACATCGGTAAGACCCTCACCTTTTCAGCCGCCCGTGGCGGACCCTCTCCCGGAGGACCGGGCGAGGGCTAATTTCTGGCTTCCCCCCTTCTCTCCTTCTCTCCTTTTTTCCTCACCCCTCACTCACTCACTCGACAATCGTTCCGGGATGCTCGTATAGAGGTCGTAGGCGTAGCTGTCCATGAGGCTCATCGACCACGGGAGTGTCAGCAGGGCGACGAGGACCATGACCACAAGTTTGGGAACAAAGCTGAGTGTCTGTTCCTGCAACTGCGTGACGGCCTGCGCGAGGCTGATCAACAGCCCGACGAGCATCGCCGACATCAGGCTGGGGAGGCAGACCATCAGCGTGATGACGACAGCATTGCGGCAGAGTTCGACGGCGGTATCGGGGGTCATGGGGGAGTTGTGGGTCGGAAGTTGATGGTTGTTGGTTGTTGGTTGGGAAGAGCCCTTCCGTGGCCCCCTCGCCCAGTCCGCTGGGAGAGGGTTGGGGTGAGGGCGAGTTCGTAGTTTCTTGATCGTCGATCCATGAGTGACTTCATCGCGTGTCGCTTGGCCAGCCAGGGATCGATTCCAGGCTCGCATTGCCCATCGGAAAGACCCTCACCTTTCAACTCGCCCATGGCGAACCCTCTCCCGGGGTACCGGGCGAGGGTAGATTCTGGCTTCTCCCCTTCCCACCTTCTTTCCTTCTCCCCTCCTCATCCTGCCGGTCGGACGCTTTCCAGCAGCATGCCCACGGTCAGGAACCAGCCGTCGATCATGACGAAGAGGAGGAGTTTGAACGGGAGGGAGATCAGCACGGGGGGGAGCATCATCATCCCCATGCTGATGAGGATCGACGAGATGACCATGTCGATGATCAAGAACGGCAGGTAGATCTGGAACGCAATGAGGAAGCTCACTTTGAATTCGCTCAGCATGTAGGCCGGTAGCAGCGCGACGAGGGGGACGTCGTCATACGTCTGAGGTTCCCGCCAGGTGGTGAAGGCCGGGCTGTCCGCGGGCGGGCGGAGGAAGTCGATGAACATCCAGACCGAATCGCTGCTGCCGGTGCGGTCGATCTGTTCGGCCATGAACTTGCGGATCGGGGCGACGGTGCGGTTGAAGGCGGTCCATTCATCGATCATCGGCTCGCCGGGTTTGGGCGAAGTGTAGGGCCGGATGCCGCTTTCGTAGGCTTCCGTCCAGACGGGGGCCATGACGAGGAACGTGAGGAACAGGCAGATCGAAGTGATGACCTGATTCGGGGGCAACTGCTGGGTCCCCAGTGCCTGCCTGAGGAGGCCCAGCACGATCACGAAGCGGATGAAGCAGGTCGTCATCATGAGGATGCTGGGTGCGAGGGTCAGCACCGTCAGCAGGAACATGATCTTGAGCGTGTTGGACAGCCCGCTGCGGGAGGTCAGGTTCGAGGCATCCAGGCCTGCGGGAAGCGCGGGGGCTGTGAGCCCTGCGGGCAGTCCCGAACCCCCCGGAGCAAGCGAGTCGTTCGGATCGATGGAAATGTTCGTCAAAGGCTCGGAAGTGGTGAGGGGTGATGTCAGCCCCGGTTGCCGGATTTCGCCAGCCGGAGCCGAACGGTCGGAGCGAACGACGCCCGGGCTGTTCTCACGCAATACGGCCTGCGCGAAGCAGGGATCGCTCCCGGTCCACAAGCTCACAAAAATGAAGAGCGAGACGAGCGATGAAGTGAGAGCGGAACGGGACATCGCGGGGCCCGCCAGTCGCGTGAGGAGTTGTCGAGCGAGCCGGATCATGAACGGGCCTTTCGCTCGAAGAACTGCTGGAACGACTTGCCGGTGGATGTCTCTGCGCGGTTCGATTTGCAGGCTCCGACCAGAACATCGACTTCAATAGGATCGTCGATCTCGGCCAACGTGCGGGCACCGTCCGGCCCCACGCCGAGCACCAGCACCCGCGTGCCAATGCGGACCAGTTGCAAAGAAACACGTGGTTCGAGAGGGCGTCGGCCAAGGACTTGCACCGCCGATTCAGGCAATGGCAGGACGGCTCCAGGGATATGCCGCTTCAACCAGGGCAAGGTGATCCCCGCCGCGATGAGTACCGTGGTGAGTGCCCCCACCGTCCACCAGATGGAACCCGAGGAGACGGCATGCCGCTGGTTGCCGCTGGCGGACTTGGCTGCCCCGCGCGAGGGCAAGGATTTGGCAGTCGGGGAAATCGGTGTGGCGAGTGGCGCCGCCTCCGTGGAGGTGTTTGGCCGGAAGGTGGCGGGCTCGACGCCTCCTTCGGGCTGGCCACCCCAGGAGCGGGATCCATTGGCTGTATTGGCTTGAGGAGCGAATGGTGACTCCTGGGCGCTGGCCTTGGTGGTGGCCGCGATGGTGACCAGGGTGAGGCAAACGCCCAGCACGAGCAGTGTGCGGCACTTGATCCCGCACAGCCGGGAGGGCCGCCATCCCGGAGGACATGGCGTTTTCGTCCCGTGGGTTGGGTCGTGGGGGGATGGTCGCCGCATGGCGTCTCCTGTCGGGGGATCAACCATCCTGGGTCAGGATTTCGGCAATGCGGACGCAGAAATTGTCGTTGAGGACGAGGACTTCACCGCGGGCGAGGAGCTTGCCGTTGACGAGAATGTCGACCGGGTCGCCCGCGAGTTTGTCGAGTGGAACCACGGCTCCTTCGCGGAGCTGCATGACTTCATCGATGAGGAGTTCCGTCCGGCCCAGTTCGATGCGGATATCCAGTTCCACATCCTGGAGGGCATCGAGCGGAAAGACGGGAGCCGAGGACTTCTGCGGGAACGACGCACCGAATTCTTCGAATTCGAACGGCGACGGCGATTCACCGGGCATCAGGCCACGGCTGGAGCGGCCGGGAAGTTCGGCTGCCATTGCGGCGGCGAGTTGCTGTTCGGCTTGTCGCAAAGACTGTTCGGCGGGCGCGCCGCGACTCGCGGTATGATCGTGTGAACGGGACGGGCTAGAGCCACCGGTTGGAGGAGCGGTGGGGCCGAAGAGACCCGCACCGGGGGCACCTCCCGCACCTTCCCCGCGAGCCGCCTGCATGAGGGCTTCAATTTCTTCGGGGCTGAGGAGATCACCCATATCGCCAGACACGATGTTCGGACATCCTTTTCACGAACAAGGTCGCCAGCCACACTTCATTTGAGAGAAGGTGATGGCTGGATTCCGGGAGGATCGGCAGCCTTTGCCGATCCTTCGCATGGGGTGGTGTAGTCGGGAATGAAAAACGGGTCAATGTGAGGTTGAGCGGTGCCTGTCCTGCGGTTTGCCATCGATGAAACGCTGTTCGAGGCCGGAATCTCTCGGCAGCAGGCCGCAGCCCGGGTGCTGCGTCAACTGGGGATCGCCCAAATGTTGGCGGACTTCACCCCCGTGCTGGCAGGAACGATTCCGCTGGAGATCGACCTGCCGGAAAGCGATCTCGACATCCTCTGCCACGCACTCGACCTGCGAATGTTCGCGCGGGTCTGCGAGACGCTGGCCCTCCGACTCGATGGGTACCAGGCGAAGTTCACGACAATTCGCGGCGTCGAATCCTTTGTCGCCCAAGGCCGTTGTCAAGAATTCGAGATCGAAATCTTCGCCCAGAGTCAGTCGGTCGAGGCCCAGTGGGGCTACCGGCATCTGCTGGTGGAGGAGAAATTGCTGGCCATCGGCGGAGCGGCCTTGAGGGAAGAGATCCGGGCGCTCAAGCGGAGGGGCCTGAAAACCGAACCCGCCTTCGCTCAACTCCTCGACCTCTCCGGCGACCCCTACATCGCCCTGCTCGAACTGGATACTTGGAGTGACCAGCGGCTTGTCGAGCGGGTGAATTCACGTCGGAAACACTTGGTGTGAGATCCTTGGAGCGATCCCGTCTTTCTTTCGCCGCCGACTGTTCCTGCTCCCTCCGCAGCAGCGGGCGTGGTTCGCGAATTCGGACTGGCTCCGATACGCTCTGCCGGTGACCAGAATCTCCGTGAAGAGCCGTCCCATGAAACGCCCCTCCCGCTCCAAATCCTCTCCAGCCCCGGAAGAAGCCGTTCCCGAGTTCCTCGAAGAGGAGTTGATTGATCTGGCCCCGCCTCCGGAACTGGGTGGCGATTATTCCAGCCCCATCGATCCGGCCTTTCAGGGTTCATGGCAACTAACCCGCCTCCCCACGGTCTGGCTGCTGGGTTACGCTCTTCCCTTGCCACCCGATCTGGAATTTCAGGACACGCAGATTCGGCAGGCGCTCAGCGAGTTCTCCTCCCGGCAGCTCCTCCGCCGGATCCCGGGCCAGCAGACAGATCGCGTCATCTGTCTGGCGAGAGCCGCATCACCTCCTTCGTCCACGGAAGGAGCCGCCAATACGCCCCAGTTCCTGATGGGAGCCGAGGTCGACAAGGAGACACCTGCCCCCGTCGGCATGGCGAAGTGGCCTGTCGCCGCCGGACTTTACATCGTGTTGGAACGTCACCCAGCGACCAACGCGGAAGCCGCGACCACCGCGATTCCGACAGCGCAGGATGTCGCCACGCTCTCCGCCCGGCAGCACTCGGCCTTCGATGAATGGCTGGCTGGCCTGCCTCAGATCGACTCCCGCGAAGGCGTTCGCTTCGAGCGCCATGACCTCGATTCCAAGAGCGGCGCGAAAGTCTTCTTCCCGGTGACCCTCACCGACGGTCATAGCCGTCTCGACTCGAATTAGGGCACGAAGAAGAACTCCTTGCTGTTGATGAGCACGTGGGCCAAATCGCGCCAGGCCGAGAGCTTGTCCTCCGCCGGATACTCACCCGCCTGGGCCGCGATGAACTCTTGAGCCTGCCGCTGCTCTTCGGTCGTTGGCGGGCGGCAGAAGGCGTTCAACCATAAGGCTTCGATCCGAGCGGAAGGCTCCAAGGCAGCCGTCCGCTCGGCACAGCGTTTGGCCTCTTCCAGCACGAACGGATTGTTGAGCAGCACCAGCGCCTGGGCCGGAACGTTGCTGGTCGAGCGGCGACCCATACTGGTGAAGGGCGTGGGGAAGTCGAAGGCGAGGAAGAACGGATTGAGGAAGTTGCGGTGGACGCTCAGGTAAATACTGCGCCGACCGTCGCCATCAAGCGGGCCGGAACGTCCGGGGCGACCGCGGCCTTCCATGAACGGGGTCAAATGGGTGGCGACCGGCGGGCCGTACATCGTGAGGTTGATTCGCCCTGAATACGCCAGGATCGAATCCCTCACCGCTTCCGCTTCCAGCCGCCGGGGGTTCTGGCGATGGAGCAGGATGTTCTGCGGATCGAGGGCTTCGAACTCCGCTGCGGCCAATTCGCTCGACTGCTGCCAAGTGGCCGAGTTGAGAATCAGCCGGTGGATGTGCTTGAGCGACCAGCCCGACGCCACCAGCTCGCTCGCCAGCCAGTCGAGCAGTTCGGGGTGGGACGGGGGCTGACCCATCTTGCCGAAGTCGTCCGGCGTGGGAACCAGCCCGCGCCCGAAGTGGTAATGCCACAGCCGATTGACAATTACCCGCGCGACGAGCGGGTTCTGGGGATCCGTCAAATTCCGGGCCAGATCCATCCGCCCGCTCCCCTGGGTGGGTGCTTTGACTGCCAACCCACCCAAGACTTCCAAAGGTCTTCGGGCTTCCACCGGCCCAGGTTTTTTGTGGTTGCCCCGCAGCAGCACTCGGTCATCCTCCGCCGTCCCATCCGCCATCGCGACGACGAATTGCGGCTCGGGAAGTTTTTGGAGGGCCTCACGCCACCGGGTCTGCTGCAGTTCGACGTTCTGTTGCTTCGATTTCCAGTCGTTGTCTCGCGGGAACAAATGCTCATGCTTCACGGCCGTCTGCCAGATGTCTCTGGTGGCTTGCCCATAGGCGTCCGTGGGGAACTCCGGTTGGGCCTGTGCCGCCACGCCCCGTTTGAACCAAGCGAGATACTTCTCCGCCAGATGTCGGGGCTCGAGCACCTCGGGATCGGCCAGCCAGGTGAGGATCGGCAGGGAAAGGTCGTCAACGGCGCGCGGGCCATCAGAGAGCCGTACTTCATCAACGGCGATCCAGCCATCCGCGAAATCATCGACGACTTCCAGATAAATGTTGGCTCCAACGGCCCGGTTCAAGTCGAGCCGAAACCAACGCCAAACGCCATCATTGGGCACATTCAGCGTGAACGACCCATAGAGCGGATCTTTGATGAGCTGGAATCCATCCATGATGACATGGACCTGGCCGTTCTTGATCTGCTTGCCGGGTTGCGGCGGCCCACCCAAACGAGCCACACGGATATCGAGATAGCGATGCTTGAGCTCAAAAGTGCGCGAGCGCAAGGCACCCACCAGCTTCTGTGAAATCGTTCCCGAATGGGCCGTTCCCGCTTCCCGCATAGAGACTTCACCCTCACCCGGTCGCCCGTCATCGACCAGCCCCGACTTGTCGGTGAATGAAAACGCCATACCCGAACGAAGCCACCCGTCCGAAGTTCCGGGTCCAAAATCCGTGAGGAGGATGGCCGACTTGCGGGCCGCCTCAGCCTGATGCTGCTGTGCCAGGAGAATGCTGGCGACCTGCTCTTTTTTGGTACGGAAATCATCCCGGTCGTCCAAGGCACCTAGATGCATCCATGCCGCGAGCCAGTCGGTGGGATTGGCCGTGATCCGCTTCTGGTGCGTGGTGGCCATCGCGTCGAGCCACTCGGTCGGTGTCCAATCAAATCCTCCCGCCGCATACAGCATCGCCTCATTGATCGCCGGCTGTCGTCCATCGTGATCTCGTTGGGCCCCTTCAATGATCGGCTGATACGCACTGGGCGCTACGCGGTTGGCCACATCGCGTCTGCTGCTTTGCAGATATCCCGCCAACGCGTAGTAGTCGCGGATGCGGATGGGGTCGAATTTGTGGTCGTGGCAGCGGGCGCAGGCGACGGTCATCCCCATGAATGTCTTGCTGAAGACATCGATCTGGTTGTCGACCGTGTCGCACTCCTCCGAACGAATATCGACAGGCGAATGCTTCCCTTGCGACAGCCACCAGAACGCCGTCCCGGCCACCGATTCATTCAACCCCGTGGCAGAATCGAGCCGTGGTGCGGCCAGCAGATCGCCCGCGACGTGCTCCGTGAGAAACTGGTCGTAGGGGACATCCGCGTTGAACGCGCGGATCAGATAATCGCGGTAAGGCCAAGTATTGGGAATTTCGTAATCAAACTCATGCCCGTGGGTCTCGGCGTAACGTGTCAGATCCATCCAGTGCCGCG
>PNLE01000087.1 GCA_013822855.1 Planctomyces sp.
GAAGGAGTTACCGAAGGGGCATCGGGCATGGTGTCGGCCATCAGAAATGAATGAAGATTGAGGTCATGGGGAGCCCTGCCGAGCGAGCAAAGTCCTGGGAACGAAGCGGCAAGTGCCGGGACTTCATCGATTCCACACGGTGCTCGGTTGGTGGGCGATCCTCCGAGCCTTATAGTCGAAGTGGGAAAGTTTGGGAATTCCTGGCCAAACAGCCGGGTTCCGTGATTTTGCCCGCCGCTTGATTCTTCAAATCTTCTGGGGACGAAACCAGTGTTCGCCGGCCCGCTTGTGACTCGTGAGGCGTTGACGGCTCCCCGTCAGCTCAAGCATTTTCTGATTCGCTCGGGCTATGTGGGGGGCCTCTTCATCCTCCTCTACACGGCGGTGCAGGCCACGTTCGGATTGCAGCAGGTCAACGGCCTGGGGGAACTCGCCCGCTTTGGCGCGCTGATGTTTCAGATGATCTCCCTCGTGCAGATGACGATGATCATCTTCTTCGCCGTCCTGTTTGCCGCCGGTCGCGTCTCCCAGGAGAAGGATCGCCGGACGTTGCTCCTCCTCTTGATGACCGACCTCAAGAGCGTCGAACTGGTGGGGGGCAAACTCGGGGCCAGCCTGCTGCTGGTGGGAGTGCTGCTGGCTGCCTCGGTTCCCGTCCTGTGCAGTCTGCTGCTGCTGGGTGGTGTCGCTCCGGCCCAACTCCTCATCTCGCTGGTGCTGAGTGCCGCAGCGGGATTGGCCGCCGGGGCATGGGGGAATCTCGTCGCCTTCTGGCGCGAGAAGACCTTCCAGACGCTGGCCATCAGCGTGCTGGGGATCGTGCTGTTCCTCGGCACCGCCGAACTGGCGGGTGTGTTGTTCGCCGCAGCCGGTTTAAGACCTCTGGCGGAACTCGTCGTCCTGTTCAATCCCTATCGGGGATTGCTGGCACTCTTCCAGCCGCTGGCCTTGGAGGCGGCGGGGCAAAGTGCCACACGCGCCGCCCTGACCTCCGCCGGTCTCCTGGGACTTCTGGCCGCTGGCCTGGTGACGACCACCACCTTGCGGCTGCGGATCTGGAATCCCTCGCGAACCATGGGGGAAACGGCGAAGTCCGATGAGGATCGACTCGCGGCTCCCGCCCGCAAACATCGCGAGATCTGGAACAACCCGGTGGTCTGGCGGGAAATCTGCACGCGGGCCTACGGCCGCAAAATCATCTTCATCAAGCTGGCCTACCTCGTGCTGGCCGGGCTGATGATCGGAGCGGCGATCTTCTCGGTCGATCCGTCGCGGAAGATCCTCGGGATGCTACCCCCCGCAGGGTTCGCATTCGTGGGCCTGGGACTGGTTTCGATGATGCTCATCAATGCCCAGGCGGTGACCGCCTTCACCAGCGAACGCGACGCCGGGACTTTGGAACTCCTGCTGGTGACGAACATCACCGCCAAGGAGTTCATCTACGGCAAGCTGCTGGGAGTGCTCTACAACACCGTCGAACTGCTGCTCATCCCGCTCGGATTCCTGCTGTGGCTGATGTATGAGGGAAGTGTCACGCCGGAGAATTTCCTCTACTTGATGATCGGCCTGGGTGTCCTCTGCACGTTCGCGGCGATGCTGGGTTTGCATTCGGGACTGACCTACACCAGTTCCCGCACTGCGATCACCAACAGCCTGGGAACGATCTTCTTCCTGTTCATCGGCATCTTCATCTGCCTGATGCTGATCGTGCAGGCGCGATCGTCGTTCTCGCTGCAGCTGCCTACGTTCCTGGTCTTCATTCTGGGTGGCAGCCTGGGGCTGTGGGTCTCGCTGACGCATCGCAACCCCTCCCCCGCACTCACGCTCGCGGCGGGGATTCTCCCGTTCCTGACCTTCTACGCGATCACCAGTTTTCTGCTGGGCCAGACGCTCGGAGTCTGCCTCTCCCTGTCAGCCGCCTACGGTTTCACGACGATGGCCATGCTGATCCCGGCGGTCAACAGCTTCGACATGGCCTTGGGACGATCCTCCTCCGAAAAGGGTTGACCAAGGCTGCCGGATCGATCGCGAAGCCGTTCGGCTCAACGGCCGATTTGCTCTCGCAGCATGTCGTACAACAAAACTCGGCGGCGCATGTCGCCCAGCGTCTTCGTGGTCTGTGCCATCGGATGGAATGCGGGATCACGGTGTTCGCTCAGGCACTTTCTCAGCTCATCCACGAGGGAGGAGGTGCTGTCCGACATGGGCGGCACGGGGACATCGATCGTTTCCCCGTCGTCGGCGGAGCGATACAGCCGCCCCTGTCGATAACCGGCCAATTCGCCATCAACCATCCAGCCTGTCGAGAACGGCAGATGGCCCCGCCGGCGCTGTTCGACTTCCGCCCGCAGACCGCTGGCAAACGTGACGCCCAGCGACCAGTCGTCCACTGAACCGGCAAGCCGGCATTGCTGTGGCAAGGCGGTGGTCATTTCCAGAAGAAGATCGACCGCCCCCGCCAACTCGCGCTCAAACTCTTTTTGGGGGGCGAACTCTGGCTGCGAGGCGGATTCACCAACGCTCGCTCCCGCTCCCCGGAGGTACATGGCCGGAGGAGTCCAGGCGATCATGCGGATGGCCTGGAGTTCACCCAGTTCGCCCTGTTGAATCAGTGAGAGAGCCTGCTGGAAATCGCCGTCGAAATGTCGCGGCGAGATGACCGTCAACGACGGGGCAGAGTTGGCCTGTCCCGCAGCGGATTCCAGTGAGGCGATATCTTCCGCCGTCCAAAAACAGGGCTCGGCCAGCCAGACAATGTTTCCCTGGGAGAGACCGTCGATCGCCACCGCCCGCTGGTTCTCACGGGTGCCGCAAAGAATCTGTAGGCGAGATGAGACACCGACACGGCTCGGGAGGAATGCGGGCCAGTCGGCCAGGGCCAACTGCTTGATATCGGCGAAGTGGTCGGCCCACGGGCCGTCACCGACGATCTCGACCACCGGCGGTACCGCCTGCGACATCATGCACCCACTCCACTCCTCGGACCGAAACCCTGTCCTTCCACGCGAGGGACATGGCCGGGCCGTGGCATGAGGTTACGGGGCGAGGACGTAGCCACTCAAGCGGAGCGACAGCTTTCCCGTGCATTTCTGGCTGGCGGGAGCGTTGATCTTCACCATCAGCAGCCCATCCTGCTGGGGCGAGAAATCCTTGTTGTCGCCGATCATGAAGGGTTTGCCGGGCTTCTTGTCGGCGAGGATCACGCCGATCAGAGCACCGGGAGGAGCGCCGGGATAAAGTTCCTGGCCGTTGTCGGCGGTGGGGAGGCCGTTAGCGGAGAGGTCGGTCGAGATGCTGAACTTGTAGTCCCCTTCGGCCTGAATTCGCATCGGTCGATCCTTGAAAACCTTCCCCAAGGGCTGGCTCCACCCCCGGCTGACATCGAACTCGATCTCGGTTTCGTTCGACGAGAGGATTTGTTCGTTGAGATCCTTTACCTTCTGCTGCACGGCTGACTGATCGGGATCGAGCTTGAGCAGCACCTCGTAAAGGTTCTTCGCCTTTTCGAGGAAGCCCGCGTCCTCGTATTCCTTCGCCAGGACGGCGGCATCCTTCGTGATCGAATCCTTGAGGCGGTCGGCCTTGAGGTCGATCTGCTTCAGCGCTCCCGAAGTGATCGGCTTGGTCTTCGTCTTCGACTTGCTGGTGGATGTCCCGCCCGGCTTAGTCTGCTGGGCCGAAAGCGGATTGAACACACCCAGCAACAAAGCGGAACCGAGCAGCACGAGCAACAGGGGGCGGATTCGCAGCATGATGATGCTCACTGGTGAACGAGGCTGGAGAAATTCAATGGTGGAACACACGGAGTTGAAGAGCCAGGAATTCGGCGTCGGGCGGAGCGGCCATAACCACAGCCGACGGCAATTCTGCCCGAAGATTCACCCCGCTTGCCAGCCTTTCGTTCGTTTCCAAGTGTTCAAAAAGCAAGTTGTGTTCGAGGGAAGTCGATTTCCCGCTTTTTGAACGGGAGGAGTGAGTCGAGGCCGCCATGAAACAAAGCGGGCACCGACTGGAGGAAAGTCCAGCCAACGCCCGCTTTGCAGATCATCTCTATGTCCGCTGACTCAAATTCACGCCGGGTTTTCGATGGCCAGAAGTTCGATTTCAAAAATCAGGGTTTCGCCCGCCAGAGGATGGTTGGCGTCGAGGACGGCTTCCGTCTCGTTGATTTCCACGACCCACACGGGGAACTCTTCCTCTTCATCGTCTTCCGCGGTCGCGGTGAGCTGATCGCCCACTTCGGCGTCTTCGGGCAGTTCGGAACGTTCGACGGTCTGCTCGAGTTCGGAATCGTAATCGCCGTAGGCCTGTTCCGGCTCGATCACGATCCGCTTCTTGTCGCCCACGTTCATGCCGATGACGGCGTTCGTGAGACCTTCGATCACTTCTTCGCCACCCGCCGTGAACTGGAGCGGCTCTTCGGGCGTGCTTTCATCGAACACGCTGCCGTCGTCCAACGTACCGCGATAACTGATGGTGACCAGATCGCCCGCAACAACACTCGCCATTGACATTCTCGATTCAGAAACAGACAGGCCGCCCAGGTCGCCGATGGCAAACGGATGCACTCTCGCCGAGAGCGGCAAAATTCACGCCAGTTATCCTACAAGGCGCTATCCGCCAGCGAAAGACACCCGCTGTTCATTTGCATTGCAAAATTGTTCCCGCCGCAAAACTCGACGAGAACCCGCGAAACGCTCCCATACCAATGCGCGTTCACTCTTTGGCACGATGGTCACTTGTCTGTACTGCGGGCGGCTGGCATGTTGGTCGTGAAAGGTCGGTTGAAGCCCGCGATTTCGACCACCAATGGCAAATGATCCGACGCATCCTTGAGCAATCGGCTCTTGGCGACCCGGCAATCCCGTACCTCGACACCGTCGTTCACAAAAGCCTTGTCGAGCGAACCGAGCGGCAACCAGGCTGGAAACGAGCGGAAACGTGAGGGAGGAACCGAAACCTGCCGCCAGCCATGCACGGCGAACGGGCCGGCAGCCAGCGTGTTCCGCCAGTCGTTGGTATCGCCGATAGCGAGTGCGGGAAGTTCGCGATGCTCGCGGAAATGCTGGTGCTCGAACATCCGGCGAACCTGCCAATGCCGCTCGCTTTCCCGCAATCCCAGATGCCAATGGATGAGATGCAACCATCCCAAAGGGGTTTCCACCACAGCGAGTTGGGCCCCCCGGGGTTTGTAGTGACGACGGGTGAGCGAGATCGGGTGCAACGTCGCCAGCGGATACTTCGACGCGATCAGATTGCCATACCCCCCCGTCTTCAGGCGGACGTTAAGCTGGAAATGGGTATGGGGCAAGGCAAGGCCTTCGCTGATCAACTTCGCCTGATGATCGAACTTTGACCGGGCGACATCCGTATCGACTTCCTGCAGACAGACGACATCCGGCTCCAACTGGCCCAAGGCTTCGATGATCCGCTCCAGGCGATATCGCCGGTCTCGACCACCGATCCCCTTGTGGATGTTGAAACTGACAATCCGCATTGGCTAGGCCCCGAGTTCCAGCCACGCCCCACCCATCGTTTCCAGCAAATCGGAGGCGACCAGCCCCTGCCGAGAATATTTCGTCGCCGCCAGATCGCCCGCCCGGCCATGCAGCCAGACCGCGAGTTGGGCCGCCTCGAAGGGTGGCAACTTCTGGGCTACGATGGCGGAGAGCAGACCCGTGAGCACATCGCCCGTGCCGCCGGTCGCCATGCCGCTGTTGCCCGTGGTGTTGATCGCCATGCGATGGCCATCGGTGATGACCGTCTCCTTGCCTTTGAGGACCAGCACCAGGCCGTGCTTGCGGGCGAATTCGTTGGCGAATTTCTCCCGGGCGGCCTGGATGGTGGCGGTGGTTTCCCCAGTGAGCCGCGCGAATTCTCCGGGATGGGGCGTCATGATCCGCGCACCGGCACCAGCGTCGCGGGAGAGATCGTCGCCACTGGCGGCCAGGACATTGAGGCCGTCGGCGTCGATGATCATGGGGAGCGGTGACGACCGATACAGCGCCCGCACGATCTGCCGCGCGGGTTCCGCACTGCCCAGACCCGGGCCGATGGCCAGGACGGTCGCCACATGGAGCGCGCGGGTGATCGTCTCCATCGCCCCGAAGCCGATGGCCCCGTGGAGTTCGGGCAGGCCGATCGTCAGATAGCTGGGTTCATACGCCGCGACGATCGGCTGGAGGGATACAGGCGTGGCGACCGTCACCAATCCCGCCCCGCCCCGCAACGCGGCCTTCCCCGCAAGGCACGCCGCCCCGCTCATTCCGACCTGCCCGGCGACGATGAGGGCATGCCCGTAGTCCCCCTTATGCCCGTCATCCCGCCGCTCGGGCACGATGGGCAACCTCGTGACGCAAATCACCGCTTGTTCGTGTTCCATGATGATGCCCGTTTAAAGTCAGTCAAAAACTCTGGCCCTCTCAACCCTTCCTCGCCGCTTCTCGCATCTGGCGGCGGGTGGTGAGGTAGTCTTGCCAGAGGTCGAGGAGGGGTTTGCCGGCGGCTTCCTCGAAGAGGCTTTCCTTGTAGGTTCCTTTTCGCATGTGAGCGTTGAGATTCGCGACGATCCCCGGCGCGCGGTCGTTCTCCAGCCACAGGAAGAAACCCGCCGTCATGTTATAGCCCTTGGTGAAACCCTTGGGGTCGGCACTGTTGGGGAACCATGAAAGCGGTCGGCCCTCGTAGACGGCGTAGCGGAGATAGTCGGCGATCCCCTCGGTCACCCAACCCGGCCCGCTGCGGCCCGGATAGGCCTGGATGACATGGACCATCTCGTGGATGACCATACCGGTGTCTTCGGGATGCTTCTCCACCCAATGCGACGAGACGGTGATGTTGTCACGTACGGTGTAGGCCACGCCTTCATCGGTCTTCTTGAACTTGAGCCCCATCCGCGCCGGCGGGACATAACCCTCCGAACCCAGCAGATTGACCATCCGCGGATACCACTCCTCGATCAGCACCTTCGCCTCCTCCCCCCATTTGGCCAGGTCGGGCACCTCGGTGGTATCGACCTCGACCTTCACCACCGGTGCGGGTGCCGGGGGTTGGGCCGAAGACTCCGGCAGCGAGATCAGGGCCCCAGCGAGGCCGAGCAGCGATAACGCGATGAGTCGGACGGGTGCGAATCGGAAAGAGCAACGGCAGGTTCGGAGGATTAAGGCCATTAACTGAATTCTCTCATACTCGTGGACATCGAACGTCGAGCGACTATTCAATATTCATCAACGATTCGTCATTTAGTAGCGACTTATTCCACTAGACCGATGGCTCGATCTCGTAACCCGCTTCCTTCCAACCCCGAAAGCCGCCGTCGACGGAGATGATGTTCATATAGCCCATCTTCTGGAGGGTGTCGGCGGCGAGGGCGGAGCGAAAGCCGCCGCCGCAGTAGAGATAAATCTCGGCTTCGGGATCGGGGATGAGGGTCTCGATGTCGCGTTCGATGATCCCGCGGCCTAAGTGCTTCGCCCCGGGGATGTGTCCCTTGGCCCATTCGTGGTCTTCACGCACATCGTACAACTGGATCGCTTCGCCACTCTTCAGCTTTTCTGCCAAGTCGGCAATGGTGCACTCGCGGACGTTGGTGCGGACGGCTTCGACGAGCTGTAAAAAACGCGGATTATGTTGCATGGCGGAGGACTCCAATGGATTGCGGGATGAGTGTTGCCCAATCCTACCCACCTGAGTGGGAGGAAGTTACCAGCCGATGTCCTTGGTGAGGGCCTGCTGGGCTTCGACGAGTTTCGCGTAGTGGCCCCCTTCCAGGCGAAGGAGCTCTTCGTGCGAGCCCGCTTCGACGATCTTGCCGTGGTCGAGAACGACAATGCGGTTCGCCCTTCGCAAGGTGCTGAGGCGGTGGGCGATGGCGATCGTCGTGCGGTTCTTCACCAGATTCTGCAAAGCCTCCTGAATCTGCCGCTCGGTCTCGGTGTCGACCGCGCTGGTCGCCTCATCGAGGATGAGCAGCCGGGGATTGATCAGCAACGCGCGGGCGATCGAAATCCGTTGGCGTTCGCCGCCGGAAAGGGATTGGCCTCGCTCGCCCACCAGTGAATCATATCCATCCGGAAGTTGCAGGATGAATTCGTGGGCACGGGCTGCTTTGGCCGCCGCGATGATCTCATCGCGCGTGGCGCCGGGCTTCCCGTAAGCGATGTTCTCGGCGATGGTCCCGAAGAACAGGAAGGGATCCTGCAGGACGATCCCCACGTTTTTCCGCCAGTCCTCGACCTTGAACGAACGGATGTCGACACCATCCGCATAGATCGCCCCTTCCGCCACATCGAAGAACCGGCAGACGAGGTTGATGAGTGTGCTCTTACCCGCCCCGGTCTGGCCCACGAGGCCGATCATCTCTCCGGCGGCGATCTTGAGACTCACGCCATCCAGAACTTTGCGGTTGCCATACCGGAAGCCGACGCCACGCAACTCGACCCGCCCCTGGAAGTCGTCCAGGGGGAGTGGCCGCACCGGTTCGGGGACTGTCGATACTCGGTCGAGGATCTCAAAAATCCGCTGGGCACTTGCGGCCGCCCGCTGCGAGGAGTTGACCATGCGGCTCATCGATTCCAGCCGCCCGTAGAACCTGGCGATATAAGCGAGAAACGCCGTCAGCACCCCCACCGTGATGAGCTGCTCGTGAACGCGGTAGATGCCGTAACCCCAGACGACGAGAATGCCGAGCTGGTTGAGGAAGATGATCATCGGCCAGAAGAACGTCCATACGCGGTTGACCCGGTCATTGGCGGCGAGGACTTCGCGGTTGGCCTGGGCGAAGCGTTCGATCTCTCGCGATTCCTGGGCGAACGCCTTCACCACGCGGATGCCGGGGATGGTGTCGGCCAGCACACTCGTCATATGGGCCCAGGCCCGGCCACCACTTTGAAACCCCGATTGCAACCGGTCGCGGGAGACATACATCAGCCACGAGATGATGGGGAACGGGACGAGCGAAACCAGCGCGAGCCAGGGATCGATCCAGACGAGGACAATGGCAGTCCCCACAATGAGAAAGCAGTCGGCGGCGAAATCGACGACGCCATCCGAAAGGAATTGACACAGCCGGTCGGAATCGGTGCTGATGCGGGACATCAGGTCGCCCGTCCGCTTGCCGCCAAAGTATTCAAGCGAGAGCCGTTGGAGGTGCGAGTACGAGGCGTTGCGGAGATCGGCCGCGATCCGTTCGCTAACCCACGCCAGGAGGACACCCTGCACCCAGCCGAGGATCCAAGCGGCCACGGCGGCCCCCAGTAGGCCTGCGAGATACAGGGCCGCTGTGGCCAGTGAAAAGTCGGCTTCCAAGGGAATGGGCATGCCGGTCGCCCGCGCCGCGGCGGCCGCCGTTTGGTAAGGGATGAGAATGTCATCCAACAGCGGCATGGTCAGATAAGGCGGGATCAGCCCGGCGACCATGGCCAGGAACGAGAGCAAAAACCCGGCGGCAATCGCCCGCGCATGCGGCCGTGCGAAACGGGCCAACCGCCAGAGGGCTTTGGTAGTGGGTGGAGAAACGGTCGATTCGGCCTCGGGCGGTAGGACACTTTCTTCCTGAGAATCGACCCGCTCGCCGGATGAGGCGGCGTCGAAGGCTTCGATCAACAGGAGAACCGCCGGCCCCAGATCCAGCGTGTAGTGCCAGATCGCCAGTCGACGATCCGTCCCCAGGGCTTCGATCGTCCCCAGCCCCGCCCGGTCGTTCGTGGTGAGTGCGGCGATCTCGTGGAGCGGCCACTGCGAGAGGATCGGCGAAGCGGGAGTCCCCGCGCAGGCGATGAAGCTGCGTTCGGTGAGGATCAACAGTGTGGGGCGAAATTTTTGGGAGGCGTCAATATTCGACCACGCCCAGCCCACCACGGGCGACCCGGCATCCACGAGATCATCCAGCACCGCTCGCCAGGCGGTCGGAAGGGGCGAACGGGCGGGAGCGGCAGGCAGGTCGGCGGCGGTCGCCACGTCTGGGGTTCCGATCGAGTGACACCGGGCGAGGAATGATTGGAAGAGTTGAGGTATTCGCCTGAGGCAGCTGACTTCCCCGAGGAACCGCGACACATCCGGCGGAATAAATCATGACTCTCGTCGGATCATCTCACGCAACGAGTCGGAACGAAAGGGAGAGGGTCGCAAGACAGCTTGATACCGTGGAGGCGACGCTGGCTCTCGCTCAATCAGCTGTGCGGCGAGCTAAAATGTGAACACACAGCCACGTTGCTGAAACTCCCTGGTCATCGAGGGAAATCGGTGGATTGCGAGCAGATTCCGCACCCGCCCAAGGTTTCCATTGAGAGAAGGCGAAGCAGGCCTTGCCCGCTTTCGGTGCAGCTTCTGAGCAGTCTCTGCTCAACTTCATCATTTCTTGCGAAATTGAAGGGGTGGGCGGGCAATCAATCCAATCTGCCTTATGCACCATCAAAATGCACTCGATTCACAGCAATTGACGGTGATCGCGAGTCGCGGAACACAATGAAATTTTCATTCGTGGCAGCTCTTTTCGCAAAATTTCCATAGCACTCCCCCGGTCGGCACATCCCTTGCTATTTCATAGCGCCGACCCCTCTACCCATTCCCTCCCTTCGATACTGCGGCACAGCAATGATGATGTCGACTACGGCACAATCGACCGCAGCATCCCTGGGATACTGGTCCGATCTGGAGTATCTCCTCCTGGGCGACCTGCGTCAGGTGCTGGACGAACCTGCCACTCTCTTGCGCGACCGATGGTTGGTGAGCCTCCTGGACGTGCTCCTGGCAGGCCATTCCCGCGATCAGTGCGGAAGCGTGGCCAAAGTGGATCACCGCATGTCGGTCTGTGTGATCTCGGCCCCCATGCAGCCCCTCGATTATCGAAACGAGTTTCTCGCCGGTGAACGGGAGATGCTTTACGGAAAGCTGCAACGGCTGCGCGACCGGGTGGCCCACCGGACGCCGTCCAGCCTCCTCTCGAATGAGATCCGCTGCGATCTGCAGGATCTGATTCCGCTCTGCTGAATCGATCGGGGATTCTGAATGAATCCCCGGAGGTGGGAGCGATGCTGTGAACGCAGGGATGTGCGGTTCGCTGAAACTCCGATTCATGCCGAGATATTGAGAACCATTTACTTGGCGGTTGGTTTCAAAGCCTCGATTTCGTCTCGCAGATCCCGAAGCGTGACTGGTTGAGCCAGAACCTTGCTGAATTTTGAGGTGGGGAGTTCCGTCAACAGCGAGGCCCGCTTGGTGGACAGCGCCAGCACCAACGGCGTCTCCGTTCGATCCGCATGGCGCTTCAACTGCTCATACTGGCCTGCGACATCTTCCGACAAAGCGTCACATGTCACGAGAACTCCCGAGACCGACAGGCTCGAGAGGCGCTGCAACGCGCGGGCCGTATCGCTGAGCATCAGCACTCGATAACCGTGTTTGGTGAAGTATTCCCGCAGTCGATCCTGCTGTGTGGGACGTCCCTCGATGCAGAGAATCGTCGGAGCACTGGAAGCGGTTGTCGCTGGTATCGCATTGGCACCACTCCCGCTGCCGGGTGACTCACCACCAGCAGCTTCGCCTGCGGTTCCGAGCACCTTGCGTAGATCCCGCAGCAGTTCCGTCGGCGTTTGATAGCGTTCGTGGGGATTGGTGCGGAGCAGCCGGTCGATGATCTCTGCGACGTCTCGCGGCAGCGACGGGAGAACCGACTCAATGGGCCGGATGTTGCGGTAGCGGCCGATCTGCCGCCGCTCTTCGATATTCTTGGTCGCGGGGTAAGGGGGTTGCCCGGAGACCATTTCGTAATACATGCATCCCAGAAAGTAGAGATCGCTCCGGGGGTCGCCGTCCGGCGCGCCGGTGAACTTTTCGAGGGTGCCGTACTCGACGGCGCGATCGGCCTCATCGGCGACACCCGACGCCTCCCCCCCCGCCAATCCGAAATCCACGAGCTTGGCGACCCGTTGGGCTGAAAGAAGCGCGTTCGAAAGTTTGAGGTCGCGATGGGTGAAACCCATCGACAGGGCGTATTCGAGGCCTTCCGCCAGATCGGTGATGTACTTGGTGGCCTCTTCGACGGGGAACTTGCCGCGGATCTTGAGGATGTCCTTGAGGTTGCCCCCTTCGACGAACTCCATGGTGAGGTAATGCTGGCCGCCATCGCTCCCCACCTCGTAGATGGGAACGATGTTCTTGTGCTTGAGTCGCCGGCCGAGCTCCCCTTCCCGCTTGAAGAGGTTCACCGCGCGGGGATCGTTGGCATAGCGTTGCCTCAACACTTTGAGGCCCATCATCTCGCCCGTCTGCACCGAGCAGCCACGGAAGACGCGGGCGAAACTCCCGGAGGCATTGCGGTACAGAAGCTTGTAGGCACCGACCCTGAGGCCCTCGGTTTCGTTCTTGAGGAGGATGGCCGACTGATAGCCCGTCAGCTCCATCCGGCGTTCGAGTTCCTGGATCAGTTCCTTGATGGCTGCGGGACCGGTCCCTCGGATGTTGCGGGCCGCCTCCGAAAGCGCACTGGAACCGACCAACTGCTGCTGGATCAGATAATCTTCAAAATTCGCGAGCGAGGAGAAGGTCATGCCGGTCCCTGAGACTGGGGATTTCAGAAATTGCAGCATAACCCACCTCCACAAGCCGCCACGAGCGAACGCACGGCAATCACTGCCCGCTCAAGATCGAAAAATGTCTTGGCCTTATCACAACCGGCCCAACAACGATCGACCAGGTGAAAACCGGTCAGGCGGCAACCTGCCAGATCGCTGCTGGTGAAAACCCTTGGTATCTACCAATACGCGACTCTCCGCACGGCTGTTGGCCCCCGGCGGCTCGCGACCGGCCGATGCTCAAGACATCGTTAAGAATGCACAGGGTGTGCCAAGCGGCTCCGGCTACGCACAAACATGCAAATGTGCCGGGTTTTGCCTCTGGAAAGTGTTGGGCGGCACACCTTGGCGATGCAATTTGCACCACATCCCGCAGGTTGCTCCACACGGGACGGAGCATTCACTTCGGAAGCTTGTCCGATCTCTGCCGAAAAACTGACCAGACGTGCATCAATCAGCGGCTGTCATCAGCTCGCGATCCGTCGCCAACAAGGTGCCATGAAGAATCAGGCGATTCCTCAGGGCGACATCACTCGGCGGGGCGATAGGTTCCGATTCTTTCACAGGTTGGCGGAGTCGGTGGCAACTGGTGGTTCCACCAAGATGGTGGGTGCATCGATCTGAGGGTCGCCGGGCATGCTGACCGTTGCGTCGGCTTTTGGCTTCGCTGCCGGGTCGTTGAAGATGAAGTAGACCGCCCCCAGCATGCACAGCCCCGCCCAGAGAAAGTTCCACGAGAGGGGCCGGTTCATGTAGTAGACCGCGAAGGGAACGAAGACCGCGAGCGTGATCACTTCCTGCAGAATCTTGAGCTGCCCGAGGTTGATGTGATGATCGTTCCCGAACCGGTTCGCGGGCACCTGGATGGCATATTCGAAAAACGCCACGCCCCAGCTCACCAGCACCGCGATCCAGAGCGGCTGATGGGCGTGATCCTTGAGGTGCCCGTACCACGCGTACGTCATGAAGAGGTTGCTGATGGTCAGGAGGACGGCGACAACGACAATCGGTGGCATGGTAGTGGGGAGTGGGGGTTGATGGTGGGAAGTTGTTGGTTGGGAATCTGCATCTGGTTTCGCGGAAGCTGCCTCGGACAAACACGACTAAACGCAAATCCCCGGCATTGAGGAAAATGCCGGGGATTCGAAGCTGATCCAGGCTGACATAAAATTGGTTACGGCTTGAGGTCGTAGCAGAGGATGGCGTCCTGTTCGCGGAGGTAGAGTTTGCCATCGGTGATCACGGGATGCGACCAGCTCGGGCGGTCGCCGCCGCCGGGAATATTGAACGAGCTGATTTCGTTGTACTTCTCCGCACCGGCATCGGCGAGGACCATCACGCCGTCACTGAACCGCCAGTAGGTTTTTCCATCCGCTCCCACGACAGAGACAGAGCCCTTGCCAGCCCCGCGGCCCTGCCACTTGATTTCACCAGTCATCAGTTCGGCACAGTAGGGAATGCCGGCGTCGTCCGAATCGCCGTAGAGATAGTCACCCATGAGAATGATCCCGCCGTGCTTGTTGGCCAAACGTGGGTTGAGGGGATAGATCTCTTCGATCTTGACGGTCTGGTTTTCGCCGGGAACCTGACGCAGCAACGCACCGCCGCGCTTGTAACCCGCCGCGAAGAAGACGAGGTCGTTCTTCACGATGGACGTGGGAATCACGGCCGTCGTCTTCTCAATCGGGTACGACCAGAGCAGCTGGCCATCGCTGGCGCGGACACCCAAGGGGCCGGTGCCGGTGGTCTGGACATAGACCTTCACGCCGCCGATCTCCGAGGGGACGATCGATGCATGACCTGCGCCGCGGTCGTCTTCGCGGACGGTCGTCCAAATGGTTTCACCCGTCTTCTTATTCAGGGCGAGCATCGTCGTCTTCGGACCGCCCGGCGTGACAATCACGCGGTCGCCGTCAACCAGGACCGATTCGCTGTAGCCCCACGAATCGGCCTTCTTACCGCCGAACTCGGCCTTCAGATCCTTCTTCCAAACTTCCTTACCCGTCTTGGCTTCACAGGCGACAAGGACTCCCTGGGGAGTCAGCACGAAAACCTGGTCGCCGGAAACAGTCGGTGTGCTCCGCGAGCTTTGCCACGATTCCTTCCCCTCGTTCCAGGCGGGGCCGGTCTTCGTCTTCCACAGGAGCTTGCCATCGGCCCGGCTGAAGGCGAGCAGGTATTCGTCCTTGTCTTCGGCGACGGTCGGCGCGTCGCCGAGCGTGAAGATCATGTCGCCAGCGACGGCGAGACTCGAATAACCGCGCCCGGCCCCTTCAGCCTTCCACAGCAGCTTGGGACCATCCTTGGGCCATTCCTTGAGCAGCCCGGTATCGGGAGCGACGCCGGTGCGGTCGGCACCTCGGAACGTCGGCCAATCGGCGCTGGCGGAAGTGGCGTGAAGTGCCATCCAGCCGCACAACAGGGCAGCGGCCGGCGAAGTGAAGGAGTGAACCGGCGATGAAACGGGCCAGAAGCGATATCGCATGAATGTACCTCTCGGAGAGTCAGCACAGGGGGGAACCGGAGACCGGCGAGGCGGATAACTGCCGCGGTTCGATCCTACTGACGAACCTTCGTCAGGGAAATTGTCTTCGCGGAAAGCGGCCTTTTTTTCGGGAATGGCGGAGGACGGGCGTCGATCATGGGTTGAACCCGTAGGGCAGTCTCCCGCCTGCCAATTCGACATGCCCTTCGCCACAACCATGATGTGTGGTCTCATCACTTACAACCAGCCAAGCCGGATAGCCCGCGAGTGGCCTGGGTGTGCTCAACAGGCAGGCGGGAGTCTGCCCTACGGTTTGAATGTCTCGCGGGCCTGGGCGATGAAGCGGGTGCTTTGAGAGATGTCCTTCACTCCGGGTGCGGTCTCCACGCCGCTGGCGGTGTCGACACCGGTGGGGGCGACGGCGCGGATGGCAGCGGCCACGTTGTCGGCGTTCAAGCCACCTGCCAGGATCAACGGTGTATCACTGAGCACCTCTCGCCAGCCGACAAGCAATTCCCACGGAGCCTTGTGGCCCGTGCCGCCGTAAATTTCCTCCGCCTGCTGACCCGGTGGCGAGGCCGCCGGTTTTTCAAGGCGGGCGTCGATCAGGACGGCGTCGTAATGCTGGCCGAGGGCGGTCAACTGCTCCATGTGCGATTTGACGAGAGCCAGCCCTTCACTCCCCACCCGAAATGCGCGATAGATCTTGATCCCCGGCAATAGCGCCCGCAGTTGTGAAACGATGGCGACCGGTTCGTCGCCGTGCAGTTGGATCGCGTCAAGACCCACGAGCCGCGTCGTTGCGACCAGTTCTGGATTCTCCGCATTCACGAACACACCCACTGCGAGGACATCCCTTGCGATCGCTTCCCGCACGAGGCGGCCCTGCTCGCTGGTCACTGCACGCGGTGACTTCGCATAGAAGTTGATCCCGATCGCCGACAAGCCCAGCCGGGAAATCTCGGCCGCCTGTGTGGGTGTGGTCACGCCGCAGATCTTGATGAAGGGAAACTCGTTGGGCATGGGAGCAGATTCAATTCACACCGAGGGAAATTGCTTCCGAAGACAATCCCCGCATTCTATCTCCAACTGAGCCAAACAGCAGGTGTGGTTGGAAACTGTTCCCGAAGCACCACTTGCCGATCGGGGCCGTTTGTGCTTCGATCTGGCACTCTTCCC
The DNA here is from genome assembly GCA_013822855.1 of Planctomyces sp. GTDB lineage: Bacteria > Planctomycetota > Planctomycetia > Planctomycetales > Planctomycetaceae > Planctopirus. Next base: position 16,237 of record PNLE01000087.1, read on the forward strand.
CTGACCAACAACGCCAGCAAGATCCCGACCAAATCCAGGCCACCGGCGCGAACCCTGTTCCATGGGTTCGTACCCTTCCTTCCACCAGGTGCCGCATGAGCGATTACGAGAAGCTGGGTGTCTTCTATCTGGGCCGCGAATACGACGTGGCGGCCAACCAGCTGACCGACTCTCCCGTCCTCTACGACTCCAAGGATCTCACCACCCACGCGCTGTGCGTCGGTATGACGGGGAGTGGCAAGACAGGCCTGTGCCTGTCGCTACTCGAAGAAGCCGCCATCGACGGCATTCCCGCCATCTGCATCGACCCCAAAGGGGACCTCGGCAACCTGCTCCTCACGTTCCCCGGTCTGAAGCCCGCCGATTTCAAACCGTGGATCGACCCCGGCGAGGCGACCCGCAAAGGAATGACCGTCGATGAGCTGGCGGCCAAGACGGCCGTCAACTGGAAGGAAGGTCTCGCCGCCTGGGATCAGCCGCCCGAACGGATCGCCAAGTTCCGCGAGTCGGCCGATGTCTGCATCTACACGCCGGGAAGCACGGTCGGCGTGCCGCTGACGATCCTCAAGTCGCTCTCGGCCCCGCCCGCCGTCATCCGCGACAACCCCGAGGCCTTCCGCGAGCGGATTGGCAGCGCGGTCTCGGGCCTGTTGGCACTCTTGGGCGTCGATGCCGATCCACTCCGCAGCCGGGAACATATTCTGCTTTCGACCCTTGTCGACCGGGCCTGGAAAGAGGGCCAGAACCTCGAACTGGGCCGGCTGATCCGCGACATCCAGCAGCCGCCGTTCGACCGGGTGGGCTTTCTCGATCTCGAAAGTTTCTTCCCCGCGAAGGACCGCTTTGCCTTCGCGATGACGCTCAACAACCTGCTCGCTTCGCCCGGATTCCAGGCGTGGATGACGGGCGAACCGCTCGACATCCAGCGGCTGCTCTACACGCCGGAAGGGAAGCCGCGGATCGCGATTCTGTCAATCTCCCACCTGAACGACGCCGAGCGGATGTTCTTCGTGACGATCCTCCTGGGCGAGATAGTGAGCTGGATGCGGGCCCAATCGGGGACCACCGCCTTGCGGGCCCTCTTCTACATGGACGAGATCTTCGGCTACTTCCCGCCGAGTGCCAACCCGCCCAGCAAGCAGCCGATGCTGACGCTGCTCAAGCAGGCCCGTGCCTTCGGCCTGGGCTGCGTGCTTGCGACGCAGAACCCCGTCGATCTCGACTACAAGGGACTCTCGAACTGCGGCACGTGGCTGATCGGTCGGCTGCAGACCGAGCGCGACAAGCTGCGTGTGCTCGATGGTCTCGAAGGGGCTTCGACCTCGACGGGGCATGCCTTCGACCGGAGTTCGATGGAGAAGCTGATCTCTTCGCTGGGGAACCGCGTCTTTCTGATGAACAACGTCCACGACGATCATCCGACCGTCTTCCAAACGCGCTGGGCGCTCTCGTTCCTACGCGGGCCGCTCAGCCGGGAGCAGATCCAGCAGCTCATGAGTGAGCGCAAGGCCGCCACGCCAGGCGATGAAGCGGTGTCGACCTGGCACGCCGATTCCGCCGCGGGGACCCGGCCTGTGCTGCCACCCGAAGTGCCGGAAGTGTTCATCGAACGCAGCGGCTCGCTCTCCACCGGCGAGAAGCTGATCTATCACCCGGCCCTCTACGCGACGGCCCGCGTCCACTTCACCCAGACGGCGGGTGGGATCGACGAATGGCAGAGCGTGTCGCTCCTCCTCCCCGCCCATGAAGGGGATGCCCTCAATTGGGAAGCGGCTGAAGAGCTGGAAGGCGAATTGACGTTGTCGGATGGGCCGGATGCCGCCGCCTCGTTTTCCCAGCCGCCGGCGGAACTCTTCCGCGCGAAAACCTACGCCTCGCAAGGGACGGCCCTCAAGGATTGCCTTTACCGCACGCGGAAGCTGTCGCTCTTCAAGTGCACGGATCCCAAGGGGATCTCGCTGCCGGGAGAAGCCGAGGGAGATTTCCGCCAGCGACTCGACCAGGGGCATCGCGATCAGCGGGAACTCGCCAAGGCCAAGATTCAGGCCAAGTACCAGTCGAAGCTGCAAACGCTGGAAGACCGCTTGCGGCGGGCCCAGCAGACGGCGGAGAAGCAGAAGAGCCAGGCGAGTTCTCAGACGTTGACGGCCGTGATCAGCTTCGGCACATCGCTTCTGGGGGCGTTCACCAGCCGCAAGAAGCTCAGCACGACCAACCTCTCGCGGGCGGCGACCTCGGCCAGGGCGGCTTCACGCGTGCTGGAGGAGCGGGGCGATGTGGGCCGGGCGGAAGAGACGGTCGAAGCGGTGCAGACCCAGATCCGCAAGCTGCAGGACGACTTCGAGCACGAGTTGGATGAAGTCGTGGGCCTCGATCCTTCCAAGTACGTGCTGGAGGAAACCCAACTCACCCCCAAGAAGACCGACATGAAGGTCGAGCGGCTTGTCCTCGCCTGGGTGCCGTTCAAGCAGGACCGCACAGGCAAGACGGGGCCGTGCTGGGGATAGGGTGTTTGCCTTGAAAGATTTGGGTGGTGGATGGTGGAGAGTTGATGGTTGGGAAATGCAAGGGCCCCCCGAACCTTGCTTCTATTGCCATCTCACC
>PNLE01000088.1 GCA_013822855.1 Planctomyces sp.
AATCGGTGAGGGAGACCTCGCCGGGGACTCCGCGGAGGGCCATGATCGTTGCTGGGCGTCGCGCGACCCCCGACCGCTCTTTATGAGTGGCCGGGGGTTCGTTTTTTGAAAAGCGGAGAAGGGGGAGAGCGGAAAAGCGGAGAAGCCGGAGGGGAAGAAGGAAAGAAGGTGGGAAGGGGAGAAGCCAGAGGGGGAAGAGGCGGGAGGTTAGGTTGAATACGTTGGGACTCGCCCTCACCCCGGCCCTCTCCCATCGGAATGGGCGAGGGAGGAAGAGGGGAGGGTTAGTCGAGAAATCCATGAACTGGTGCCGGGCCGTGTTACCCAGCGAAAATGTCTTTTTCCTAGCAAAAAGGTCTTTCAACGGGAGATGCGTTGAATCGGTGGGTGGGAAGCGGCCCTATTTTTTTGGCTTTTGCAGGAGCAGGTTGACGCCTTTTTTGTTGGAGAGGATGACATCCAACTGGCCGTCGGCGTTGAAGTCGCGGATCTCGAATTGGGTGCCGATGCCGGTTCCCAGGCCCGCGCCGATTTCGCGGCGGACGAACTTCGGAGGCTGGCCCTTCTCGCGGATGATCTCGTAGGTGAGCATCGCCACCGGCTCCTTTTCCCCAGGATCGGAACCGTTGTGGGCCCAGAACCTTTTGCCGGTGACGAGGTGCGGGTTGCCGTTCCCTTTGAGATTGACCATCAGGAGCGCGTGCGTCTGCGAGACCGTGTCGTCGATCTTGTGGAACGCCGGTTCCTTGCCTTCGCCCGTGTTTTCAAACCACCAGACGCCGTACTTGTGGGCGGAGCTCATGATGATATCGTTGTCGCCATCAAGATCGAGGTCGATGACGTGGATGTTCGCGGCAGGCAGGGGGGCGGCATCGGGCTTCTCGGCCAGCTTCCACGGATGGAACGTCCAAGGCGAGCCGTCGAGCTTCGCAGGCTGTTCCCACCAGCCGTGGGGGATGAGGACATCCGTGCGGCCATCGCCGTTGAAATCACCGGCCCCGAGGCCGTGATAATATTTGAACGTGCCGTTCTGGGCGGGGTCGCCGGGTTCACTGATGGGGACGAACTTCCATCGCTCGCGAAGCTTGTCGGCGGCGGGAATCTCCAGATAACCCATCTGCCGTTCGGGCTGCGAACCGAGGACGAGTTCGAGTTTGCCGTCGCCGGTGATGTCGGTGAAGAGGACGGTCTCGTTGCAGGCACTCGTCCAGATCTCGTGCTTCTTCCAATGGCCCTCAGCGTTCTGCGGATTCTCGTACCACGAGAAGGGTTCGCCGGGGAAGCCGATGATGATCAGGTCATCCCAGCCGTCGCCGCTGATGTCGTGGGCGAACTCGCAGAAGGCCTGGCTGTAGTTGCCGTTCCACTGATACTGGCCGACGGGCCGGACTTCGTGCTTCTTCCAGTCGGGGGCGGCATACCAGAAATCGCCGGCCGCGATGTCGAGCAGACCATCGTGGTTGAAGTCACCGGTGGCGACCCCTTCGGCCCGGAACTCCTCGTCGAGCTTCACGCGGGTCCAACCGTCATCGACGACGATCTCGGCGGCGGAAACGGCAGCGGGCACGGCCCATCCCACCAACGACAACAGGCCAGCAGCCATGGCAGGGATCACAGTCCGGCGTAGCATCGAGTACTCCTTGTCGGGGTTCACATCAGTGATTGTTGATTCTGATGAATGTTGTAATCTGAGGATGGGGAGAATGTCCAATGGGAGTTGGGAGTGATGATGCGGCTATGAGGGAAAAGTCCATTTCCCAGAAATTCAAAAAAACTTGCCGTCAAATAATGAACCGTAAAAGACAAATAAAGGAATCACGACAAAGATTGTCAGCAAGATCAAAACTGTAGCACAGCCGAGGCATGCCAGCTGATCCTTGAGTTTGTTAGGTGGAGTTGCCAGATACTCTTTAAACTCCAGATCATCATGCTTCATGAGTCCGAGAATATAGGCCGCCTGATTGCCTTCCGATGACTGCTGAAGTTGGTGGCCATGATGAGTGAATGTCGGTTCTCCGGGAGCATGGGATTTGCAACTGGCTGCATCGACAATCAATTCCGCCAAAGCCAGCAACCCAGCCGTGTTACCTCGAACAATCAGCAAGTTTCCAGAACCACAACGTTCGATTCGCGTGATAGGGGACTCGTTTCCTCGCAAATTCTTCAATTCATCGCGAATACGTTGACATGCCAGCAGTCGATCTTGGTTCGTATTCGGAACATCCTCTGACATGAGTGACTTTCAGAAATGGATCCTTAGCTGACAACGAGTCTCAAAGTCGCGTGTGCCATCTTTGATTCCAGCTAAATAATTGATGCTCTACATAGCGAAGACCTCACTTACCCCCTCTCCCACGAAGACGCGGGAGAGGGGGTAAGAAGCGGAGTGCTGCTCTGCGTGAGCGCAGGATACGGAGGGACTCGCCCTCACCCCGGCCCTCTCCCATCAGAATGGGCGAGGGGGAAGGTTAGCGGAGGGGCATGATGCGGATCTTGTTGTTGGAGCTGTCGCCGATGAGGAGTTGGCCCTCTTTGGTGATGTAGACGCCGTGGGGGCGGTTGAGGCGGCATTTCTTTGCGTCGCCGTCGGGGCCGTCGCCGGCTTTGCCGTCGCCGACGATGGTTTCAATCACGCCGTCCTTTGCCCGGATCACACGAATGGTGTGGGTCTCGGTGTCGGCGAGGTAGATGTCGCCGTTGGTATCGACGGCGGCTCCCTTGGGAGCACCGAGCGTGGCCTTGCGGGCGTCGATGCCATCCCCCACGTAGGCCGGCTTGCCACCGATGCCGGCGATGTGCACCAGTTGGGACTCGCCCTTGGGGAAGCGGTAGACGGCGTTCCCTTCCCGCAGGGCGAGGATCATGTCGCCGGTGGGAGTGAAGTCGATGCTGCGCGGGCCGTTGAGGGGCGTGCCCACCTGGGGATCGCCATCCTTGGCGGGCTTCTTCTCGCCGGTGCCGTAAACCGTGGAGATGAGGCCGGATTCCAGACCGACTTTGCGGACGCGGTGGTTGCCGGTGTCGCAAATGAGCAAACCGCCAGCCGGATCGAGCTGGATCGAATGGGGCATGTTGAGCTGGGCTTTGTTTGCCGGGCCGCCGTCACCCGAGAAACCCGCCACGCCGGTGCCGGCGAGGCTGGTCATGATGCCTGTCTTGTGGTCGATCTTGCGGATGGTGTGAGTCTTCATGTCGGCGATGACCATGTCACCCGCCAGAGTGAATCGCAGTTCGTGCGGCTCGTTCATGAGAGCCTGAGTCGCGGGGCCGCCATCGCCCGCGTAGCCCTTCTTGCCGGGAACACCGGCGTAAGTCGAGGCTTTGCCGGTCGCGAGATCCAGGCGGCGGATGAGGTGGCCGGTGTATTCGCAGACGTAGAGTGCCCCGTCGGGGCCGATCACCAGGCCAAAGGGTTGGCCGCTGTCGGTTTCGCGGAACGGCTTGTCGTCGCCATTGAAGCCCCCCTTGCCGGAGCCGAAGAGGGTTTTCACTTCGCCGGCGTTGGCCAGTGGCAGCAGACCGCCTAGGAGCAGTGTCGCCACCGTACCAACGAGGAGGTATCGCAACCTTGAATGGGCAAAGAGACTTCTGGGCGAGCCAGCAATGGCACCCGGATCGGCACTCTGCGACTGAGTCAAATCGTTGAAGCCATTCAGCATATCTGGGGAGCGCATCATCAGTGGAGTTCCTGCTCGGGAGGAAGATTGTCAATCGTGGTTAATGGCCATGTTCTCGGCCAGAAATACGTCTTCTGAACGCGACGTGCCACTGGAGAACATCGATTTTTCCGCAATCGCGCCGGTGGCGGATTGACCCGCCCCCCTCGTTCGCGGCAACATGCCTTGTGCAACGACGCAACCCACTTGACCAACCCTTGCTGTGAGCGATGTCCCATGACCACACCATCGAGTCAGTCAACTTCCGAATCGGGTTTGAACCGCCGCGGGTTTCTTGAAGGTCTGTCGCTGGGTGCCGTCGCGACGGCGGGGTTGGGTGTCGCTGGCGGTGTCACCATGAATTCCGCTGACTCCGCCATGGCGCAGGAAGCACCCGCCGTCGAGCCGAAACCCGCGAAGCTGCTGGTCGGTGAGCCGGTGCTGCAGTGCCCGACATCGACCGGGGTGAGCATCGTGTGGCAGGTTTCCGGGAATGCGACGGGCTGGATCGAATACGGCCCCACCCAGGAGTTGGGACTCGTCGCGAAGCCCGGCCTCAACGGTTTAAACGCCCTCTCGACGCCCGTGCTCTCCGCACGGCTCGAGGGATTGACGCCGGGAGTGACGACCTACTACCGCGTCGCTTCGGCTCCCATCGACTTCCAAAACGCCTACAAGATCATTCGCGGCGAGACCGAATACAGCCCAGTTCACGAATTCCGGCTCCCGGCCCCGGAGGCGCAGGCCTTCCACTGGTGCGTCATCAACGACACGCACGAAGTCGACGAGACGCTCCACGCGGTCTTCAACAAGGTGGAGGAGCTCAACCCCGAGTTGCTCGTCTGGAACGGGGACATCTTCAACGACATCCGCACGCAGAAGCAGCTGATCCGGCAAACGCTCAGCCCGGCGGGACGACCCTATGCGGCCAAGCGGCCGATGATGTTCGTCAGCGGGAATCATGATGTGCGCGGGGTGCTGGCCCGGGATCTCGACTTGTGCCTGCTCCCTCGCCCCGATTCGTCACCGCTCGGGCGGTCTTTCGCCCTGCGCTGCGGCCCGGTGGCGATGATTGGTCTGGATACCGGCGAGGACAAGGCCGACAACCATCCGGTCTATGCGGGGCTGGCACAGTTCGAGCCGTACCGCGAAGCCCAAGGCCGGTGGCTGGAGGAAGCCCTCCTACGGCCCGAGATCGCCAGCGCTCCCTACGTGATTCTGCATTGCCATATTCCGCTGTTCGGCAATCGTCGGGACGGTGGGCCGGAAGGACAGGTGGAGTTCGCCCGGTTCTGCGAGCAGGGGCAGAAGTGGTGGTTGCCGCACTTGAAGAAGGCGGGGGCACAGCTGGTGATCAGCGGGCACACGCACCGTCACCGGTTCATGCCCGTGAATGAAAACCAGCCGATGGCCCAGCTCATCGGTGGAGCACCATCGCCAGCCAAGGCGACGGTCATCCACTGCGAAGCCACGGCGAGCGAGCTCAAGGTGACGGCTCTGCAAATGGACGGCGAGATTTTGGGCGTGTGGACTTTCAAGCCGCGTAACCTCGCGTAGTGGCGCGACCTCGTTCATCTCTTTTCAACGGGTGTGGCACATCCCTGAAGGCTTTGCGGAAGGGCGTGGTCTTCGCTTCTCGCGCCATCAAGACCCACGCCCTTCGGAGGACCTCAGGGTCGTGCCACCCAGTCAAGACCTCAACCTGCGATATGCTGGCGTCAAACAGGGCATCACTCTCTCCGAAGTGAGTCCACGGCAGATCGGGTGGCCCAGCGGAGGTCGCGTTGTTGCTGGCGGAGGGTTTGCTTCAGGATCTCGGCGGCGGCGGGAGCGGCGACCTTTCCCCCAAAGGCTTCCCCACCGACACTGGCCTCGTTCACCACGACCAGCACGATCGCACCGGGATCCTTGGCGGGAGCACCGCACAGGAACGAACTGACATATTTCCCGTGGGAATAGCCACCCGAGGGGAGCAGCACCTGCGCCGTGCCGGTCTTGCCGAAGACGTCGTAGCCTTCCAATTGGGCCTTCTTGCCCGTGCCGCGGGCGACAACTTCGCTCAGCGGACCTTCGATCAGCCAATCGGCCGTCGCTTCCGAAACGACTGGCTGGAAGACCTGCGTGCGATCGGTATCAAGGCTTCGCAGGATGGTGGGCTTGCGCCAGGTTCCACCATTCGCGAGGGCGGCATGGGCGGTGATCATCTGCAGGGGGGTGGCGGCGATCTCGTGCCCCATGGGTATCGAACCGGTCGAGTAGCTGTTCCATTGGCTCAAAGGGCGGAGGATGCCGGGGAGCTCACCTGAAAGTTCGATCCCCGTCCGGCGGCCGAAGCCGAAGCTGGCGGCGGCCGCATGGAGCTGTTCATTCCCGAGGGCCTCGCCCACCTTGGCCATACCGATGTTGCTCGACTTCACCAGGATGTCGGTCAGGCTGAGCTGCCCATAGGCATGGGTGTCGTGCAGCACCCGGCGGCCCATGCGGTATTGCCCCCGTTCGCAGTCGAAGACCTGATCCCGCTCGATCAAACCCTGCTCGATACCGTAAGCGACAATGATCGGCTTGAAGGTGGAGCCGGGTTCGTAGATGTCGGAGATGGCCCGGTTCTTCCAGGCATCCTCCTGGGTCTGCACCGGTTGATTGGGGTCGAATGTCGGCCGGGAGGCCATCGCCAGGATCTCGCCACTTCGGGGATCCATGACGATCGCGCAGACGCTGCTGGGCTTCCATTGGGTCATCACATCATCGAGAACCCGTTCGGTGTAAAGCTGCACAACGGTGTCGATGGTCAATTGCACCGGACCGCCGGGCTGCATGGGGATCGAGGTGGCGGGGTCGATTTCGAGGACACGTCCCCGCGCGTCGCGGAGCAATGTCTCCCGACCAGGTTTCCCGGCGAGCGTCGCTTCCTGCGATTCTTCAATGCCTCCTTGGCCGACACCATCGATATCGCGCAGGCCCAGCACGTGGGCGGCAATGAGGCCTTGGGGATAGACGCGGCGGAATTCGTCGCGAAAGCCCCAGACTTCCCGGGGGAGTTTGAGTTCCCGAACGGCGGTGGCTTCATCCGTACTCAAGCGGCGTTTGATCCACAGGAAGTGGGACGTATTGGAGGACGTCAACCGCTGCTCGAGAGCCTGCCGATCCATCCGCAACGCGGCGGCGAGCTTTTCCGCAACCAGGTGGGGATCGTCAATGAGGGCCGGGACGACGAAGAGGCTGTGCGTCGCCACGGTCGTCGCCAAGACGCGCCCGGAGCGATCGAGGATGTCACCCGGCCGGGCGGGAACGGGCTGTTTGTAGTAACGCTGTCCCGAGGCCGTACGGGCGAAGACCTCTTGCTGCACCACCTGGAGCTGTACCAGTCGACCGGCCAGCAACAGCCCGAGGGCAGCCACCGCCCCACCGGCAACTCCCATGCGGCGTTCCATCACCCGGCTGTTCATCCAGTGGTACGAACGTGGGATGCCTGAGCCAGTGAGGCCATGCGGCTGGTTCCCCTCCGACAACTCCATGAACCGCGCGACGCTGGGAGACGAAGCGAAACGCCACACCGCGCGGGATGCCTGCTTCACCCTCGGGGCCATGAACTTGGCGAACGACCACAGACCGGCTGCGCCCCTCGCGATCCAGGGAAAAGCCCCCCTGACCGATGAGGACCTGGCCGATGCCGACCTGATTGATGAAGCCTGAGTGGATGAGGCCTGCGGTGACGATGGGAAATCAGGTTCGATGGACGGCGGGTTGAACCGCTTTCTTACATCTCTCGCAAGTCGTTGGAGGGATTGCCAAGCCGACGCACCCGAGGACTTGAAACGCGAGAAAAAGTCGTTGTGAGTGACGTGATCCTGAGGACTCAGCGCGGATGGAGCATCGCCCAGGAATGCCTGGAGCTGTCTTTGAAGTTGCTCGAGGATCCGGCGAATATCCATAGAGATGGCTTTCTCCGGTCAGTGTGCGTTCCCAGATTCCGCTTCGATAGGGCTTCGAGATACCGGCCAAATTCCACGCTATTGCCGCCGGATTGGCGGACGCCCGATGACGGGCTTTTCGGCGATCGAAGATGTCCCCTGTCGCGATGGCTTCACCGATTGGTCGTCGAAGGGGGGCTTCACCGCCATCAACTCTCCCTGCTCCAGCCGGGGCAGGAGGTGAACCGGCGAACTGGCCATCTGGACGTCGAGCCGGAGCTGAGCCAGCGACTGCGTGGCCACATCGATCCGGTAGCGCTGGCGGATGATCTGGCGTTTCATGGCCAGAATCTCCGACTCCAACGCCGTCCCGTAGAGCGAGACCGCGACGACCACCAGGACAGCCACCCCGAATCGGAAGAACATGCCCACATCCGCCGGAACAAACGGCCCTCCGGAGGCGAATCCCGGCAATCACCCGAACCCGCTCCGACTCGCTCAGTTTCGGGAGCCGGAGGTGGTGTTCATCAGTTGAACCTGACTGGCATCCGGGGGAAGCCGCAAAATGGTGCCGACGGCGATGGTATTGCCGTCTTGAAGCTTGTCCCGGTTGAGTTCGAGGATCTGAATCCAACGTGACGCGCGACCCAGATGATTTCGGGCAATGCTGCTCAAAGTGTCTTCATCTGAAATCTTGTACATCGGCAATCCGGTCTCGTCGACGAAGAAACCATCTTCGACCGGTGTGGCCTTGGGAGTCGGAGAGGCCGCGCCGGGCCGGGTTTCGGCGGCTGGCGGAGTTCTCGCTGCGGCGAGGCCGTACTTTTGATCGAGCAGTTCGACGGGGGGAATCTCGATGACTGTGCCGGGCTTCATGGTCTCGGGCTTGGGGACCGTCGCGATGTTGTGGGCGGCGAGGGCATTGAAGTAGCGACCGCTCCCATAAACCTTGCGGGAGATGCTCCAGAAGTTGTCGCTGGGTTCGACCGTGTAACTGCGGGCACCGCTTCCGGCCAAGGAGGGAAGCGCCGCAGATTGCAGCTCACGGGAGTCTGCGGGAAAGGAATCCTGACCAGACCGTGAGGAGGTCGCAGGTGCCGAAGGAGTGGCGACGGGAGCTTCAAAGCCGAATGGGTTGGCGTCCATCGTGGGGTTGGAACGTGCGGGGGGTGGCGAAGTGGCCGCCGGGGCTTCAAAGAGATCGAGCGGCGTTTCCACCGGTTGACGGGGAGCGGCTGCCGCATTGCCGGCCGCCCCATTGCCTGTTGCCGGGGTCATCGCCGGAAATTCGTCGGGAATCTCCGTGGGAAGCTGGGGTTTGGCAGGCGCGTTCTCCGAGAGATCCAGTTCCAGGTTGCCACCGCCATCGGAAGGAAGCTCCTTCTTCGGCTGGCTGGGAGGCTGCGTGGTCGTGAAATCGAGCGAATCGATGGTGACGGGATTGAGGTCGCGCGCAGGAGGCGAAGGTTCCGATACGGGTGCCGACATCAGGCCGCGCGGTTTGGAGGGCGGTTCCACCTGCACGGGAAGCTCCAAGGACTCGACCACCTCCGCTTGCCGATCGATCGCGTTGGCCACTTCCTTCGAAGAAACTTCCAACGGCATGGCGAATGGATCGTCCTGAGCAGCTGGTGCGGTCGGAGTCGAGGGGGTAGCGGCTCGGCTGCGGCTGTCCACAGCTTCCGCAATGCTCTTGGCCAGGGCTGCGGCAGGAGGGTCGAGCGACTTCTTGGGCTCGGCAGTTTCTTCACGAGGGAGGTCGAATGGATCGGCTTCGGCGGTTGGTTGCGTCGCAGCCATGCGGGAGGAGGTTGCAGCGGGCAAGGAAGCGGACTGAGAAGGGGGCTCAGTCTGATCGAGCTTCAATTCGACTCCGAAAGGATCATCACCGGCGGGAAGGCCATTGCTGGCTGACCCGTTGCCAGCTGGCCCGTTGCCAGCTGGCCCGTTGCCAGCGGAAACAGCCGCACGGGCTGTATTGGCAGCACCGGACATGCCAGCCGATGGCGAGCCACCGAATTCACCGGCGAAGGGATCATCGGAGGCTGCCGAATTATTCTCGGTGGAGGCGGCTGGAGCGGCGGTAGCCTGAGCAACAGCAGGTGCCGCTGCGGCCATGTCGCCGAAAGGATCGAGGTCTTCGGCCGGCGCGGCTTGATTGGTCGGCGACTTGGATGCAGTGGCACCCGTTGGTGCAGGCTCGTCGTTTCCGGGAAACGAGAGCGCGTCGAGATCTGTCGGCAAGGTCGGCAGCGGGGGCTTCACCGGAGCCGGTGTGCTATTCGCGGGCGGGGGAGTCATGCCAGTTCCGGCCAGACTCAAAAGATCGTCTTCCAGGGCAGGGGAGAGGGCTTTCGCCGCGTTGGATCCCGCTGGCTGCGCTGAAGTTATGGCAGACGTGGTGGTTGAGGATTCATTGGCGGCGGAAGCGAGCTTGATCTCGGCGGCGATGTCGTCGGTATCCACCGCCCCATCCGCTCCGCCCTCGGTCGCCTGGGCCACCGAGATCGTGGGATGCTGCAACCGCTTGTAGAGCAGCAGGCCAAAGCCGCAGGCCAGCACGACGACCAGCACCAGTCCGACCTTGGTTTCCCGGGCCATGTCATCATCCCTGACGAAAGAGTATACGGCAGAATTCGCGCCTTCCTGGCGCTGGGAGAGTTGTGATCACTTCTTAGAGGAGGGTCAAGATGAATCGACTCGGAGGTGACCGGGGAGTGACCTGGTGATGGGGGATGGAGTAGTAGGACATCGGCCCCTGGATAGGAACTTGGGTAGTCTGGTTAACGGGCGCTGGCCGTCTTCGCGGGAGCTTTTTCCTCGGAAGACTCGACCGTGACCGATTGGCCCTCTTTGAGCCGGTCGCCGGGATTGACCACGATCCGATCAGTGGCGCTCAATCCCGTGGCAATCCCCAGGCTGGTGCCGTAATCGCCGTCGACCTCGACATCACGCAACTGGATGTGATTCTGATCGTCGACCACCGCCACAGTCGTCCCTTCGCTGTTGAAGATGAGCGCCGAGGCGGGAATGATCACCGGCGGATTGTCCCGCTTGGCCGTCATGCGGGCCTGCACGTACGAACCGGTGAGGAGCAGCCCGTCGGGGTTGGCGACCTCGATCTCCGTCAGCAACGTGCGGGTTTGCAGATCGATCGACTTCGCCGTCCGCGTGATCCTGCCGGGGAAAATGCGGCCCGGCATTTCACGAACCACCAGTTCGGCGGTCTGATTCGGCTGGATGCTCGGCGCGTACATCTGGGGGACATGCACGATGACCCGCACCGTATCCGTCCGGGAGAGCCTGAAGAGCGATTGGGCCAGATCGTTGCCGGAGGTGACCAACTGCCCCAGTTCGATCGTGCGGGCGGTGATCGTGCCCGCGAACGGGGCGTACACCTTCGAGAAAGCCTGCAGCTCCTTGACCCGCTGCAATTCGGCCATGCCCGCCTGAATGTCGGCCTCAGCGACTTTGACCGTGTAGTCCGCGACTTCGACCTCCGCCTGGCGCTCCTCAAGATCCTGCTGGGTGCGGATACCCACCGGCAGCGCTTCAATGCGATGGAGATTCAGCCGGGCCAGCTTGAACCGCGTCTCGGCCACCTTCTTGCGGGCGTTCAACTGCTCGACATTCGCCACGGCCTGCCGCAACTGCTGGTCGATCTCGGGCGAGTCGATCTCGGCCAGCAACTGGCCCTGCCGCACTTCGTCGCCGATGTCGACGAACCACTTCTTCAAGTATCCGCTGGTTCGCGGATAGATGGTCGTCTCCTCGATCGCCTCGATGTCGGCGGGAAGCATCAGCACGGTTTCCGTCGGTCCGGGCTGCGGCTGCGTCACCTGCACACGCGGGAGTGTTCGCCGGACCTCGCCCGCATCGTGTTCCAGGGCGAGCGATTGCCGCGCCTTGGGCAACCATCCGCCATAGAACAGTCCCGAAGCGAAACCGGCGACAACCAGCACCACCAGCACCGACTGCCACCAGCGCACCCGCATGACGGGGCGGGCACCGATCTCGTCGTGGTCGTGGTTCGCTGCTTGCGGGGGAGGATTCGAAGCGGCTTCGGGAGCCGGTGGGAAATGGGGTGTCTTGGTCATCCGATCATCGCCTCTTCCAGAGCGTTCAGCTCCATTGCGGGAATCGTACACCGTCGTCGCAGCAGGCTGTAGACGATCGGAACTATGAACAGCGTCGCGACGGTCGCCAGGAGCAGGCCGCCGATCACCGCTCGACCCAGCGGCGCGTTCTGCTCGCCCCCCTCGCCGATCCCCAGCGACATCGGCAGCATGCCGAGGATCATCGCGCAGGCGGTCATGATGACGGGCCGCAGGCGGGTCACACCCGCCGCCCAGGCGGCGTCGCGGGCCTCCATGCCGTCCTTCCTCAGGTCGTTGGCGAAGGTGACCAGCAGGATCGAGTTGGCCGTGGCGACGCCGATGCACATGATCGCCCCCATCAGCGAGGGGACGTTGATCGTCGTCTGGGTGAGGAACAGCGCCCAGATGATTCCGCACAGCGCGCCGGGCAGGGCCATCAGGATGATCAGCGGGTCGATCCACGACTGGAAGTTGACCACCATCAGCAGGTAGACCAGCAGCACCGCGAAGACCAGACCGTATCTCAGCCCCTGGAACGAGGAGTTCATGCTCTCGACCTGCCCCCGGATGGTGATCGTCGAGCCGCGCGGGAGCTTCGGCCGAATCTCGTCGAGCACCTTTCCGATCGCGGCGGAGGCGGTACCCAGATCGGTTCCCTGCACACCCGCCAGGATGTCGAAACTGAGGGCGATGTTGTGGTGGGTCACATTCGTGGGGCCGAAGCCACGCTTGATCTCTGCGATGTTGCCGAGGAGTTGCGTGCTGTCCCCCTCGCCATTGACCGACACGGGAATCCCTTGCAGCGAGGCGATGGAATCGATCTTGCGCTGCGGCGTCTGGACCGCCAGCGGGTATTGCACGCCCGACTTCGGATCGAGCCAGTAGTTGGGCGCGGCCTGGCCGCTCGAACTGAGCGAGATCAGCACGTCGCTGGAGAGGGTCCGCTGGGAAAGGCCGAGTTGACTCATCAGCACGCGATCGGAATTGATGTTCAATTCAGGTGTCAGAGGAACCTGGTGGACGTGGACGTCGACAATCCCGGGCAGCCCCGCGATCTTGTCACGAATCTCGTTGGCGATCAGATAGTTTTGCTCGGAGTTACGCCGCGGCCCCACCAATTGGATGTCGATCGGAGCGGCGATCCCGAAATTCAGCACCTGCGTCACAATGTCGGGCGGTTTGAAATAGAACGTCAGATCGGGGAATCGCGTGGACAGCTCGCGGCGAAGTGTCTGGACGTACTTCGCCGTCGGCCCATGATGATGCTGCAACGAAATTAGCATCTCGCCGTCGGCGGAGGACATGAGCGAGCCGTCGCTCAGGGCGAGGTTGATACCGCTGTTCGGGATGCCGATGTTGTCGATGACGGAAAGGATTTCATCCGCGGGGATGACCTCGCGGACGACCGCGTCGACCTTTGAGAAGTAACGCTCCGTTTCTTCGATGCGTGTGCCGGCGGGGGCCCTGACATGCAGGCGGATCTGTCCCGAATCGACCGAAGGGAAGAAATCCTGCCCAATCAAAGGGAAGAGCGCCAGCGTGAACAGCGAGAAGCCCGCGAAGACCACCAGCACGAACGCCCTCTGGGTGAGGGCCCATGACAAGGCATGCCCGTACACGTTGCGGACACGGTTGAAGACCGCGTTGAACGCCGTGTGAACCCGCCAGATGATCCCCTGGGATTTGGCCGCCGACTGCTGGGCGTCGCTTCCCTCGCCGCCATACAGCGCGACTTCGGATTTGAGCAGGTAGTTCACCATGGTGGGAACCAGCGTGCGGCTGAGGAAGTAGCTGGTCATCATCGCGAAGACCACGGAGAGCGCCAGCGGAATGAACAGCGATTTGGCCGCCCCCGTGATGAACGCCACCGGGATGAAGACGATGCAGATGCACAAGGTCGCCACGAACGCGGGCGTGGCGATCTGCTGCGCGCCATCGAGAATGGCCGGCACCAGCCGCTTGCCCATGTGCAGGTTGCGGTGGATGTTCTCGATCTCGACCGTCGCGTCGTCGACCAGGATGCCGACGGCGAGGGCCATGCCGCCCAGGGTCATGATGTTGAGCGTGTGCCCCAGCGCGTTGAGGATGACGATCGCCACGAGGATCGACAGCGGGATCGAGATGACCACGATCAACGTGCTGCGCCAGGAGCCGAGGAAAAGGAGGATCATGAGCCCGGTCAAACCGGCGGCGATGGCGGCCTCCACCACCACGCCATGCAGCGCGCCCCGCACGAAGACCGATTGATCCGCCAGCAGCGTCGCGCGCAACGATTCCGGCAACGTCGCCATGACTCCCGGCAGCCGCGCCTTCACGCCATCCACGATAGCCAGCGTCGATGCGCCCGACTTGAGGACCGGCTGCAGCACGCCCCGCTGTCCGTCGACGCGCACGATGTTCGTCTGCGGGGCGGAACCGTCGCGGACCGTCGCCACATCGCGGATCCGGATGGTGCGGCTCCCCACCGACCGGATCGGCAGATCGCCCAACTCGGCCACCACCGTGGGACTGCTGTTGAGACGGATCGAATACTCCTGGTCGCCGATCTTCGCGGTTCCCGTCGGCACGATCAGGTTCTGCAGGTTGATAGCGTCCGAAACATCCGCCGCGGAAAGGTTCCATGCCTGAAGCTTTTCCGGATCGATATCGACCATGATCTGCCGCACCCGGCCACCGTAGGGATACGGAATCTGCGCACCGGGAACCACGGCCATGCCAGGCCGCAGGCCGGTCGTCGCCTGGTCGAACAGTTGCTGCTCGGAGAGGATCTCGCTCCCCAGCGAGACCTGCACGATCGGGACGTTGGCGGCGTTGTAGCGCATCACCAGCGGGGGAAAAATCCCGGCGGGCATGCTGCGCAACACCTGCTGGGATGTGGCGACGGTCTGTGAGATGGCGCTATCGATATTCGCCCCCGGCTGGAGGAAGATCTTCACTACCGCGATCCCGTTGAGCGACTGGCTCTCCGTGTGTTCGATGCCGTTCACGGTCGAGACGAGGACGCGCTCGAAGTTGCCGACGACCCGCTGCTCCATCTCGTCGGGAGTCATCCCGGTATAAGTCCAGATGACCGCCACCACGGGAATGTCGATCTCGGGAAAGATGTCGGTGGGCATGCGCGCAACCGTGACGGTCCCCATGATGGCGATCAGCATCGCCATCACCACGAACGTGTAGGGCCTGCGCAAGGCCAGACGGACGATCCACATCGGATTTGACTTTCAGGAGGCGGGAGGGCGGGGCGGGCCAATGGCGGTTCTGGGGCGGCTCTGGGGAGGTTCACAGGCGGTTCAAGCGGGACGCCTCTTTGCTCCCTTGGGCGGGGCGCCATCACCCAAGAGAGCACGCGAGACATCAATGTGTTCGCGCCACCGAGGCATCAATTGTCGTCGATACCTCGGACGCGATATTTCGGCGGCGTTGTTTCAGTAGTGGTGTTTTCTGTCAAAGATCTGTGCTGACTTTCGACATCGTGGCGGGTTCGACCGGGTTCGCCTCTCGATCCTTCCACACGCTCGTCAGGCCGTGGGAATGATGCCTGAGGAGCAAGCCCGCCGTTTGACCATCCCCCACGTCCAGGGCGTTGGCGATGTCGATGTGGATCTGAATGCGTTCCACCAATTCCTGCGGCGAAGAACGAGCCACGCTGAGCCCGATCCGGGTCTCGAACGACAGGGCTTCCCACGATTGCAGCAGAATGCGGTTGTCGGCGGCTTCCACAATCCAGCGATGAAACTTCAAGTTTTCGGCGGCGTACAACTTGGCGTCGCCCGCTTTGGCACCGGCGGCAATCCCATCCAAGGCATCGCGAAGTTTTTCCACTTTCCCGCGCACCAACGGCGCGGCCAACTCCGCCGCCAGTTGTTCGAGGACACCGCGCACCAGGTAAGCCTCCGCCATTTCACGCGGACTCACCTCGCGAACACGCGTGCCACGATACGGATTCGATTCGACCAGCCGCAGGGCTTCCAATTCGCGGAACGCCTCCCGCACCGGGGTCTGGCTGGTATCGAATTCGCGCGCGATCTGCAGTTCGACCAGGCGCTCGCCGGGGGGCAGCTTGCCGCTGTAGATCCGTTCCGCCAAAGCGTGCCGGATCTGGTCGCTCATGCACTGTCGGGTGGCATCCATGACGGCCAAGAACCTTCACCAATCGTAAGTTTTATCGAAAAGACCGATTATCGATAATATGTACCGGCGAAAGTCCCAGCCCTTTCACGAAATCTAGTTTCCCACGCAAACAACTACCATAAATCAACTTACAGCAATCTTTTAACGGCATGAAGTCGCCATCCACACATCAGGCATCCCTACACGATCAGCATGCAGTCGCCATAGCTGAGGAAGCGGTACTTTCGGGCCACGGCTTCCTGGTAGGCGCGCATCGTGAGGTCGTATCCCGCCAGTGCGCAAACCAGCATCAAGAGCGTCGATTTCGGAACATGGAAATTCGTCAGCAGGCGATCCACTTGTTGAAACTCGCAAGGCGGTCGCAGAAACAGGTTCGTCTCCCCCTGCCACGCCTGGCCCGCTCCCGCCTGCCGGGCCGCCGACTCGAGCGTGCGCGCCGAAGTCGTCCCCACAGCCAGCACCCGGCCTCCCGCCGCGCGGCTGCTACGAATCGCCTCGGCCACCGGGGCTGATAGCTCGCACGTTTCGATGTGCATCTGATGTTCCGCGATCCGCTCGCTGCTCACAGGCCGGAAGGTGCCCATCCCCACATGCAACGTGACTTCCGCGAACGAGGCGCCATGCTCCTCGCAGCCGGCGCGGAGTCTGGGCGTGAAGTGCAATCCCGCCGTCGGTGCGGCGACTGATCCCTCGGGGCCGGAAAAGATCGTCTGATACCGCGCGCGATCATCCGCCGCTTCCACCTCGCGATGGATATAGGGTGGCAGGGGAACCGAGCCGTATCGATCGAGCAGTTCCCAGGCCGACCCCGCCTGCCGCGGACGCGACAACCAGACACCCCCATCACCCCGGGCGATGAGTTCCAGTTCCAATGGTGGCAGATCCCCGGCGACCGCCGCGCCGGAGATCGCCGGTGCGGGAATCGTCACCGACTCGCCCGCCGCCAAACGACCGCGGGTCTGTCCGATGACCTGCCATGCCCCCTCGGGCGTGACCCCCAGGAACAACCCCTCCCATTTGCCGCCGGTGGAGGTTCGCACGCCGTGCAACTTGGCCCGCACCACCCGGCTGTTGTTGACCACCAGCAGATCGGCGGTCTTCAGGAACGATGGCAGTTCGCGGATGAAGCGGTGCTCGATGTCGCCCGTCGCGCGGTGAATCACCAGCATGCGCGAGGCGTCCCGCTCCTCCAACGGATGCTGGGCGATCAGCTCGGGCGGAAGCTCGTAGTCGTAGGCCGACAGCGATTCAAGATCCGGTGCGGAAGACATGCCAACTCCAAGGGTTCCACGGGAGCTGGTCCATCACTCACGCTCCCCGTGACCGAAATGCTACATTCCCTAGGCGATTCTGTCTGGCGTCGAACACACTCGGGCCCTCGCGATATCAACGTCGATCACCGATGCGGATTCGCTTGGCAAGAGCGACCGAATCCCCCAAGACACGCCGGATCACGGCTGCATGAACGCTCACACTCCTCCCCGCATTCTCATGGTCATCACCGAACTCGACCGGGGCGGGGCGGAGCAGCAATTTGTCCAGCTGGCCTTGGGACTGCAGGAGCGCGGCTGGAAGGTTCGCGCGGTCTGCCTGGGGCCGCGTGCCGAACTCTGCGTGCCTTTGGAAACCACTGGCATCGAGGTCGCCTGGCTCGATGCACGGGGCCTCCTTTCCGCCGGGCGTGTCTTGTGGCGGTTGCGACGCCACATCCTCGAATTTCGGCCCGATCTGGTTCAAACCTTCCTGTTCCATGCCAACATCCTCGGTCGGCTGGCAGCGCGCTGGGCCGGTGTGCGCAAGATCGTTTGCGGGCTGAGGGTCGCGGAGAAAAGAGCGCACTGGCATGGAACCATCGAGTGGCTGACGGCCTCTCTCGTGACCTGCTGGGTCTGTGTCAGCGAAGGGGTTCGCAGCCATGCCCGAGACGTGTGGAGACTCCCCGCCGACAGGCTGGTGGTGATCCCCAACGGACTCGATGTCTCGAAGTGGAGGTCGGTCACGCCGATTGATCGAGCCAGCCTGAGAATCCCAGCCAACGCTGAAGTGCTGCTAAGCGTGGGGCGGTTGGATTACCAAAAGGGAATCGATCTCCTCCTCCAAGCCTTCGCGACAGTCAGCCGCGAGCGACCTCTCGCTCGTCTGGTCATCGCGGGGGAAGGGCCTCTTCGACCGCAGTTGGAGTCTTTGGCGAACGGACTCCCCCACGGTGCGGATCGAGTCCACTTTCTCGGCCAGCGCGCGGACATCCCCGCACTCCTGGCGATGTGCGATCTCTTCGTCCTGGCCTCGCGCTGGGAAGGGATGCCCAACGCCCTCATGGAAGCGATGGCCGCCGGCAAACCGTGCGTTGCCACCCGTGTGGAAGGGATCCCCGAACTCCTTCGCCAAGGCGAGGCCGGTTGGCTCGTCGATGGGGAGAACGAGACCGCACTGGCGGCAACCATCCAAGCCGCATTGAGCGACCCCACAGCACGACAGGCCTTTGGGAGAGCGGCGCAAGAGATTTCTGTCAAAGACTTTACAGCAGACTCCATGATCGACCGCTACGCCCAACTGTATGCGGAACTGGAGTCTCGCTGACCGGCAATTCGCTCTGGGCGCCTCCTCCC
>PNLE01000089.1 GCA_013822855.1 Planctomyces sp.
GACTCCCTAGAGACCGTCAAAAAACAATTGGCCGAGAAGAAGGCGCTGCTCGTCGACGTCCGCGACCAGGCCGAGTGGGATCGCGGCCACTTAGAAGGAGCCGTCCTCCTCCCCTTCCGCGGCCTGCAAAAGGGAACCACAGCGGCCGATGTCGAGAAGGTGCTGCCCAAGAACAAGGTCATCTACACGCACTGCGCCGTCGGCGCCCGTTCGCTGGGAGCGGCCGCCATCCTCAAGGATTACGGCTACGACGTCCGCCCGCTCAAGGAAGGCTACAACGACCTGCTCAAATCCGGCTTCGAGAAAGCCAAGTAGTGCGGATCGCCAACTCTCCGTGAATGACTGATGCCCCGATCACCACGCTTGGTGATCGGGGCATCTCTCAATTTATGACCAATCGACTCTGGACTAGCAGCGGCGGCGGAATTCGCCCGATTCGGTGTCGATTTCGATGCTGTCGCCGATTTCCACGAAGGCCGAGACCTGCAACTCGTGCTTGGAGTGCTTGAGGACGGCCGTCTTGGTGATCTTGCCCGAAGTGTCGCCCCGAGTGACGGGCTCGGTGTATTCGACTTCGCGGACGATCACCTTGGGGAAGACGACCGAGATCGGCTTGCTCTCGTAGAAGGTCACCTCCACGACATCCTTCATGTCGGGCATCAGGTACTTCTCGACATCGGACATCGTTTCCGCGTCGATCTCGTACTGGTTGTAATCCGAATCGACGAAGACATGCACCGGCGGGGCCGAATACGAGAAGGTGCATTCCTTCTTCTCGAGAATGATCTGCTCCATCTTCTCGTCGGCCTTGACGATGGGCTCGGAGACGCGGCCGGTCAGCAGGTTCTTCATGCGGAGCTTGACGACGGCGGCGTTGCGGCCCGACTTGTTGTACTGGGCCTTCAGCACGACCAGCGGGAGGTTTTCGACGATGACGACATTGCCCGATTGCAGATCGCCGGCAAGCTTGACGCTCATGAAACAGATTCCTGGAGGATGGTCACGAACTTTGTGCCGGGGGGACGGTTGCCGCTGTTACGGGGAAACGCCCGCCCGCCTTTTCATTACGAACTCTGCCAGATTGTTTGCGAGATCGCCCGTACGGTCAAGCCGCTCGGCCCACTCTCTCCCATGTTGATCAATCTCCGTCCGCCGGGAAACGAAATTCTTCCAGGCGATGGCGAGATCTTTGGAATCGCGGGAAGACTCTTCGGCAGCCGCCTCATTCCATAACTGCCACAGATCGGAAATGGCCTCACCCTGTGGGAAACCCGTGAGATATCGCTTCAGAAAAGCCTCCATTTTCACAAGGTGCGTCCCCTCGGTCTGCGGATAAATCTGCCAGACAAAGGGTCGAGCAGCCCATTGGGCCCGCACGAACGAATCCTCGCCCCGCACAAAATTGACGTCGCAGGCCCAGAGCAGTTCGTCGTACTCCGCCTGTGGCAAAAACGGCAACGCCTGAATGGTGAGCGCCCCCCGCCGCACGAAATCTCCGAGTTCCAACGGCGCTCCGCACCAAGCTGCCACCTGTCTCGCGGGCCATCCCGGCGCCACCAGCAGCCGGATATCCACAGGCGCCGCCGCCCAGCACTCCAGTAGTGCTGGCAGAACCGGATTCTCGTAACAGAACAGCGAAACACGCAGTTCCCTGGCATCCTCTCTGCCAGCTGAACCCAGAGGATGGGACTTCAGGGTGCCACTGCTGGCTCGCCCCGCAATGTCTTTCCTAGGCGTGGACGGCAGACGAAATCGCTCCCTCCCCCAAAATGCTCTGATCCCCTGCTGCCGAAAGGCATCCCGTGCCCTCAGAAGTCCTCTCTCGCGCAGCAATCCTCCCGTGTCGGAGGTGAAGCCAGGGAAATAAAAGAACTTCCGCAGCGATGTCTCGGATCCGGGTGAGGCCAGCCCATGGCAGCCGTCCACCCATTCCTCGGCACTCAGGTATTCGAGGTTGATCCAGACCGGCGGCACCTGCGGTCCGGCCGACAAGCGTTTGGCCATCGCCGCCCGATAGCTTTCGGGAATCTCGCAGGCGAAGGCTTCGATGACCACATCCGCCGGTTCGGTGGCCGGAAATTTTTCCACCCACGAACAGATTTCAATCCCATCGATGACTTGCTGTGGCACGCCGGGCCGCACAGTCGGGCACATCACTGCAAAGGCGTCGAGCCGATCCACCCACAGCCTAACGCTGACCCCTTGCTCTTCGGTCAGCTGTCGCGACAACCGCCAGCAAACGCCGATGTCCCCATAGTTGTCCACCACCCGGCAGAAGATGTCCCATCGATTCATCTTGATTCCGTGCGGTTCTCTGGGGAGCGGCAGGTAGCTTCCCACCGCATTCTATTCCCCGCCCGACGATTCTCAATTCTTGCTATTTTGAAGGATATGATTTTCGTTCCGAGAGTGCACATTCTGCTGAAGGATGGACTTCTTTTCCGAGCAATATTGAGGCGATGCATGACCACTTTTGATCGCTGGAAATTCACCGGGAAGGTCTATCTTTGGCACTACTCGCAGAATGCTCGCAACTTTCCGGGCTGGCATCTGACGGCCGATGCGGCTGGGTGTCAGTCATTGATCGAGTTGTTCAAACTTCTGGGGACGACATCGTCGCCCACAACTCGGCGAATCTCGGTCACACCGCCCACACGAGAAATACTTTCAGTTCCCAATAGCGGCATATTGCCTTGGAAGGCTCCAGATCGCCTTGTTCTAACGTTCCACTCCGATCCAAGAGCTTGGCAAATCACTGAAGCCAACCAGGTTGCCGAGTTTGTGTTTGGACATTCCTGGCTGTCCCAGCTTCAAGCCGGAATCAGTGGTATTGGTCAGGGACAGGGAGACTATTCGATCGGCAATCCCAATGTTCCCAGCCAGAGGCTTTGGTTCTGGTGGCAATCGTCACCGCTCAAGAATGCTTGAGGCTTTTGCCGGAACATAGGTCATCCACAAAAACGCAGACACCCCGTCCCTTCGGCCTGGAACAGGGTGACCACATTGATGTCGATGAGGCTGAGCCTACTTGGTTTCCTTCGCCGCGGCCGGAGCGGCGGGCTTCGCCTTCTTGGTCTTGGGGGTTGCCTGAATTTCCTTGAGCTTGGTCTTCTGACTCGCGCTCAGCACACCACTCAATTCGGCGTCGCGCTTCGCCTTCAGCTCTTTGAGTTGTTTTTCGAGGCTCTCAATTTGGGCTTCATACTTCTTCTGGATCGCGTAGACCTGATCCTTTTGTTCACCCGAGAGTTCGAGCTTGCCGTAGTTGTTCGGCAGCCGCGGCGAGTCTTCCTTGGTGGTGGCCTTGTCAGTGGTTTCAGCCTTGGGCGTCATCGCCTTCTTCGCGCCGTCGGCCTGGGCCACCAACATCACGCGAGTGGTGGTGCCAGTGGAAGCACTTTCCACCTGTGAGGGCGAGGTCTGGTTGTCGGGTGTCTGGGCGATGCCCAGACCTACCAAAGCTGTTGTTCCCAAACCCAAAGCAAGCAGCATCGCTGGAAATCGCATGGCCGTTCCTAGAGAAACATGGAAAGGGAGAGTCATCCCGGAGCGACCTTGAATGTTCCACTCAGTTCACGCGTCGATCGCCCCGCATCTGAACGCAATCATCGTAGGTTGACCGTCCGGAGAGACATTTGGCAACGAAAATTTCGTCCCGCCATGAAAAA
Source organism: Planctomyces sp. (assembly GCA_013822855.1). GTDB lineage: Bacteria > Planctomycetota > Planctomycetia > Planctomycetales > Planctomycetaceae > Planctopirus. The sequence goes on from PNLE01000089.1 coordinate 3,669, forward strand.
AGTTGGAAGTTCAAGGCCTTTGGCATCGATGTCAGCACTCACGGAACAAATCAGTGGTCCGTGATGGGCACGAGTTACGCACGTTTCTCTTTATCCAGTGCGACGACGCTGACATGGCCGTCGACTTCGAGATAGCAGCACTTGACCTGCGAGGGGTCTTCCACGCCGTTTTGTCGCAGATGCGCCAGGAGTTCATCCGGTGTGATCAGCTCGCGATTCAGATTGTCCTGCCGGACTTGGCCCTTCTCGATGAGCAGGAGGGGTCTCCGTTCCAAGGCGGCTTGCATCCACCGCGAGCGAAACGCGAGCCAGTCGAGGGTGTATTCCCAGAAGATGATGGTGACGATCAGCAGCAAACCGTCGGTGACCGAGCGGTAGTCGCCCGCCATCCCGTTCTGCGAGGCGTCCGCGATCAGGATTAGCACCAGCAGATCGGCCGGGCCGATGGAACCGGTTTGTCTTCGGAACAGCCTCAACAAGGCGAACATCGCCAAATACATGCACGTTCCGCGAATCATTGTTTCCAAGACTGGCTGCGAAGGGACGAACATCCCCTGCCAATCGAGATCGAACCATCCAGACATGAGGCTTCCCCACCCGTCAAGAAAAGTGCAGGTCACACCCGCCAAGTATGACGAACGTGACCTGCACGGGAATGTCGACGGCTAAAGAATCGGTGAACTGTGTCCGCGAGTCGCGTCCTCGTTGAAACTCGGACTATGCGAAGATCTCCTTCGCCACTTTTCCCGCCACATCGGTCAGGCGGAATTCCCGGCCGCCGTATTCGTAGGTGAGGGCTTCGTGATCGAGGCCCATGAGTGCCAGGAGCGTGGCGTGGAGATCGTTGGTGTGCATCTTCCCTTCGACCGCGAACTGGCCGACTTCGTCCGTCGCACCGTAGGTGAAGCCGGGCTTCACACCGGCACCGGTCAGCCACATGGGGTAACCGGTGATGTTATGGTCGCGACCATCCGGCCCTTGGGCCGAGGGCAGGCGGCCGAACTCGCTGCCGAAGAGGACCAGCGTGTCTTCGAGCAATCCCCGGCTTTCCAAGTCCGCCAACAAAGCGGCGGCCGGTTGATCAACCGCGGCGCAGTTGTTCGTCAAGCCGCGATGCAGGTTGTTGTGCTGATCCCAGCCCGGATGGCAGATCTCGACGAACCGCACGCCTGCCTCGCTGAGCCTGCGGGCCACGAGGCACTGGCGGGCGAAGCTCCCCGCCGGGCCGTCCTTGATACCGTAAGCCTTTTGGACGTGCTCGGGCTCCTTGGAGATATCCAACAGCTTGGGCACTTTGCTCTGCATCCGGAAGGCGAGTTCATATGAGGAGATCACGCCGTCGAGTGCCGCCGGGGCGGCGGGTGACGCGCCGAGATCACGATTCATCGACTGGATGAGGTCGAGTTGACGCCGCTGAAGCGCAGGTGGGGTTTGAGCCGCCAGATTGGGCAGATAGCCCGTGTCGTTGATCCGGGTTCCCTGGAAGTGGGCGGGCATGAAGGCCGTGCCATAATTGACCGCGCCACCGAAGTTGGGGGGCGGATTGATCGTGATGTAGCCCGGCAGATCTTGGTTCTCCGTCCCCAGCCCATAGAGGAGCCAGGCTCCCATCGAGGGGCGGGTCAACGAAGCGATGGCGGCTCCGGTGTGGAGCTGAACCACGGCCTGCGGATGGGCCGGCGTGTCGGTGTGCAGTCCCCTCAACCAGCAGAATTTGTCGACATGCTTGGCCAGGTGCGGATGAAGTTCCGAGACCCAGGTTCCCGTCTCGCCATGCTGGTCGAACTTGTAGCGCGAGGCCATGAGCTTGCCGCCCCCCGGGCCCGCCTGACCATCGCGCTTCTGCAGTTCGGGTTTGTATTCCCAGGTATCCATCTGGGAGAGAGACCCCTGCATGAACATGAAGATGACTCGCTTCGCCTTCGCCGGGAAGTGCGGCTGCCTGGGGGCCAGCACTCCCTGTGGAGCAGCGGATTCGGCCCGAGCCACCGGAGCCTGCTTGCCGAACAAGGCGGCGAGGGCGACGTACCCAAATCCGGCACTCGCCGATTTGAGCAATTGTCGACGGGAAGGGACGGCGAAGCGGTCAATCGCGGGATGGATTCCCATTCCTGGATGGATAGAGCGGTTGGATGGCATCTCGATTCCTCTTTCGTGGATCAGCGGCGACTTGGCCGAAAGTTATTGATGGAAAGTGATTTGTTGGAGTTCGGTCGCAGCATGGCGAGTTGCTATTTGAGGTAGCGGAATTCGGCGGAGGCGAAGAGAGCTTGGACGAACGACCCCCACGCGGCGGTGCGGGCATCCTTGATCTCGATCCGCACTTCGGCGATGGGAGCATCGCTCTGTTCCATTTCGTCGGCGTTGGCCAGTGCCAAGGCACCACCTCCACCCGCGACGGCTCCCCCATTGGTAGCAGCGGTTTGGTCGCTGACATTTGGATCCACGGCGGCCACGGCCTCGGCGGCCTTCTTGCCACGCTTCTTCCCAGGAGCCAATTCCACCGAGGCTCGGGCGATCTGAGTGCTGGCCACATAGTCGGCGGCTTCACGTTCGAAGTCGGCCAGGTATTGGCTAATCCCCTGAAGTTCCGTGGTACTGGGCTCCCGACCCAGGATCCGGCGGTAGGCTTGCGTGATGCGGGCCTCCTCCGTGGCGGATTCATCCTGCAAGAGTTCCTCCGCCACCTGGATGCTCTGGCCCCTCACGAGCGAGTCGTTCAGCAGAAACAAGGCTTGGGGAGCGACAGTGGTGTTGTCACGGGAACCGGTCACCATCCCCTGTTCCGCGAAGTCGAAGACTTCCAGTGCCCGTGGCAGGATGCCCCGGACCAATGGCAGGTAAACGCTGCGTACCCGGGCTTGTTCCGACTTGTTCTGCAGCTCGCGGGCCTCGGGGCCGTTGTTGCGGATCTCGATCACCTTGAGAGAAGCGGCGGCGGCTTTCTCGGGACGGCTCGATTCGAGCGTACCGGCGGCGGCCAGGATTCCGTCGCGAATCTCTTCCGCAGCCAGGCGCCGCGGCGAGTGCCGCCACAGCCAGCGATTCGATGGATCGATGGTCTCATTGGCGGCGACTGTCTCGGCACTCAGTTGATACGTCCGGGTGAGAACCAACTTGCGAACGAGTCGCTTGAGTGAATAGCCGTCGGCGATGAACTCCTGGGCGAGATGATCCAAGAGTTCCGGATGCGAAGGGATGTCTCCCGTCACGCCGAAATTGTCCACCGTCGAGACGATGCCGCGACCAAAGAGGTGGTGCCAGACACGATTGACGATCACCCTCTGGGCCAACGCGTTACGTGGATCTGTCATCCACTGAGCGAGTTCGAGGCGGCCACTTTGGCTGCGATTGACCTCCGGCTGACCTTCCCAGGAAGCGAGTTCCAGGAACCCTCGGGGAACTTCCGGCCCGAGTTGTTCGGCTTCACCCCGAAGACGAAGTGCTGTGTCGGCGATGGCCTTGGAATCGCGGGCACCGAGGGCGACTTCACCCAGATGGGCGGGATCGGTCAGCAGGTTGAGTTCGGCTTGGAGTCGGTTCCACTTCTGCCGGGCCTGTTGCTGGCGGGGACGGCCGTTCGGGCCCTTCTCCATGCCTTCCGGAGTCCCGCGAAGACGTTCGAATTCCTCACGGGCCTCGGCGACGGCTTTTTGGGCCTTTTCAATCTTGGTATTCTGCTCGGGATCGGGCTCCTTCGCGGTTTGTGAGATCACCAAGAGAGCCGATGTGTCGTAATAGTCGAGACCGCCGCCGCCCATCTTGTTGCGCAGGCCAGCGAGGAGATCGGTGCTGGTGAAGATGCCGGCCACCGCGTAGTACTCGCGCTGAGAGACGGGATCGAACTTGTGGTCGTGGCAACGGGCGCAGCTCACTGTCAGACCGAGCACGGAGCGGGTGACGGTGTCGATCTGTTCGTCGACGTTGTCCATCACGAAGCGGACTTTGAACCGCTGGTTAACATCCTTTACGCCGAGAGCCAGCAGGCCGGTGGCGACGAGGTGCTCTTCACGCTCGGCTTCCGACGAGAAGGGCAACAAATCTCCAGCGATCTGCTCCTGAACAAACTCGTTGAAGGGCTTGTCCCGGTTGATCGCGTCGATCACGTAGTTGCGATACTTGTAGGCTTGCGGGTAAGGAAGATTGCGGGCGGAACCGGTCGATTCACCATAGCGGGCGACATCCAGCCAATGGCGGCCCCACTTTTCGCCAAAGGCGGGCGAGGCGATGAGTTCGTCAACCAATTGCGTGAATGTTTCCTGGGAAGGCGAGGCGAGGTAGCGCTCCTGCTGAGCCGCGCTGGGAGGCAGCCCAGTCAGGTCGAAGGCCACCCGCCGCAGCAGCGCGACGGGGTCGGCATCCCGCCCCGGTTCAAGACCCTTTTCCTCAAGCTTTTGAAGCACAAACCGGTCGACGGACTGCGAAGACCAGGCTTCGTTCTTAACCGTGGGCATGGCAACTTTTTGCAGTGGCTGCCAAGCCCAGTGCTCTCGCCGAAGTTCGGCATAGTCCGCCCGGCCACGACCGATGTCCGCAGAGACTTTCGGCAATGGCCAAACCGCCCCATTTGCGACCCACGTTTCCAAGTCGCGGATCTGCTCTTCGCTGAGCTTGCCTTCCGGAGGCATCTTCAACTTGCCTTGGTAGCGGACGGCCTGGATGAGCAGGCTGTCGTCCGGCTGGCCGGGGACCACGCCAGGACCGCGATTTCCACCCGCCTTGAGGCCATGGAAGTCATCGACACGCAACCCGCTGGCGGCTTTATTGTCGGCGGAATGACAGGTGTAGCAGTTCGCGACCAGCACGGGGCGAATCTTCTTTTCGAAGAAAGCCAACTGCTCTTCGGTTGGCTCGTTGGAAGTGGTGTTCGAGTTCGCCGGTGCCAGGGCGGAGACTTCCGCTGCATTCAGTTCCATGGCTCCAACGGAGACTGCGCCGCAACTCCCGATCAGAATCAGAAGGCGAGCATTCGAAGAGACGCGATTCAAAAATTGGAAGTAGAGGTGGTTCATAAAGACCTTTTACGACTGGTGATCCATCATGAGATCGTCGTGTGGATTGAGGCCGGGTGAAGGCAAGTGATCTGGCGGCAGCGGATTGCAGGCGGAGATAAGTCTCTACCGTTCAGCAATCTGTCGATTTCGCTTACCCGCGTTCCTTTTGAAGGGTTCCAGTTCGATGTTGAAGGCATGCTCGCTGTCGAGACCGGGAACTTGAACCTTGAGTTCGGACTGCTTGTTGTAGCGTGGGGGAATCTTGAAATCGGGAGGAGGAGCATCCCCGCCGGGTTCAAACTCGATCGAGAGTCGTACTTGGTGCTCGCCGCGGAGCGCTCCGAATCGATCGCGCGAGAATCGCAGACGGAAGTTGCCATCCTGGTCGGTGTAACCGAGGGAAGGCGAACCCTTCCCGTCCACCGGCTGGTATTCAACACTGACGCCCGGGACGGGTTTTCCTTCGGAGAGAACCTTTCCCTGCAATTCCACGAGATCGGGGCCGCCCGAAGAACAGCCGATCGTCGAGAAGAGGGCTGTCGCTGAAGCTGAGTGCCATAGCCATCGAGGGAAAACCTTACTGAGTTTTGATGACATGTGCGTCGCTCCCTTTCGTTGAAAGACCTATAATTCGCTCAACAGGGTTTAGTACTCACCCAACGTCGCGCCATCGTTTCGTATGGCGAGTCGCTGATAGGTGCCACGCATCGATTGTGGGTTGCCGGGGACTGCCAGCGTGTTGTCAAAGTGGATGGAGTCGCTGATGAACTGCACCCGGCCATCACCGAACAGGAAGTGGGCTCCGCCCGTGTGGGCACTATGAAATCCACGCCCGGCGGTGGTCTGACCAGCGGCATTGGGGAGATTGAGCTTCCAGTTGGCGAGGCCCTGAGTCTGCCGCAGGCCGACATCGGCGTTACCAGTGTAGTTGCGAACTCCAATCCAGATCGCGGACAGGTTGTCCCAGTTGCGCTCCCCGACGATGAACGTGTTGCTGGAGCCGTCGGTATAGTCAGTGAGGCGGACTTTGCTACCTGGCCAGAAGGTGCCGAAAGGATCAATGCGGTTGATGACCCAGTCGTCGGCGAGAACCCAGCGGGTTCCGTGGACGCCCACATAACTGGCGGAAGCAACCGATAGATCACCATAAGCGGGATTGGTGAAGGCACGCTGATCATTGAGGTCCGGGGCCGTATCCGACGGGCAGCGGTAGCCGGGGATCACAGCCTGGGCCTGGGATCGCGTCGAAGCGTTGAGCAACAGATCGACCAACCCACGTCCGCTGATGTTCAACTGGTTATGCAGCGGGGCTTGATCGATTTGCGGCAGGATCAAGGCGGCCCACGAGTAGCCCGTGGCCCGATTAGCGGTGGTCAGGTTGATGGAATACCCGGGATCCGGCTGGCGATGTGAGAAGACATTGCCGGGCGGGAACGTCCCGTGCAGGTCGTGATAGTTGTGAAGTGCGAGGCCGATCTGTTTGAGGTTGTTACGGCACTGGGTGCGGCGGGCCGCTTCCCGGGCCTGTTGCACGGCGGGAAGCAATAGTGCGATGAGAATGGCGATGATGGCGATCACCACCAACAGTTCGATAAGCGTAAATCCGGAGCGGCTGCGATTCATTTTTTTTAATCCCTTGGCGGAGGGTGGAGTGACGGCGACGTGAGGTTAAAGAGATGTCGTCAAGCAATTAGCGATGTGGCTACTGTCTCGTGAGTGCCGAAAGGCGGTTGAGGCTGTCGATGGAGCCTTGCAGCGTAGGGTTGACATGCAACTCGTCCGCAATATCGAGTTCGAATACATTGCGACGGGCGATCTGGACGGCGAGCGCCTTCTCGATGTAGCTGTCGACAGTTCCCGAGAGGACGAGAACACCGTTGCGAATGGCAATGTCAACGCGGCGAAACGTCGCGGGCCCTTGGGATTGCAAACGCTTGAGGACTCGACTCTCGGCCAAGGTCGGTTCGCTGTCGTTTTCTGATGCGGCGTTACGACGCAGGGAAAATGCAACCATGATCTATTCCTGAGGCTCCAGTGGAGCATTGCGGGTCGATGGGAAAACCACCTCGGCAAGGGATCGCACGAGGTGAACGTTCGAAGTCCGCCAAGACTTCCCGTTTGTCGGGAAGAGCAGCGACCCGCCCATGGGCAATTCCGGAGCTCAAGGCATGGTCACTTGGTAGACCGGGGCCCGTGTGGGCTGTTCCTGGTCAGTTCAGCGGAGAGGTGATTCGTGTGAAGGCTTCCAGCCCGGTATTGATGTCAACCGTCGGGCAGGGTCTGGCTGGTGATTCAACAACAGCGGCAACACGAATCAAGCATCGAACCCATCGACGTCCCCAAACGGGACGGGGCGACATAGGTGGTCGCCTCCATCAGACAAATCGCGACCAGCTCGCCGGACAATGGCTGCCCTGCGGGGTTGCCTGCAATTTTTTTGCGATTGTGGAGAAACATCTTGAGACTCCAACGTCTCAGCAGTGCCTCCAGAGTCCTAGTCGGCACACACCACTTTTGAGTGAATCAGCTGGCAACTTAAAAGAACACCATACTGATGGGATATAGTATCGGTTCAAGGATCAGATCTGTCAATTGAATTCTCCGATAAAGTGGAAAGTCGTCTTAAGTGATTGCTGTTGATGACTGTGTGGCAATGAATGGCAGGATTCGCTTGGTTTGCTCGACTCTTTTTTGGATTGACAGTCAAGAGACATGGATCTGGCAAAATGTTCAGTTTTTTTCCGTCGCGGTTTCATTCTTGTTCAACGGGAACGAATCAAGCTCGTAATCATTTTTCAAAGCTTTCTAAAGCCAGTTCCCAGGATCGAGAGGTCATCATGAGGTTTTTCCCCGCCATACCATTCGGTGACGGCACGGGATAGATTGCCGACGCACTCTTCCAGGGATTGCGACCGACCTCGGGTGATCGCATCGAGTAGCCGGGAATTGCCGAACAGGGTGCCCGACGGATCCATCGCCTCGGGAATCCCGTCCGAATAAAGGAACAGGCGGTCGCCCTCTCCGAGATGGACCGACCTCTCTTCGTATTCGTACTCTCCCTCTGCCAAGCCGATCGGGGTTCCGCGGCTCTCCAAAATGACGGGCTGCCCAACCTTGGGCAGATGGATCGGTCCGGGGTGTCCCGTGGAGACATAGCGAAACTTTCCCGCCGCCGTATTCAGAACACCGTAGACCAGTGTCGCGAACTGTCCGGTCGCCGAGTCGAAGGGGAACAGTTTGTTCAGATGGTGGGCGACTTCAGCGGGTGGTGTGACCTCGGATCGCTCCCCCACGCCGCCCTCCCGGACGAGTATCGAGGAAGGATCCGACGGAGGCGAAAGAAGGCGACTCATTGTTACGGACAACAGGGCCGACGCGACACCGTGTCCGCTGACATCCAGCACATAGAGGCCGACCAGTCCGTTGCCAAGCGGCACGACGTTCAAGCCGTCGCCCGCGAGTTCGTCGCACGGCCGGTAGACCCAGGCAATGTCCAAGCCCGGCATTCGGGGCTTCTGGCAGGGCAGGAACGACTCCTGGATCTTGGCCGCCGCATGGAGGTCGCGGGACATGCGGATGTTGGCTTTTTCCAACCGCGCGTTGACTTCCTCCAATTCGACCTGCAATCGGCGGAGCATCAGGTGCGTGGCGACGCGGGCGTGCAGTTCCTCCATCTGGAATGGCTTGGTGATATAGTCCACCCCGCCCATCGCGAACGCCTTCACTTTGTCCAGTTGCTCCGTGAGGGCACTGATAAAGATCACGGGAATGCCCCTCAAATTACCGTCGGCCTTGAGGCGTTCGCAGACCTCGTACCCGGTCATTTCCGGCATGTTGATGTCCAGCAGGATCAGATCCGGTGGGTCGCGTTGGGCCGCGAGCAGTGCCAGCTTGCCGCTGGGAGCCGGGCGAACTTTGTACCCCCGGTCCTTGAGCATGCCGGTCAGCACTTGCAGGTTCGCGGCGGTGTCGTCCACCACCAGGATGTTGGCGAATCGCCCGTCTTCGTTACGAGGCTTGCCGATGCTCATAGAACCTCCTCCGCGCCAAACAGATCCAGAAGTTCCTGATACTGAAAATTCTCTGCTAAGGATCGAAGCCCCCGCGCGATGCGGGGATCGCGGGCCGCGACCGCGTTGATTGTGGTCAACAATTGATCCAAATCCGCAGTCATGACGGCTTCCCGCATGGGTTCGATCAGGTCGCGCGGCCAACCCGCGAGTGACGAGGGAGTCAGTGGGTGCTGCTCACTCTTCGTACCGGGCAAATCCTTCGCGAAGTCGTATTCCACACCCAGATGAACATGGATCTTCTGGAAGAGTTCAATTTCACGGAACGGCTTGCCGATGAAGTCGTCCGCACCGATCTCCAACAATTGCTGACGGTTCTCGTCCATCGCGCTGGCGGTCACGGCGATGATCTTAAGCTCGAGGCCGCCGGGCATGCTCCGGATACGGCGGATGGCTTCCAAACCATCCATCACCGGCATACGGAAGTCCATCAGGATCAAATGCGGTCGCCATTCCTCGAACTCGCGAACTGCCTCGGCGCCGTTGGTCGCCAGTCGGATCTCGAATCCGATGGGGGCCAGGAGTTGCGTCAGAAGCTGTCGGTTTTCTGCGACGTCGTCTGCGACCAGTACCCGGCAAAGCGGCTGTCCCGCCCGCAACCCGACGACATGTCGGGGTATCTCCTTCGCGGCAACAGCATCCGCGTCCCCCTCCAGCAGCGGGAGGTGAATCGTGAACACACTCCCCTTCCCCACGTGACTTTCGACCGCGATATCGCCCCCCATCAGGCGGACGAACTCCCGACTGATGGCCAGACCAAGCCCGGTTCCGGTGCCCGCCTGTTGTCCCGATTTCGTCTGTTCAAAGTGCCGGAACAGCTTGTGTTGATCGTCGGTGGATATCCCCGGCCCGGTATCTTCGATCGCGATACTGAGTGACGGTCCCGCCGTCCCCACGCGGTCCACGCGCACATAGACGGCAATGCGGCCCCGGTCCGTGAACTTGACCGCGTTCCCCAGCACGTTGATGAAGACCTGCCGCAACTTGTTGATGTCGGACACGATGAATTGTGGAACATTCCCGATCAGTTCCACCACGAAAGACAGCCGTTTTTCGTTGGTGCGGACGCGGAACATCATGTCCAGGTCTTTGAGCAACACCGGCAGGTCGAAGGTGGACAAATTCAGCGTGGTGCGGCCCGCTTCGATCTTCGACATTTCCAGGACATCGTTGATCAATGCCAACAGGTGCTCGCCACTCCGGTTGATGGTTTCGAGATACTCGCATTGCACCGGTGTCAGATCCTGGTCGCGGAGCATCAACTGGGAGAATCCCAAAATGGCGTTCATGGGGGTGCGGATCTCGTGCGACATGTTGGCTAGGAAGACACTCTTGGCGCGGTTCGCTTGTTGCAGGGATTCCTCGTACCGCTTGCGTTCGGTCACATCCCGGGCGGAGGCGAACACCCCCTGCAGCTTCCGGTCGCGGTCGTGGAAGGTGGAGGCGTTGTAGGAGACCACGGTCTCCTTGCCGTCCCGCGCCCGCGCGGTGAGCTCGTAATCGGTGAGCTTGCGTTCGCCCAACACCAGTTTGATCCCAGCCTCGGCTCGTTCGGGGTCGGTAAAATAGTCCTTGAACGGTGCGCCGATCAGTTCATCGCGTGTGCAGCCCGTGAGCGCCTCCATCTGCTTGTTCACGTCGGTGATGATGCCGCGCGGATCGGTCGTGATCAGGGCGTCGATATTCGATTCGATCAACGAGCGAGTGTAGAACTGCTGGTCGCGGACGCGCTGGTCAAGCTGCATCCGCTCGGCGTCCACCTGCTTCCGCGCGGTGTTGTCGGTGCCGATCAGCAAGTAGCCGATGATCGCGCTCTGGGCGTCGCGAAGAGCCGTGACCGACACCATCGCGGGAAAACGGCTGCCATCCTTGCGGATGTAGGTCAGCTCGTAGATGTCCTCGATTCCGCGCGCCGCTTTGTACACTAGCGCCTCGAAGCCGGGCGTGATCGTGGTGCCCAGATCGGCGCTCAATGCTTTCGCCCGCGCGATCACCTCCTGGGGGTCGGAAATGTCGGCCGGCGTGATCGTGTTCATCACCTCGGCGGCGGTGTAGCCCAGCATCCGCTCGGCACCGACGTTGAAGATTTGGATGACCCCCCTCTCGTCTGTGGCGATGCTCGAGAAGTTCGCACTGTTGAAGATCGCGCTCTGCAGCGCCCCGGCTTCGAGCAGCGCTTCTTCCGCTCGTTTGCGGGCGGTTACGTCCTCCATCGCCAACACGAGCAATTCACCGTGCTGGCCTGCCTGGAGCTTGCGGGCGTTCAGCAGCATCACCCGGCGGCCGATCATCGGAAAGGTGTGGTCCAGCTCGAAGTCGTCGAAGACGGAGCTTTTGGGCACGATGTCCTCGAGCAGCGTCCGCAGGTCGGGGATATCCCACTGGCCGTTGCCCAGCTCATAGATGAGCCGGCCCTCGGTCTCTCCCGCCGAAACATGGAACGTCTGGTAGAACGCGCGGTTCGCGGATTGGACGCGCAGCGTAGCATCAAGGATCAACAGCGGCTCGCGGACCGTGTCGACGATGTTCTGGGCGTAATTCTGAATCTCGTCGACGAGCGGTTGAGGTTCCATGGCCTCAGCGTACCGCGTGTTCAACGCGACCCCGGTTAAGAAATTAAAAAAGCCCTGCGACCACTTCAGTGGTCGCAGGGCTTGAAGTGGAGGCGGGGGGAATTGAACCCCCGTCCTGTGATGCCGCGGGAACAGCCTCTACGTGTGTAGTCCGTTGATCAATCTCACACCTCGAAGCTCGCCGGACAAGGCTTCTACGGTGCCAGCGTCCCACAAATTTCACCGGGGGCGTAGGTCGCATTGACCCCCGGCCAGTCAGTATTTACAGACGACTTTTGAACGCCGCTGACGGGGCTTTCTCAGTCGCGGACGCCTATCTCTAGGCAGCCAGAGCGTAGTTGCCAGTGTTGGCAGTTGTTGTTTGATCAGATTTTTACGTGGCCGTCTGATCAACCACGACACGCCACCATTCCGTATAACGATCCAGTCGATTCCGATCGCCCCCGGTTCGGTCACAGTGAAAAAATACAAACTTGCTCAGGGCTTTTCTCCTTCACTGCACCGCAAGGATAACTGTTGGCGGGCTGTCGTCAATGGTGAGGCTGTCTTTGCTGATTGTGAGTGGATGGTTGATGGTTGAAAGTGGCAAGAAGAGACGGACCTTAAAATTGTTCTGCCCGAATCCACTCTGATACCAGGACGGATCACTTCAGGGACATGGTGACCGTTTTGAGTTCCGTATAGCTGGCGAGGGCCGCTTCTCCCAGCTCGCGCCCCATGCCGCTCATTTTGAAGCCGCCAAATGGGGCAGCGGCGTCAAAAACATCGTAGCAGTTGATCCAGACTGTCCCCGCCCGCACGCTGTGGGCGATGCGGTGAGCTTTCGCCACATCCCGCGTCCAGACGGCGGCCGCGAGGCCGAAGGTCGTGGCGTTCGCGCGACGAGTCACTTCCTCGATGGATTCAAACGGCAAGATGCTGAGGACCGGCCCAAAGATTTCATCGGTGGCGATGGCCATGTCGTCGGTGACATCGTCGAAGACGGTCGGCGCGACGTAGAAGCCTTTGTCGCCCACGCGGTGGCCGCCGGTGGCACAGGTTGCCCCCTGCGATTTTCCCAGTTCGATGTATTTCATGATCTTGTCGAACTGATCGCGATCGACCTGCGGCCCCTGCATAGTCTCCAGTTCAAGCGGATCCCCCAGCTTGCGGGCCTTAGCTCGGGAAACAACCTTGGCGACGAACTCCTCGTGGATCGACTTTTCCACGAACAACCGGCTGCCCGCGCAGCAGCATTGTCCCTGATTGAAGAAGAGGCCGAACTCGGCACCGGCGACGGCGGCATCGAGGTTGGCGTCAGCGAAGACGATGTTCGGGCTCTTGCCGCCCAGCTCGAAAGTGATGCGCTTCAGCGTCGCGGCGGCGTCGACCATGATCCGCTGGGCCGTTTCGCCAGATCCGGTGAAGGCAATCTTGTCGACATCGGGGTGCTTGACGATGGCGGCCCCCGTTTCACCAAAGCCAGTGACGACGTTGATCACGCCGGGCGGGAAGCCGGCTTCCATCGCAAGTTCGGCCAACCGCAGACAGGTGAGCGGCGTTTGCTCGGCGGGCTTCATGACAATGGTGCAGCCGGCGGCGAGCGCAGGGCCCCACTTCCAGGCAACCATCAGCATGGGAAAGTTCCACGGGATGATCTGGCCGCAGACGCCAGTCGGTTCACGGCGGGTGTAGGTGAAGTAATCTCCTCGAACAGGAATTGTCTGGCCCACAATTTTGTCGGCCCAGCCCGCATAGTAGCGAAGGCAATCGATCACCAGTGGCAGATCAGCACCGCGGCTGTCGCGGATCGGCTTGCCGTTGTCGAGCGTTTCGAGAGCGGCCAGCTCGTCAAAGTTGGCTTCGATGAGATCGGCCAGTTTTCCGATCAGCTTGCCGCGATCGCGGGCATCCATCGTCCGCCAAGGCCCCGATTCGAAGGCTTTCCGGGCGGCGGCGACGGCGCGGTCGACATCAGCTTTTCCGGCCAACGCGACGTCCGCGATCTTCTCTTCGTTGACAGGGTTGTAGGTGGCGAACGTCCGGCCATCGGCGGCATCGCACCATTCTCCACCAATGAGGAGCTTAGTTTGTTTGATGGCAGGTGCCGCGTATTTGCGGGGAGTCGCAAGTGTGGCAGACATGGTGACCTCCGGGGTGTGAAGAACTCTGTTGAAGTCTCAGGGAAGCAGTGTCTCGGGTCAGCATTGCAGTGTCTGATGCTGCACAAAGTGAATTCTATGCAGGCAATCGCTGCAAAGATTGAATCGAATCTGACGATTCTACCGGATTACGAGACTTAGCTTTCGAGAAAGTCAGGTTGATTGACCCAAAGTGATCCTGAGGATGCCCGAGCTGGAGAGATGATCACTGTATCAAGCTGTCGTTATCGTAATGTTTTTCCGCCCAACGATCTCGTCCGGAGTGGGTGAATTGTCTCTTGTCGCCGCACCAGAACCCGCCGGAATTTCCGAGCCGCAATCCGTTGGGCCGAACTGCATCCGCAGGATGCATCCACTCGATGCGTCGGCCACCGATGTCGCCAGCTGGCGTGCTTTGGCCAGTAACGCCATCGAGCCAAACGTCTTTCTCTCGCCCGAGTTTGTGCAACCTTTGCTGCGGGAAATGAAGACGGATCGGCGGCTATACTTGTTGATCGCGGAGGATTTGAGGACCGGCGAGTGGCTGGGGTTGTCGCTCTTCGAGGTCTCGCCCTGGAGCATTTTCAGTCCCTTCCCCGTGGCCACGGGATTGGTTTCACCTTACGTCTTCCAGCACGGTTGGCTGATCTCCTGTCGACATGCCCGGCGGGCGATTGGTGCCCTCTTTCGTCATCAATTGGAGCAGCGGCAATGGCACGGATTCCATTTCAAGAACCTGCCGATCGGTTCGATTCAAACCTACTTGATGGAAGCCGTCGCCAGACAGTTGGGAATCTCGTTCACGATTTCCTGTCGATGGGAGCGCGCCGAGTACGTTGTGCGGAGAAATCAGACGGTCGATGACCTGCTGCAAGGCTGTTCCAAAAGTCGCCGGAAGTCGTTGAAACGCTGCCGAAGGCACTTGGAGGGATTGG
>PNLE01000090.1 GCA_013822855.1 Planctomyces sp.
GTGAACTCCCCACGGAGACGCCACTCGTCGCATGATGGGAAGAAACAGGAGCCAGAGCTCCGGCCACGGGAGGTGTGGACGAGCGGGTTGTTGACCGAACCGAGCGACCGTTTCCCTCGCTGGCACCCGACGAGCCTCGCGTGATTTCCTTACTCGTCGCCGCGCCGTGAATTTCACTGGAGACGGGCAAGCGAACGACCGTTTCCGGCTCGACAGGAGACAAGTCTCCCTGCCAAGGAAAACCACCATGCTCCACAGCCTCGGCCTGTTCCTCGGCGGAAGTGCGATCGGCCTCGGGAGGAGTCGGTGTCACAGCTGGCCTTCGCCGCTCGATGGAGGAGTGCCCGCGCGCATCGCCACCGCTTCCGCTCGCTTGAGCAGCACGCGATGTTGAGCCGCGATCCGGCATCGGACAATCCTTCACATTTTGACTTCAACCGCTGGACCACAACGGCCAGCCCGATCTGGGCCACCGTTGGAGCCTGTCTCCATCACTTCCACGTTGCGGAAGTGATGGCACGGGTTACCAAATTGACATCACAGGATATGAAACCGGAATCGGTTGTGTCGGAGAGGACGGAGATTTGGCACGGTCGGGGGAAGTGTCTTCAGCCAGCAGAATCGCCGCTTCTCGCTTCCCCTCGATGCATTTACTGATCTCCGAATTTTAGTCGATCCGCCACTAGGAAGAACCCCGGTTGGAACAGACATCTCCTGAATTCTGATTCAGCAACGGCATAAAGACGAGAAATTCATGCGAAAAGTTCAGCGCTTCCCGTGTATTTCTCAAGAGTGGTGAAAAATCGGTGGAAGTGACGTGCACACATCATCAACTGATGATCCCAAACTTTGGTTTTGTGCATCAAATGGGGATGAATCCCCAAGAAAGAGAGTGCAATCGACATGCCATCCGGCGGGGTGAACATTCGGCCCTCAAACGCTGGCTGCCGTGATCCTTCGTCCCGGCGGGAAACCGACCGGGCCACAACTCATAACAGCTGTGGGACAGAACACGCTTTCCCGCATCACTCAGTTTCGGAATCTGTTAGCCAGATTGAATTTAACTGAAACCGCCGAGCTTTTCCGAGACGCCTCGCTACAAAAGCGGGCGACTTCGGAGGCGGCCCAGATCACGTTCTTCCAGTACCAAAACGCCGGGTACTTTGGGTCTCGCAGGCTGCAAGGGGCGCATCAAAGCCATGTACCCAATTGTACATCCTGCAATCCGCATCGGCGCACGCCTTGGAAAAGGCCATTTCCTGCCACTTTCCGCGCCACGAAAAGTTGTTTCCCTGGCAGACCCGCGTACTACAGAACCGAGCCGATCATGGAACCGGGGAACCACTCACCCGGCTTCAACTGGTCGCGTGATCCCGCTCCAGCAGGCCGTTGACATCTTCGGCGATCAGCACCAACCCGCGTTCGAGTGCCTCGTAGATCTCGCCCGTATAACGTTCGCTCGCCAGCACCTGCTGGATCTGGCTGCGGATCGTGATGTCCGGAATGCCGCCGAAGTCGGCCTCCTGGGGTTTGCACAGCTTTCGCAGCTCATGAACCTTCGGAACGAAGCCCTGCTGCAAATGGTCTTCCAGTTCCCGAGAAAGACGCTCCACCTCGCGGCATTTGTCCCGCAAAGTCATCTCCTCCATCGGCTTTTGTGGAGATCTCTGACCGCTCATGAAACCACCCCGTCAACGTCCAGCCATCGACCCCACGGAACCCATGATCAATCCAACTTTCCACCCGCTCTAACAAAAGCTTAACTCTTCTCCCTGCGGAAAAGCCACGACCTCTTTTCCGCGATTTCCCGCACGCCGCCAAATCCTTCGCCATTCAGCCGTTGCAGTGCCTGCTTGCCGAAAGTTAAGGTGGGTTCACAGGCCAGCAACTTCCTCCCGCTCCCACGAACAAGCTGCCCGGCGCCTGAAGATCTCCAACCTCCCCGCTTCGGGGATTTCCCGGCGTCATGGGAACATGGCCCCATCGAACGGCAAGCCGATTCATGAAGATCCTGCTCCTCGCGGATATCCATGCGAATTTCGTGGCCCTCTCGGCCATCAAGGAATCCTTCGACGCCTGCTTCTTCCTCGGCGACGCCGTCGAGTACGGCACCGATCCCGCCCCTTGTGTCGACTGGATCCGCAACTCGTCGACGGCCGTCGTTCGCGGCAACCACGACCACTCGACGGCCCAGCGCGTGCAGTCGCAAGGAGCTTCACCCCTTCGCAGGCTGGCCGCCGCCACCCGCGACATCAACGAGCGGCTCCTCACCGCCTCGCACCGCAAGTACCTCTCGCAGATGCCGCTGACCCGCAGCATCGACCTCGATGGGAAGAAGTTCTTCCTCGTCCATGCCACGCCGCGCGATCCCATGGATGAATACCTCACCGACGACCCCACCTCCTGGCAGCAACGTCTTTCGATGATCGATGCAGACTACGTCTGCGTCGGCCACACCCACCGCCCGCTCCATCTTGATCTGGGTCGCACGCAGGTCGTCAATCCCGGGAGTGTCGGCCAACCCCGCAACGGCCAACCCGGCGCACACTACGCCGTCATCGAAGAAGGCCGCATCGACTTCCGCACCGCCACCTACGACATCGATCTCGCGGTCGAGCAGATGCGGCAAGCTGGTCTCGCGGAGGAACTCGTCGCCCTCTCCGAACATCTCCTCAAGACGGGCGGCACACTTCCCACCAGTTTCGCGACAACCTCCCCCGAGCCTTCCCCCGGCTTATGACTTGGGCCTTGCCCCTGGCTTGTGAAGAGACATGAACCTCCGGTGAAAACCCCATGTGTTTCCGGAAGTCTCGCCAGAAATTCACCGGTTCTCAAAATCCCCTGTTGCCCATTTGACGATCACATGAGCATACTGGCCTTCGCTGGCCGGATGGCCCGGCCGACACGATGCGGCTCGTCACCAACAGGGGAAGTGCATGCGACTGGAGCACAGTTCGACGCAAGGCAAACTCTTCGTCCTCGACACCAACGTCATCCTCCACGATGCCGGTTGTTTGTTGAACTTCGAGGAAAACGACATCGCGATCCCGATCACTGTGCTGGAGGAACTCGACCGCTTTAAAAAAGGGAATGACGACCTCAACTTTCAAGCCCGTGCGTTCCTCCGTCGATTGGATGAACTCGCGGGCGATGTGCTTTCTGTGGACGGCGCATCACTGGGTGAAGGTCTCGGCTCCATCCGCGTCGTCCTTCGCGGCAACTTCACCGCCCGCATGCGGGAAACCTTCCTCTCCGACGGCCCCGACCACCGCATCCTCGATGCGGCCCTCACCCTCCAGGAAAGCTGCGCCCCCCGGCCCGTGATCCTCGTCTCCAAAGACACCAACCTCCGCATGAAGGCCAAGTCGCTGGGTCTCCCCGCCGAGGACTATTCGACCGACAAGGTCGAGAGCTTCGACAAGCTCTACACCGGCAAGCGGCTGGTCATCAACATGCCCTGCGAGAGCGTCTCGGCCTTCTATGTCGATGGCGGCAAGGTCTCCGCCGAGAATCTGCCGGAGGTGACCACGCCCCGCGCGAACGAAAACTTCATCCTCCGCAACGGCTCCCGCTCCGTCCTCGCCATGTACAACGCGGAGGAAAACGCCTTCCACCGCGTCGAACGGACCAGCGCCTTCGGCGTCATCCCCCGCAATGCCGAGCAGCACTTCGCACTGCGGGCACTGCTCGACGACGACATCAAGCTCGTCACCATCGCGGGCAAGGCGGGCTCCGGCAAGACGCTCCTCGCCCTCGCCGCCGCCCTCGAATGCCGCAACAAGTACCGGCAAATCCTCCTCGCCCGGCCCGTCGTCCCCCTCTCCAACAAGGATCTGGGCTATCTTCCGGGGGATATCAGCGCGAAACTCGATCCCTATATGCAGCCGCTCTTCGACAACCTCTCGGTCATCAAGCACCAGAACCACGAGGGGGATACCGCCAAGCTTGTCCAGCAGATGCAGGAGGAGCACCGGCTGGAGATCACGCCGCTGGCTTATATTCGCGGCCGCAGCCTGCAGCGGGTCTTCTTCATTGTCGACGAGGCGCAGAATCTGACCCCGCACGAAGTGAAGACGATCATCACCCGCGCCGCGGAAGGGACGAAGATCGTCCTGACGGGCGACATCCACCAGATCGACCATCCCTACCTCGATTCGCTCTCGAACGGGCTGTCGTATCTCATCAACCGCATGGTGGGCCAGAAGCTCTACGCCCACGTGACACTGGAAAAAGGCGAACGCTCCCAACTCGCCGAACTCGCCACCGACCTGCTCTAGGCCAGGCCTATCGTAGATGCCCGGCGTTTGCCTTGAACGCCGGGCATTTGCATTTCCCCTCTTCCGTGAGAAGAAGACCGCAAAAATGCCAATACTCGATTCAAAATTGGAACGATTCGCTTCAAAGTATTCCTTGGAGGTCATGTGAAGTACCGACCACGGAATGTCAGATATGTAACAGAACTAATCTGGGTCACCGCTATAGAAAGTTATTTCACATGGAAGCTGGCGATTGAAACAGCCCAAGGAGGGTTTCAGCCTTGTGACTGCACTGCATTCTCATTTAATTATGTTTAATCGAAGACAATGTAGCATTCAATCGTCGAATGTGTTCATCAGCCCGCGCAGCCATGGGGGACCCCATGCACTTGAGAGTCACGCAAGATTTGTGGAAATGCGCCAATGCCGATTCAATTTGCCCGCATCGGTCGAGCATGTCTCCCAGGTTGTAGTGCACTTGAGCCTCCAACAAGCCGTATCCCCTGCCCTGAATGAGACCTAACACTTCCTCCAAACGTTTGATGCATTCGGATATGCGACCTTCCAAAGCAGCGATGAGCGCGAGATTCATCATCCAACAAGCACTTTTTTCAAAATCATTTGTTGCTTGTGCGATGTCACGTGCCAATGAACAATATTGTCGCGAGCTCTCCAGCGCGAGAAATCTTTCTATTCCGCTCGGCAAATTCATTGCCTTTGCAAACAAGAGACCGCCCAGATGACCGATACGGTTTCCCTCTCCTCGCTTATCCCCTATTTCGACTGCTATCTCTAGTGCCTCGCGAATCATTCGTTCCGCTTCGACAATGTTCCCCAGTTGGTGAACGACTAAGCCAAGGTTGCTAAGATTGTTCCCTTCAGCTAAGCGATTCTTGAATAGACGAGCGGAAGCAAGTGCTTTTGAATACAGATCGGCAGCACTTTGCAGATTACCCATTTGCCGATGAAGGCTCGCGAGTGAACTGAGGCACCCAATCGCGGCATCGCTGTTGTATGAGCGTTGTGCGGCTTCCAATCCCTCATAGAGCAGTTTCTCAGCCATGTGGGAATTTGCTGCCTCGCTGATCAAAGTACAGCCAAGGTTCTGGAGATGAGAGGCAAGGTCATAGTCGTTGCCTGTTTTTCTTGAGAGAATAATTGCTTGCTCATATTGCGTCACTGCACTATCAATCATTCCTGTGCGACTGAAGGCGGATGCCAAGTGTCCTCGCTGTGCCGATTCAGCGTCTAGATCGCGAATCGCTTTCGCGGACTCGATCGAGAGTTCCAGAAGTGGGATAGATTCATTGTCTAGGTTGAGAGTGAAAAAGAACTGTGCTTCAATGACTAGGCACATCACCGTCTCAACGATCGACTTATGATCGCGACAATCTGACGCATGACGAATAGCCCGCGAAACATTCCCAAAACACCGATCAATCAGAGACATCCCCCTAGGCATGTCCTTGGCGGCTGCTTTTGCAAGATCAATAAAGAACTGCGAATGACGATGCTTCACCATTTTGTGCTCGACGGCGGAAGTATGCGTGAGCTGGAATTCTGCATATTTGTGAAGCAGCGGATGTATTCGGTAGTCGCCTGGCGAGTTTCCCCAACTGAGAATCGAAAGCGATACTAAGCGATCCATGGTCATTTCGGCGACGGACTCGTCAAGATCTCCTGCTATTGCAGCAACACACGAAACATCAAGCGGTCCAGAAGCAAAAGCGCCCAAGCTTCGAAATAGAAACCGCTCATCGTCACTAAGATTGTCGTAACTCAATGCGAACGACAGGGCGATTTCTCGATGCCCAGGGAATGAAAGCAATTGCTGATCGAATTCATTCAAGCGGGTGCAGATTGCAGCAATGCTAAAGCCAGGCTTTAGCTCACGGACTGCAATTTGACGACCAACCAGTTCAACTGCGAGCGGGAGATCGCCAAGTTGTGTTAGTAGCATATTTACTGAGTCCACCTCTTTTAATACTGCAGAAGAATTTGAGATTCGCTCCAGCAATTTGCGGCTGTGACTTCGTTCTAATGGATCGAGTTTGAACTGAATGGCTCCAATCGCAACGCCAACATTCAAGTCACGAGTGCTTATCATGACCGCGGTTGTCGGTGGCAGGTAAGTTGCGAGTTTGACAATATCCTTCAGAATGGACGGGTTGGCATCGTCAATCAACAGCAGGGATTCACCAAGGGTCGAGCCACGGGATTCAAGGATGTTGGCGAGAAGCGATAGTTGTTCCTCCACATCGAGTCCGGTCGCGTCACGCCCCAATTCCCTCATCAGTTTCCGCAGGATATCTGCCAAACCATTGAATCCAGCGTTGATCTCTATCCATAAAATCCCCCCCGGAAAACTACTGCGGTACATTTGCGCAATCTTCAAGAGGATTGCAGTTTTTCCAACTCCTCCCATTCCGACAATTGACAAGCGACTGTTGGGTGTGGCCAATCGCTCACCAATATCTTTGATGACGGCATCCCGTCCAAGGAAATATGGGGAACTTTTTGGTGGCGCAGCGAGGAGGCCTTCTTCATGGCCTTTTTCTCTGCCAGGAGCGACCCGTTGTCCAATCCGAAATGCAGCAATCGCGTCGACAAAGCGGTCTTTCCGGATCCTCAGCAGCTCAGGCGGAAAAGGGTGGCGTGCAAGCTCCCATGTGGTGTGAACTCTCGCATGGTGGTCGGCACAAAGAACGATGAGGTTTTCGTACCTATCATCCGGTGTTGATGAGTGCGGTCGAATATGATGAATGACCACGCCAGCATCAGAATCAATGTTCCAGCACAAACAGCATCTAAACTCACACTCTTCAATCAAGCGTTGGACGGTCGCCTTTGGAATCTCGCGTCGCGACTTCGCTTTTCTCAGCTCTTCGAGTTCGGAAGAGTTGAAATCAGCTGACAGCTTGGATGGCGGCGCGGAACTGAATGCTTCCCAGTTCGAATATTGCTCAGAGACTCGTGTCGCAAGGTCCGAGAAAAGGCCACGGGACATCAGCAGTGTGACAAATTCGTCGGCATTCATGCTGGGAAACCTTTCGAGAAGCCGCGATCCCATCAATCGATTAGGATGACTACTAAAGGTGTACGGAAAAAGCAGACCGCAAACTATGGCGGGATCGTGCCCAAGAGTTGACATCGGCTCGTGACTACGGCTGATTCCCACATTGCCAGCTTAGGCGGAGTGGAGGGCGGCCAAGCCTTCGTGTGGGCTTTCACGCATTGTGACATCTGTTAGTGCGATCGGCTACAACATGATCCTGTCGGCCCCAACACCTGCGCTCATCAGATGCGGGCCGCCATCGAAGAGGTGATCCTTGAACGGGGTGACTTCCCCCGCACCTGGGCCGAAGCCCAACAATGGCATCAACTCCTTTACACCGACCGCATCCGAAACCTGCAGCGCGACTAGCCCTCGCGAATTCCCGGCAGGGTTATTCATCATTCCGCGAAGGTGGGCGGGTGGCAGGAACTTCTGGTTCGCTGGATATGAATTAAGTCCAGATGCCGTCAGGTGTGACAAAACTTCAGAATCGACCCGCTGATGCGACGCCCGACATTTTCTTCGCGATCTTCGCGCTTTCGCGTGAGTGCTGTTGAAATTCCGGATTGAGAGAAGATTTGCCTCACGCGAAGGCGCGAAGTTCTCCAAGAGGAAGGCGTCAATGAGATTTGCGGGGCGGGTTGGCCCTTGGGGAGGAGCACTGCTGGCAAGCCAGCAGTGGCACACGGAGTTGTGGCGACCCTTGGGGGAAGGATCCCGCGCATCGAGTCGCGATAGGGTAGAGGGGCTTCGCTGGGCATGCCTCGCGGGTTGGCACTTCGTGCCGGCCTGCGATCCGGAAGAAGACCCCTCGGTTCGCGGCTGGATCAGGGCCGTGATTTGCTGGCGCTGTCGAAAGATGGTGCCGGACTGGGAGGCCTGTGGCGCTCTCGGCTCGAATTCGAGAAACGAAGCTGGTTTTGGGTCTGTTTGACGATGGCTGTCAGGTGGCGGGAATTTGTTCCTAGTCGCCGGGCAACGGTTTGGAAGGCAGTCTTTCTCCTGAGAATCGCCGCTCGCTGTGATGACTATCACAGCGGGTGACTTTCAGGGGAAACGCGAAACCGGCGAAGAAATGCTGAAGACTGCGGGTGATGTCCATGCGAGGGAAACCTGGCGATGGCGAGTCTCCGCGCGGCCCTGATCGGTCGTGGGATGATTGAAGAACGGCCCGGTGGTCGCTGGTGACAGCGGCTGCCGGGTTGTTTTTTTGGGTTTGTTGGTTGTTGGTTGTGAAGAGGGGTTGGTGAGAGAAACGATTCTTGGCTATTGGTGAGGAGCACTGCTGGCGAGCCAGCAGTGGCACGCGGATCGCTGATTGAGATGGGTGTGCGTTTCAGGCTTTGGTGGGGTCGAAGCCGTGGATGAGTTCTTCTTCCCACTCCTGGAGGAGGGGCCAGCCGGTGGCGCAGGTGCCGAAGTCGGCGAGGTTCAAGTAGGATTTGAGCCGGTCGATCGTCTTCTGGATGTGGGCCGCCTGCTTGCGGAAGACCGGCCCGTGGCTGGGGAGGAGCCATTCGATCTTCGAGTCGCGGATGCGTTCGAGCGACTTGATGAACTCCACGAGGTCCGAACCATGGTGGGCGTCGATGTTGCCCACGCCGCCGTCGCGATAGATGTTGTCTCCGGAGAAGAGATAAGGCCCCATTTCGAAGGCGAGTTGGCCGGTCGCGTGGCCGGGTGTGCTCCAGACTTTGAGCTTCAACCCGCCGACTTCGAGGATGTCCCCCTCGTCGATCGATGCGTCGACGGGGATCGGCCCCAGATCGATCGAGATCCCCTGGGCGCTGATCTCGGCGTAGGTCTCGATGCGGTCGCCGGCCTCCATCAATTTGCGGGCGTGGGGATGGGCCACCAGTTTCGCTTGCGGCAAGAGTTCCTTGGCCCGCTTCATTCCCTGGATGTGGTCGACATCCGCATGCGTGCAGATGAGGTACCGGCACTGGGAGAGGGCGAAGTCCATCTGGCGGATCGCATCGACGATCTCGTCGGTGCTGTCCTCGAAGCCGATGTCGATGAGTGCCCACTCCCCCTGGTCATGGACGACATAGACCGAGCAGCCCATTCGCTGCCGGAACTGGTAATTCATCTCGATGATGTTCGGGAAAAGCTCGCGACGGGCCAGCATGAGACACCTGCATCCACAACGGCGAAATGGAAAACCTGAAACACCTAGAAGAACAACGCCCAGATTCTAGGCGGGCGGGCCGACAAGTCGAAGCCAGTCGGCGACGAACCGGGAAATCGACTTCAAGTTCATCAGAGGGCTGGCAGGCCCCCTCCGGCAACTCGAATCCGCCTACTCTCTCGACTGACGGAATTGAGTGGAATGCTTCGCGGAGATGTACCCCATTCCGCAAAGTCGCCGCCAATCGCCTGGAACCCTCGTCAATCCGCTGGATTGTAGCGTCAATCTCAACGAAAGCGGCACAAACTCCCAGGAGTTGTCGATCATCGGCAGTTTCCGCCGTAGAGAACCGGCGAATGTCCCAGACGGGCGTGGAGTGAACTGTTGCGGCTGGCCGATTTTCTTAACAGGAGAGGCTGGATGTCGGGCCATGACAAAGCCGCTCCCTCCGAAAATCACTTTCGGATTTCCCTGGCCAACAGGATGTTGGAGTCGCTTCATGAATTCCCTCTTGCAGAATCTGTTGGCACAGCCGCGTCAGGAACCCGTCAAAGTTGAGAAGATCACCCTCTTCTCGGGAGGGCGGGAAGTGGAGATCACCGAGGACGGCTTCGTCGTCGGTCGGGCTGATGTGTGCGATCTGGTGGTTCACGATCCCGCAGTCGCCGATTTCGCGGCGACAGTGCATCTGCAGGACGGTGCGGCCTGGATCGAGATCACCGAGTTCGCCGAGGCGGTGATGATCAGCGGCAGGCCCTACAAGCGGCTGGCCTTGCGGGATGGTGACGAGATCCAGTTCGGTCAGGAAACCTGGAATGTGGCTTTGACCACCAATCGCGGTTTGGCCCCACAGGATTTGGAACAGTCGTCGGAAGCCTCGCTGGATGACGAGATCCGTGAGTTGTTCGACATGATGGATTGGAACTCCGCCGGCGAAGAGCCAGTGGCCGTGCCGGCGCCGAAGTTCGCATCGCGCCTGGAATCGGGAGTGCAGGCCTTGCTGCGGGCTGCCCTGGAGGCGGATCTGGGACATGCCGCCGGATCCAGCGAAGAAGTCGGGTCGGGGCATGTGTCGTTCGCCACCTCCGATATGGCCATCGATCGGGAGGAGATCGACGCGCTGCGCGATCAACACCTGGATCTGGAAGAACGGACACGGGAAGCCCAGCGGGAACTGGAAGCCCGCATCGAGCTGCTGCTCGACCATTTGAGCGACAGCACGGCGGCCCTGCGGGCTTCGGCGTAATTCGGCGTCGCGAACCGGGATGTCCTGCGAGCCCTTGAACATGTGACAGCTATGCCACCGACCTTCGGTGGCATAGCTGTTGTCGTTTCAGGAGAGGTTCAAGCCAGCACTTGGGCCGCCCCCTCTGCGATTATGACTTTTCCGGCATGGGACAAACTTGCAGCTTGCCCGTCCAAGAGTCTTCCGGTATGGTCGAACTGTCAGTTGTGGAAACAACTATTGATTTACTCTGTGAGGATGTCGGTCGATTTGAGCCGTTCAGCCAGTCCTTGGGGAGCATTGAGTTTCTCAGGCGTCGCGGAACTCTGAGGGATCGCCGAGTTGTCCCTTTCCTGTGGATGAAATCCTCGGAGAGGAATTGTTTTCCAATGGATCGCATCGCCACAACGTAGAGGCTTTGCCTGAAGATGCTGCTGGATTTGGCGGTCTTCCGTCGCAAAACTGGATTTGAAAAAGCCCGGCTAAGATCCTCTTGGGACTTGCCAATCAAGACAGCCATCCTCAGGCTGATTTGAAACCGGATTCACCGACCCGCATTTGAAAGGTTGAAGTGGCGCGAGCAGTCGTTGATGAATGCAGCCACTCGACCAGTCATCACGATTCACCACCAGGAAGGGCGTACCCGATTGATCTCTCGACTCACCCAGGGACTGCTCGCTGTCGCGATTCTCTCGTTCCCGATGCTGACGCTGGCCGCCGATGAAAAGTCGCCCGCAGAAACGGACAAGCCGTCCGGCAATCCCAACCGGCAGGTGGCCCACAGCCCGGTCGGAGTGATTCACACCGGCGACTGGCCACATTGGCGCGGGCCGGAGATGAACGGGATTTCGCGGGCCAAGAACCTGCCCGCGACCTGGTCGCCCGATGGCGAAAACGTGCTGTGGAAGAATGATGAACTCGCCGGGCGGTCGACCCCCATCGTCATGAACGGCAAGCTCTATTCCCTCGTGCGGCACAAGCCCGCCACGTTGGAAGAAGCCGAAAAGGTGATCTGCGTCGATGCGGCCACCGGCAAGAAGATCTGGGAAAACGTTTTCAACGTCTTTGAATCCGATGTGCCCGACACCCGAGTGGGTTGGTCGAGCGTGGTCGGCGATCCCGCGTCGGGCAAAGTTTTCGCCCTGGGTGTCTGCGGCCTGTTGCAGGCGATCGACGCCGAGACTGGCAAGACCGTCTGGCAGCGCTCGATGAGTGAAGAGTACGGCATGCTGACCACATATGGCGGCCGGACCAACTTCCCGATCGTCTTCGAACATCTGGTGATCATCGGCGGCGTCCTTATCAATTGGGGAGACAACGCCCAACCCGCCCATCGCCTGATGGCCTTCGATCAGCGGAACGGCGAACTCGTCTGGCTGGTCTCCACCAAGCTCCGTCCCGAGGACACGACCTACAGCACCCCCACGTTCGCCGTGATCGATGGCCAGGCTCAACTGGTGATGGGGGCCGGCGACGGCAGCATGTACGGCTTCCAGCCGCGCACGGGCAAGCAGCTGTGGAACTACGATGTCTCGCCCCGCGGTATCAACACGATGCCGGTGGTCGTGGGGAGCACCGTCATCTGCGGTCACAGCGACGAGAACCTCGATGACACCAAGATGGGGGCCCTCTTCACGATCGACGCCAGCAAGACCGGCAACCTCACCAAGGCCGGTGAAATCTGGCGTAACAAAGAGCAATACATCGGAAAGTGCGCTCCGATTGTCATCGATGATCGCGTCTACGCCATCGACGACGGTGGGATTTTCTTCGTGGTCGACTTCAAGACTGGCAAACTGATCGGTAAGCAGAAGATCGGCACCATGGCCCGCGCCAGTGCCGTCTACGGCGATGGCAAGATCTACGCGGTCGATGCAACAGGCCGCTGGTTCACGTTCGAACCGGATGAAGCCAAGGGCCTGAAGAAAGTTCATTCGATGCGGCTCGACGCCGAGGTCAACGCCTCGCCGATCATCGCCGATGGGCGGCTCTATGTGACGACCGACACGACCATGTACTGCATTGGCAGCGCGACTCCCGATGTCACTTACGATGCCATCCCGCCCGTCGCGGTGGAAACGGCCGTCAGCGAAGACGACAAGCCCGCCTCGGCTACGATTGTTCCGGCTGAGGTCCTGATGAAACCCGGCCAGAAGATCGCCTTCCAGGTCCTGCTGTACAACGCCAAGGGCCAATACTTGCGGCTGGCGGAAGAGAAGGAAGTCGCCTTCACGGTGGCTGGTGCCGGCAAGATCGACACCGATGGCGAATTCAGCGTCCTGGCCGACGCGGGCAACACATCGTCGATCATCACGGCGAAAGTGGGCGAAATGGCGACCGCCGCCCGCGTCCGCGTGATCCCCGATCTGCCGCTGGAGTTCAACTTCTCTGATGGCATTGTGCCGGTCACCGGCATTGGCATGCGGTACCGTCACATCGGCATCGATTACGACCTGTGGAAGAAGCTCTATGCGGAGAACGTCCTCGCCGCCAAGTGCTATGTCTACCTCACCACGCAGTTCAGCAACCTCGGCCGGGATCAGCTGAAGATCGACGACAGCACTCCCGTGCAGCCCTGGACGACGTTCCGACGGTATCTGGGACTTCTCGAGGAACTGACCACGCAGGAACTGTCACAGGCCAAGCTCGACCCGGCTCTGGAGATTCTGAAGCGGGAAGGGATCATCGCCAGCTTCAAGTGGGTGGGTACTTCCGAGACGGGGACGATCCTCGTGGTGGCCAAGGGGCCGCGAAAGGTTGAAGGGAACGGCGTCCTCTGCAAGATCACGACGATTCCCAAGGGAACGCGCAGCCAGGGATGGATCGGGCGGCCCGAGATGTCGCACTACACGATCCAGGCCGATGTCGCGTCGGCTCCGCTGGAACTCGCCGCTGGTGCCGATCCCAACTCCCGCCTGCCGGATATCGGTGTCATGAACCAGCGGTACCGCGTGGAACTGATGGGTGCCAGCCAGCAGGTGAAGGCCTATTCGTGGTATCCCCACGATCAGAAGGTGCACATGGTCCCCTTCGAGTGGCAGGCCGACACCTGGTACACGATCAAGATGGAAGTCGACATCGTCGAGAAAGACGGAGCTCCCGCTTCGAAGGTTCGCGGTAAGGTCTGGAAGAAGGATGCTCCCGAACCCGAGGCGTGGACCATCGAATGGGTCGACCAGCCCGCCAACTTCAGCGGCAGCCCCGGCCTGTTCGGCAACGCCAAGGACACGGAAATCTTCTTCGATAATGTGAAGGTCACGCCCCGGAGTTGATCGGGCCGTTCGACATTAAAACCAAACACGCAATACCCAACACCACTCCCCACAAACCTCTCCGACCCGCCTCTGGCCCTGCCGCCAGTCTCAGGAATCTTCAGCATGACACGTTCCGGATTTGTCTCTTCACTGTTGGAAATGATGCACGCCGCCGGTGAGCGTCACGGTCTGTTTTCACTGGCCCTCGCCGCAACTTTCCTCGCCGCTCCAGTGAACGCCATTCCCGCGTTCGCCTCGGAACCTTCCGGCACCAAGTTCGATCCCACGGCCGAGGCCCTCAAGGAGATCGCCACGCGGAAGGTCGACAAGAAGGACTGGCCGCAGTGGGGAGGCAGCACCTATCGCAATAACACCCCCGACGGGAAGAACATCCCCACCGAGTGGGATGTCGAAACGGGCGAAAACATTCTCTGGGCCTCGCCACTGGGTTCCCAGACCTACGGCAATCCCGTGATCGCCAACGGCAAGGTCTACGTCGGCACCAACAACGGTTACGGCTACATCAAGCGGTACCCCAAGAACGTCGACCTCGGCGCGCTGGTTTGCTTCGACGAGAAGACCGGCAAGTTCCTCTGGCAGCACAGCAATCCCAAGCTCCCCACGGGCCGTGTGCACGACTGGCCGCTGCAGGGCGTGTGCGCCGCCGTTTATGGCGAAGGGGACAAGATGTGGTATGTCTCGAACCGGGGCGAGGTCCTCTGCCTCGACGCGGAAGGCTTCCACGACGGTGAGAACGACGGGCCCTACACCTCGGAGCCGAACCAGAACAAGGACGAGGCGGACATCATCTGGCGTGTCGACATGATGGGCCAACTGGGCGTGTCGCAGCACAACATGTGCAACTGCTCGCTGACGGCGGTCGACGGAGTGCTGTTCGTCAATACCTCCAACGGTGTCGATGAATCGCACATTAACCTTCCCGCGCCGAATGCCCCCAGCTTCATCGCCCTCGACCAGGCGACCGGCAAGGTGCTGTGGACCGATGACAGCCCCGGCTCGAACATCCTTCACGGCCAATGGTCCAGCCCCTGCCACTTTGTGCTTGATGGACAGGCGCAGGTCGTCTTCGGCGGCGGCGATGGCTGGGTCTACAGCTTCGATCCCAAGGGGGATGGGGCCGGCAAGTCGAAGCTCCTCTGGAAGTTCGACGCCAACCCCAAGGAATCGCTCTATTTGCTGGGCGGCCGGGCGACGCGGAACCACATCATCGCCACTCCCGTTTACTACGACGGCCATGTCTACGTGGGCGTGGGTGAAGATCCCGAGCATGGTGAAGGCCAGGGCCACCTCTATTGCCTTGACCCCAAGAAGCGCGGCGATGTCAGCCCGACACTCGCCTTCGATAAGGATGGCAAGCCGCTGGCTCCCCGCCGGTTGCAGGCCGTCGAGCCGAAGAAGGGCGAGACCGAGAAGCCCAATCCCAATTCCGCCGTCGTCTGGCACTACGACCAGATCGACAAGAACGGCAACAAGAAGTTCGATTTCGAGGAGACGATGCACCGCACCTGCGGCACCGTCGCCATCAAGGACGACCTGCTGTTCGTGGCCGATTTCAGCGGACTGTTCCATTGCCTCGACGCCAAGAAGGTCGACGCCAACGGCAAGCCGGTGGTCTACTGGGTGCACGACATGTTCGCCGCCTCGTGGGGTTCGCCGCTGATCGTCGAAGGCCGGGTCTACATCGGCGACGAGGACGGCGACATCTCGATCTTCGAACTCTCGAAAGAAATGAAGCTGATCGGCGAGATCAACATGTCGAACGCGATCTACTCGACCCCCGTCGTCGCTGGCGATGTGCTCTACATCGCCAACAAGTCGACCCTCTTCGCCATCAAGGAAGGGGCGAAGCTCGAAGGGGGCGTGAAGGAGACGCCGCGGAACGATGAAGTGGCGGATTAGTTCGGTGCGAGCGATTCAATTCCCGGCGTCTGCCTTGGACGCCGGGAATTTGCCTTTAATCTTCTCCTGCTCCGGCATTTTCGCTTCTCTGCTTTTCCGCTCGTTAAAAAAAGGCAGATTCCCGGCGTTGAGGAAAACGCCGGGAATCAAGACGACCAACCCCACCGGGGCGATGACCACACCCGACCAGAGGCGGCGGAAACACTCCGGTATGACTCACGATTTATTCCCGCGGGAACTTCTCGAACCGTTCGATTACGACCCGTTGACGCGCGTCGTCTACGGGCCGGGTTCCATCGACCGGTTGGGAGCGCTCTCCCGCGAGTACGGCGCGTTGCGGGTGGTGCTCTTCACCGATCCCGGTATCCTGGCGACCGGGCACATCGACCGCTGCCTCCAGAGCCTGACGGCGGCGGGGATCGAAACGACGCTCTTCAGTGCCGTGCAACCCAATCCCTCGACGGATGATGTCGACGCGGGCGTCAAGGTGGCCCGCGAAGCCCAGGCCGACTTTCTCGTCGCGGTGGGCGGAGGAAGCAGCATCGACTGCGCCAAGGGGGTCAACTTCGTCCTCACCGGCGGCGGTTCGATGAAGGATTACTGGGGTGTCGGCAAGGCGAAGGGGCCGATGCTCCCCTTGATCGTCGCCCCGACCACCGCCGGGACGGGGAGCGAGGCCCAGTCGTTCGCCCTCATCTCGGATGCCGTCACCCATGTGAAGATGGCCTGCGGCGACAAGCGGGCCTCGTGCCGGGTGGCGATCCTCGATCCGGAATTGACCCTCAGCATGCCGCGCAGCGTCACGGCCGCCACGGGGATCGACGCCCTCAGCCATGCCATCGAATCACATGTCACGAAGAAGCGGAACAGCGTCTCGCAATCGTTCAGCCGCCGGGCCTTCCGCCTCCTGGCGGGAGCGCTGCCCGTGGTGCTCGAGCGGCCCGATCATCTCGCAGCCCGCGGTGCGGCACTGCTGGGCGCCCACTGGGCGGGGGCCGCCATCGAGAACTCGATGCTGGGGGCGACGCACGCCCTGGCCAACCCGCTTACCGCCACCTACGGCACCACCCACGGCGTCGCCATCGGCGTGCTGCTGCCGCATGTCATCCGCTTCAATGCCGAAGTGGTGAACGATCTCTACGCCGAATTGGTCTCCACCCTTCCGGCGGCGGCCATCGCTGCGGCGAGTGGGCCCGGTGGCCCGTTGTCGAGTGCCGGCGAGATTCTCGCCGGGTTCGTGACGCAGGTCGTCCGCCAATCGGGTCAGCCGGTTTCCCTGGTGGAATTGGGTGTCGAGGAAAGCCGGTTGCCGGAGTTGGCACAGGCCGCCGCCACGCAGTGGACCGGCACGTTCAACCCCCGGCCCGTCGATGCGGCGAGTCTTGAGGAACTTTATCGATGCGCCTACTCCGCTTGATGCCCTCGCGTGTTTTGCTCGTTGCCTCGCTTGCACTCGGCGCGATGCCTCCCGTGTCCGCCGACGAGAAGCCCGCCCCTTTCGCCGGGGCCAAACCCGCTTCCGACTGGCCCAGCTATCGGCAGAACCTTCAGCAGACTGGGGTCGCCACCAGCACCTTGCCCGCCCAGCTCGAACTCCTCTGGGAAGTGAACCTCGGCGATCAGGTCGAAGCCACCTGTGCGATCTCCGGCGGCAAGGTCTACGCACCCTCCCTTTCTGGCCACATCACCTCCCTCGACCTCAAAACCGGCAAGAAAGAGTGGGCCTACCAGTCGATCGAGGAAATCCCTTCGAACAGCTTCGCCCCCGGCTTCAAAGCCCCCGTCACCGTGCATGCGGGAGTCGTCTATGCGGGCGACGAGGACGGCCTGATGCACGCCATCGACGCCGCCACGGGGAAGAAGAAGTGGATATACAAGACCGAGGGCGAGATCTACAGCGGCGCGGTCGTGATGAACGATCGACTCCTCTTCGGCTCGTACGACAACGCTCTCCACTGCGTGAAGCTGGATGATGGTTCGCGGCTGTGGAAGTTCGAGACCGACGGCTACGTCCACTGCACGCCTGGCATCGCGGAGAACACGGCCTTCATCGCGGGTTGCGACGAGCATCTGCGGCGGATCGATGTCGAAACCGGCAAGCAGATCGCCGACCTGCCGCTGGCGACCTACCTCATCGCCTCGCCCGCCATCCGAGGCGATCTGCTTTATGTGGGGACCTACGCCAGCGAGGTGGTCGCGGTCAACTGGCGGGAACTCAAGGTCGCATGGCGATACAAGCCGAGCGACAAGGAGTTCCCCTTCCATTCCTCGGCGGCGCTGGGCGAGAGGGTGCTGGTCATCGGCGGCCGGGATAAAGCGGTCCACGGCAT
>PNLE01000091.1 GCA_013822855.1 Planctomyces sp.
GATGATGGCTCACCTCACTTCAAACATACGGCCGCGCCTTCCCCAGAATCACCAGCAGGAAGGTGGCGATGGGGCCGAGGAGGAGGGAGAGGAGCCACCAGATGAGGCCACTGCGGTCGTAGGCGCGGGCCAGGCCCGCGTTGATCAGCGAGAGTGTTCCCCAACCGACGGCGAATTGGGCACGGTCATCCATAGCTGATTTCCAATTCTCTAAAATGCGCCCATCTCGGCGACGGCACTCTCATCAAGGCCCATGAGTACGGTCCGCAATTGGAAGCAGTGCGGCGGAGGAAAATCCGTGATCACCAGTGGCGATTTGTCAGTTCAGCGAAATTACTCGCCTGTTTTCAATCTGAAAATCCACATTCCCAGCAGATAGATGAGATAGCAGAACAGAAGTAGTCGCACGGCAATGCTGAACCATGTGTACCGCAACTTTCCCTGTTCTCGTCGAACAGGAAATGGCAAATCATTCTTCCAAAAGCTTCCCCACCCATTCAGGCCGAAATGATATGTTTTCTCGGCCGTTGAAACCGTGAGTAGGTAGCCGGGGATCCTCAGGAATGTTGAACGAAACGAGTACAAGACGGCATCGGTGATCTCAGGGTAGGGAATGCTCCAGTGGCCGCAGTGCAGGTGGTCATCAAACACCTGAAGCTTACCTCGTCGAGCGGTGATCCATCGAGGGCCGTATTGCCGCTGATCGCCTTCCGCAATGGTCGCCTTGGTTAGGCATTGATGCAATAGCTGGCTCACGGGATGGTCTTGCCACTTTCTCTCAACATGAAAAAAGTGCAGATGGTCGGCACTTAAACCGAGTTATCGCCACCTTCAAAAACAGGCCTATTTTGGCACCCAACTATCGCTGATAGATCGGCAGATAGCCGTTCTCGATGAGCAGGATCGTGCAGTTCATGGCGGTGGTGTAGACGGGGCCGACGTGGCCTTCCTTCCAGGCGCCGTTGGCCGATTGCTTCCGCATGATTTCCTTGGCGATCTCGGGGAAGTACTTGGCCCACTTTTCATCGCCCAGCCGGTATTGCACCTGGGCGTAGTAATAGTGGGTGTAGTGCCAGTGGCCGAAGAATTGGGATTGATTCCCCGAACCGACGATCTTCTCTTCGCAATACTTGAGGAGCTTCTTGGCCAGTGCGTCGTCGTTGGCTTCGCCCGAGTTGAAGAGGCAAGCAATTGCGGCGGCCGTGATCGGCGGGCGTGAGCCGCCGCCGCGGATGCTGTATTGCACGCCGCCATCCGACGCGGTGCACTTATTGATGTATTCGACCGCGCGGTCGACCACTTCCTTTGGCACGGGAATGCCCGAGTTGCGGCACGCCCTGAGTCCCTGCACCTGCGTCACGCAGGTCGAGCCTTCGTCGAAGTCGTTGCCGTCCTTCGCGGAGACATAGCCCCAACCACCGGCGGCCGTCTGGGCTTCGCCGCAGAACTGCACGGCCTTGGTGAGGACTTCCTTAAGTCGATCCCGGCGACGGGCATCCTCCTCCTCGCCGAAGACCTGCGAGAGGAAGAGCATCGAGAAGCCGTGGCCATAGGTATAATGATAATCGTTTTTGTATCCAATCAGACCGTTCGACTGGGACATCTCCAGCAGGTAGTCGACAGCGAGACTGATGTTCTTGGCGTATTTACCTCGGGTGGTGGTGCTCCCTTCGCAGAGCATGGCGTTGCCGGCGAGGGCCGTCATGGCGACGCGGTATTGCCCGCCGTTGGCTTCCCAGTAACCCTGGCGATGCTGTTCCGAGGCCAGCCAGTCGAGCCCTTTGAGGGCGCTTAGACGGACCTGGGGATCCTTCTTGTCGGCGAAGGCGACACTTCCAGACGATAGCGCGAGCGCCACGCCGGTCAGGATCACCAGGGTGAGCGGGAATGGTCGCGTAAAATTGAAAGCCAATCGCATCAGGCATCTCCGGCCAAAACCGATTCGCTCCCGTGAGCGGATCATCCTGTGAAGGAAAACTCGACAACCCATTGACGGTAACCCGCGCCGTTCCCTGTCGCAATTGGAGTTTCGGCACCCGGCGAAACCGACGGATCCAAGACAAGCCGCTGGCCTCTGTGATACGCTGCCTTGCCAACGGCGACACGACATCGCCCCACCATGATACGGCCATGTCATCCACTTTCAGCAGGTCTCAGCAGCATGTTCTCCGGAAAAATCGGCTTTATTGGTTCCGGTCAAATGGCGACAGCTCTGGCGAAGGGCTTTGTCGCGGCGGGAATGGTTCAGCCGGAACAACTGCTGGCTTACGATGTGCTTCCTGCCTCCGCCGAGCGGTTTGTGCAGTCGACGGGTGGCCGTGTGATGGCGGATGTCACCGGTCTGACGCAGGAGGCGGACGTCATTTTCCTTTCGGTGAAGCCGCAGGCCATGGCCGCCGTCTTGAAAAATCTGGCGGACGTTCCCGCCAGCCGCGAAAAGCTCGTCATCTCGATCGCGGCGGGAATCACGCTAGCCACGTTGGAGGCGGGCCTGGGTGGTGCGGGCCGCATTGTGCGTGTCATGCCCAACACGCCCGCACTCGTGGGGGCGGGTGCTTCCGCCTTCACGCTCTCGAAAGGGGCGCTGGCCCACTCGGCGACGAGTCCCGGGGACGCCGCGATCGTGCGTCAACTGTTGGAGACCGTGGGCGTGGCGGAGGAAGTGCCCGAAACGCTCATGGATGCCGTCACCGGTTTGTCTGGTAGCGGCCCGGCCTACGTCTATCAGATCATCGAAGCCTTGAGCGACGGCGGCGTCCGCGTGGGCTTGCCGCGGGCCACGGCCACCCGGTTGGCCGCCCAGACGCTTTTGGGAGCCGCCAAGATGGTGCTGGAAACGGGGGAACATCCCGGTGTGCTCAAGGATGCCGTCACCAGCCCCGGCGGCACGACCATCGCCGGCCTGCACGCGCTCGAAGCCGGCGGCCTGCGGGCGGCACTGATGAACGCGGTGGTCGCGGCCACATCCCGAGCGAAAGAGCTGGGCCAACCCGCGAAGTAGTCTGCCGGTTTTTCAGCATGTGGAAAACAAGGGCCTCACTCAGCGAGACCGATCCCTTTTTGTAACCCAAATGAATTAAATGGGTTACGCTGATAGTCGGCAGTCCCTGATTTCCCGGCACATTCGAGAAATCCGGAAAAATCGTCATTTCCGGCGCGTGGGTCTCCGATACCAGAGCTGATGAAATCGATCTCTGTCCGACGCGGCGCGCCCTGAGGGTGGGCTGTTTCGTACGGGAGAAACAAACTCTTCAGGGAAGTGGGGGCTGACGGGTCGAGGCGGGTCACGCTGTGAAAGCGACCCAAGGCGTCCCGTTCGCACCCGGCGACAACTGTTGTTGGATGGGAACATGCACCGGCTGATCAGAAGTCTCTCGCTCGCCGGCTGCCTGGGGGTGTGCGTCAGCGGCTGCGCGACGGTCTCGCCGGACGGCTGCATCGACTGCACCCCTTCCAGTATGCACCTGCACCACAAATACATGCCGTGGTTTGATGACATGCTCACCAAGCACACGGCCAAAAAATGTGCCTGTCGTCATCTGGCAGCCTACGCCGCGAACTGCGGCCAACCGGTGACCAAGGACTTCCGTCGCGGCTTCGAGCAGGCCTTTGAAGATGTGGCGATGGGCGCACCCGAAGCCGTCCCCGCCGTCGCACCCTCCCGCTACTGGCAGGCCTATTACCGCTCGGGAGCCGGTCGACCGCTGGTGGAGGAGTGGTTTGATGGCTATGCCACGGGCTTGGACTATGCCACAAGTAGCCAAGCGGCCGAACTCAATCGCGTGGCATCGACCGACAAACCCTATCTCACGCCGGAAGAACAGCACGGCGGGGGCAATACCGGCGGCATGGCTGGCAGTGGCTGGTCCCAGCCCCCCGTAATCGCACCGCAAGCCGCACCGGTGATGTCCGTCCAGCCGCCGCCCAACATGCCACCTCCCCAGATGCCCTCTTATCAGTTGCCAATCCCTCAGATGCCACCGTCGCCACAAATGCAGCTCCAGCCGACATCGCCACCCGCCCATCCCGATTGGAACACTACACAGCGGGGAAGCGACTGGCCCGATACGACGATCCAACCGACATCCTATAGCGCTCCTGCCGGTGCCATGCAACCGCCTGTTGGAAGCCAAAACCAGTTCACCCCGTCGCAGCCACGTGGATATCCACAGCCCGCTCCCTTTGGTGCCACCACGGCGGTTTCAGGTGGGTTCTCGGCGCCCAATTCGCGGGAGATGACGGATGCGACTCGGCCTTACGGGCCGCCACCTGGTCGATCCGTCAACGATGCCTACGGGGTCTCGAATCCAAGGAGTGTGCAGCGATGAAGCGGACACTCACACAATGGATGATCCTCTCTGCCCTCGTCGTCTTGTCGTTTAACGGTTGCGCCGCATTCCGCCCCATGGCTGGTGTCCCCGCGCGCTATCTACCCGACGAACTGCGTGGTCCCTCGCGAGCCGATCAGCGCACGATCGACCTCTCACTATTGCGTCAGCCAGTTCCTGCTGCTTATCTACTTGATAGCGGCGACGTGCTGGGTGTCTATATCGAAGGGTTGCTGGGCCGCAAGGAGGATGTTCCTCCCGTCCACTTCCCCCTGACCAACGACGTCCCCCCCTCGCTGGGCTATCCCATGCCTGTGCGCGAGGACGGCACGATTTCCTTGCCCGTGATCGGATCGCTTTCCGTTCGCGGCTTGACGATTATCGAGGCCGAACAAGCTGTCCGCCGGGCCTATTCGACGCCCCAGCAGATCCTGCAGCCTCATCAGCGGATCAGCCTCGCGCTCCAACAGCCGCGTCTCTATCGCGTTCTCGTGATTCGTCAGGAAGCCAGCCAGCAAAACTCGATTTCCGGCCAGGGCCAGCTCAATCTGGGCGTCATCAAGCGGGGGAGCGGCAAGATCGTGGCCTTGCCCGCCTACAAGAACGACGTGCTGCACGCCCTCGCCGATACCGGCGGTCTGCCGGGGCTCGATGCCGAGAACGCGATCTATGTCATCCGGGCACGCCATGCGGGCCCCTCCAGCCCTTCCATACATGGCATGCCTGTTGATCAGCAGGTTCGCAGTCGGAACAAGGCGAGCCGTGCCGGAGGACAATCCGAGAAGCTGGCAATCCGCGGTCAAGCACCGGAAGTCGACTCGTCTCTCGATTGGAACGGAGTCAATCGACAGGCCCGTCAACCGCAGGGTGGCTTCAGCGATCCGACGATCGGCCAGTCCCCCGCGTTGAACCAGCCTCCTATTAACCCTATGCCCGCCCATCCCATGAACGGCTTCTCGGCACCGGTTTTCGAGAGTCCAGCCGATCGTACCCGTCCGGCTTTCGTGCAGGGACGTCCTTTCGATTCCCGGTCGGAAATCACTACTCGCACTGATTCCGCCCGCACGGATTCAATAAGGACGGATTTGAGTGTGCAGGCCGCCGCTTTCCAAGGGATGTCCCCGCAGGTTCCGCCTCTGCAACCACAGCCCGAGATTGGTCTCCCGGGAATGTCGCCGCTGGATGCCTATCCGCAGCCGGGGCAAGTGACGGGATCACCGGTCATCCCCTGGGACGGCACGCAGCATTTCGCTCCGGGCCATCAGATGTTTGGTGCTCCGACTCCCGCCTACTTCGACAGCTATAACGAGGATTTGATACCGACGATCGACAATCCCGAGATCGTGCGGATTCCGATCCGTTTGAAGCCGGGCGAGCAGGTCTGTTTTAATCAACACGATATCACGCTGGGCGACGGCGATATCATCTTCATCGAGTCCCGCGACACGGATGTCTTCTATACCGGCGGCCTCTTGGGCGGTGGTCAATATACCCTCCCGCGTGACTACGATGTTGATATCCTCGGTGCGATCGCCATCGCCCAGGGACAGGGACGTTCGCAGGGATCGTCCCGTCAGATCGGCGGTACCTCCGCACTCAACAACGATGTGACCATCAGTGCTTCAAACGCCATCATCTTACGGCCCATGCCCGATGGAACGCAGGTGCCGATTCAAGTGAATCTCTATCATGCCCTGCGCAATCCGGCGGAGCGTGTGAGGATTCAACCGGGTGACTACGTGCTGTTGCAATACACCAAACTGGAAGCCTGCGGGGCGTTCATCGAACGTAACCTGCTGGAAGGCGCCCTCTTCGGCCTCGCGGCCTCCCAGCTTAATAGTGGGAATGGAAATTAGCATCAGGGTTCTGTTTCAATTCGGCGATTGG
This sequence comes from Planctomyces sp., assembly GCA_013822855.1. Taxonomy (GTDB): domain Bacteria; phylum Planctomycetota; class Planctomycetia; order Planctomycetales; family Planctomycetaceae; genus Planctopirus. The sequence goes on from PNLE01000091.1 coordinate 6,216, forward strand.
CCGCAGCGATTGTGTCGGGATCTGGCCAGTGATGGAGGCGACGGCATTCCGGAAGGGAGGGTTGGCTTAATGACGGATCAACCTTCCGATGAACAGGATTCCGTCGACGCCTGGCCGGTTGGAGACGAACCGCAGTGGGATGTCGATGATCTCGAAGCCGCCTATCGCCAAGCCCTGGAGGCGTGCGAGGCGGTGGAGGATTCCCTCCCTCAGTTCCTGTTTCCCGAGGAAAGTGGGCTGCCCCCCACATCGCTGGCGGAACGTGTCGCCGCCCATACTACGGCTCGTGAAGCTGCCTCGTCCGTAGAATTCTTGCCCCAAGATTCGACGAATTCTCTCTTGGGTGAGAGGGGTGCGGGTTCCGCCGCCGGGTCACAGGGTTCCACGACCAGGCCGGTCGCTCGGCCATCCGCCGAGCCATCGATCCGTTCCGTGATTGAAGCCTGCCTCTTTGTCGGCAGTCCTCCGCTGACGGTGGGCAAGCTCAAGGAGATCATCCGCAACGAGATCGCCGAGGAGCGCATCGAAGCGACGATCGCCGAAATCAAAAAGCTGTACGACGAGGAGCAGCGGCCCTACGAGGTCGTCCAGCAGGAGGGGGCCTATCGACTGGCCCTGCGCCCCGAGTTTGAACGCCTCAGATCCAAGGCCTACGGCCAGGGCCCGAAGGAAGTGAAACTGTCCCAGGAGGCGATCGAGATCCTTGCCGTCGTGGCCTACCACCAGCCGATCGAAGAGCGGGAAGTCAACGAGATCTATGAGGTCCCCGCCGGAGGGATCCTCAAACAACTCTTGCGGCGGGAACTGCTCGCCGTCCAGCGCGACGCGGAGAGTCCCAAAGTCGTCCGCTACGTGACGACACCCCGCTTCCTCAAACTCTTCCAACTCCGCCGTCTCGCCGACTTGCCCCGAGCCGAGACGTTCGCCTTCAAGTAGGCGAAGAGTTCTCCGTGCGCCGCTCGTCCGTCACCGAAGATGCCGTGGGGGCCATGCGCGCAGAAATACAAAAGAGCGCAGAGAGGGCGGAAGAGGGGCGGGTGCGACGATCGCTATTCTGAGGTTTCGCGACTGTCTTCCATGGTCGTGGATGTTGCAATCGGCAGTCTACGGAATTCCAAGTGTTTAATGTGATACGAATCGCAAGATGAAATGGGGCGTTGAAAGTCACAAAAACATGCCCACCCACCATGGGGGTTTCCGCGCGCTTTCCAAGAATCAACTGCACGTTGAGAGAGGGCATGGCGCAGAGAACGCCATTTCAGATTGAAATGTGGATGAGTTTCAAGGCATAGCGCAAATCGACGGCTGTCGATATCCCTATCTTCGATGAGATCATGGAGCCGTCGTCTCGCCGCCGGCACATATCGGATTCGCCGCCTTCGTGAAATCGGGACTCGGACCAAGTGTTCGCGCACGTTTTTTCCAAGGACGACGAACATGTTGCAAACCTCCGTGGGAGGAACCCGTCTTTTGAAAACCCATTTTGACATTATTAGCCTTGTCAATAGGTGGTTGGGGAAGGGTTGGGGTTTTTTGGTAAAGTTTCTACTTGCGGGGTCTTATCGGACTGTTATGCTGACTTTTTGGAATTTTCAGCTGTTGACTCTTCCTCAAGACAATTCCCTAAGGAAATGCACCAATGAAGAAAACTCTACTCAGCACTTCGATTGCTTTTGTTATCGGCTTGATTTCGGCCAACGCCTCTTTTGCCGCCGATCTCAACGGGGCGTGGACTCTCAGTTTCCCGAGTGAGTCTAGTGCTTGGACTTTCGTTCAAGCCACGCCGCAAAGTCGAGACTTCACAGCCTCCAGCACCGTTACCGCAGGTCCGTTGACCTATGCCTATGCGATCAACCCCGGAATCACGGTTGGTAAGTATGTCGTTGGGGTGGAGACGTTGTCGGTCCAGCAGCAGACGCCGTTTCCAATCGGAGTTCTTGTTGCAAACTCTGAAGGAGGGGCACTTTCGGGAGTTTTGGTTGGTTTGAATGCCAGTCAAACCCCTGTTTCCGGGACGAAGGTGGTGGTGTCGAGTTCTGGAAATCGCGCACAGCGATAGTCTGTTGATTGCCGTTCTTCCTGCATCGAGCCGTTTGAAATATTCAGACCATCGCAAATCCCGGATTCCGATGGTGAGAGGCTTGTTTCAGAGGCTTTTATAGGTTCCGCGTGGTGTCAGTCATTTTCTGCAGCCGAGACATGGGCTGTTGATTGACGCCTCGATATTTAGCAGGTTGTTGTCTACTTCAGTTTTAGGTAGAGGCTACAAATCACTCATTCAGGAGGCCGCTCCGGCGGGCGATGACAGCGCTCGGCGGGGTGGCCTTTGTTTGATGGCAGGCGAGCGGACAGCGTCTTCCGCGAGCGGGAGTGAGGGCTTCTTGATTCTTGTGAAGTGTTACTCGTTGTGAATGTTGGTGACACTCGATCTTGAAAATCTATTCAAGGCTCTACTCGGTCATTGCGGCGAAGCGACCGAAGTGACGTTCAAGCCAATGAGCGAGACGGAGCGCAATTCCGCCTCCAGGATCGTCGATGGAATGACGGCAGTGGATGACAGATTCTGGATACTGTCGTCAGCGGACGGAGTGGATTGGCTTCGTCTGCCGGACTTGGAGCGAATGATCGTGTCCACGGGTCAATAGTGAAAATGCAAATGCTGAGTGTGTAGGGATGGTCTGACCCAGTCAGCGAGGCACACATTCGCCCGTTCTTCGAGTGCCAACATTCACCGCCAGCAATCTCCCCAACCCTCCACTCCAAAAACGGCCCCCAAAGCGGCCGATTGCAGTTCACCATGTCCGTGTCGGTGCCGGTCCACAACACCACTTTGAGTTGCTTGCAGAAACGCGTCGAGTGCATCGTAGACTATTGAATCGCATGACAGGCGAGTGACCTGGCGCGCAGTCCTTACCGGCGTGTCGAGCTTGGCCTTCATCCCTTGGGACCCGGCTTCTGAGGTCACAGCAGGCTAAAGCTCGGGGGCAGCCATGTCCTTGGCGGCCAGTCGATGGCCACCAAGAATCAACTGCTGTTAAAGATGCCAGCGCATTTTCTCGAATTCGAGTGGAAGTGCCGCTCAACTCGCGGCACCCCCACTGGCGACAGCGATTCCGTCGCGCCGGCGATCGGCCCTGACCCGGATCTTTCCGTCACGCTGTACGCCGATTGATACGACTTGCCCCATCATGCGGTGTGAAGTCCGCTGGGCTCTCTTCCCCAGAGGATACCCGGTCCCCAGCAAGGAAAATTGCCTGGCTTTGTCGTTTCGTGACTGCAGGCACAACGTTTGCCTCGGTAGCCGTTCAGTCGCAAGTTGGCCGAATCACGCACGATTGACACCCTTTGTGTCCTTTCGGTGAACAGTGTGCTTCCCCGGCGATCGGCTCATTTCCATTTGTGCCGCGAAGGCGACCTCTCAAAGGACAACATCATGAAGGCTCTCTGCTGGCACGGAACGGGCGATGTCCGCGTCGACACCGTTCCCGATCCCAAAATCGAACATCCCCGCGACGCGATCGTGAAGATCACCTCCAGCGGCATCTGCGGATCCGACCTCCACCTGCTCAACGGCTTCGTTCCCACGATGGAGTCGGGAGACATCATGGGCCACGAGCCAATGGGGGTCGTCGTCGAGGTGGGGAATCAAGTCAATAACTTAAAGAAGGGCGACCGCGTCGTCATCCCCTTCACCATCTCCTGCGGCGACTGCTTCTTCTGCAAGAAACAGCTCTTTTCGCTGTGCGACACTTCCAATCCCAACGCCGAGATCGCCCGCAAGCAAATGGGTCACTCCCCCGCCGGACTGTTCGGCTTTTCACACATGATGGGCGGCTTTCCCGGCGGCCAGGCCGAATACCTGCGCGTGCCGTTCGCCGATGTGGGGCCGCTCAAAATCGAATCCGGCATGCCGGATGAAATGGTCCTCTTCCTCTCCGACATCTTCCCCACCGGCTACATGGCAGCCGAGAATTGCGGCATCGAACCCGGCGACACCGTCGCGGTCTGGGGCTGCGGTCCCGTCGCCCAGTTCGCCATCAAAAGCGCGTGGATGCTCGGAGCGGAACGTGTCATCGCCATCGACAGCGTGGCCGAACGGCTCAGCATGGCCGCCACCGATGGCAAAGCTGAGATCATCAATTTTGCCGAGGAATCGGTTTACGACCGGCTCATGGAAATGACCGGCGGACGCGGGCCCGACCGCTGCATCGACGCCGTCGGCTGTGAGGCCCATGCCGCCAGCACGATGGCCCACGTTGTCGACAAGGCCAAGGAACAGGTGATGCTGCAGGGGGATCGCCCTTACGTCCTTCAGGAGGCGGTGCGGTGCTGTCGCAAGGGGGGCACGCTTTCGGTTCCCGGGGCCTATGTCGGCGCGTCTGACAGCTTCCCGATGGGCGCCTTCATGAATAAGGGACTCACCATGAAGACCGGCCAGACGCATATGCAGCACTATATGAAGAAACTGCTGACGAAGATTGAAGCGGGCGAAATCGATCCCTCGTTCGTGATCACCCACACCGTCGGCCTGGCCGACGCCCCGGAAGCCTACAAAACCTTCCGCGACAAGAAAGAAGGCTGCATCAAAGTCGTGTTGAAGCCATAAAAACTGATATCGCTATAAGTTTCGATAAGTATTTATGGGCTTCCTGATTTGGTACTGGATTCCGAGCCATTTCGGCGATTTCGTGGCAAAATCTGGGAGGTTTTAGGCATGAAGTGCCTGAGCGATTGCCGTTGATTGCGATTTTCTCCTGCCATTTCCGGGGTTAGTCGAAGGCTCTTGCGCGAAGATTCACGAAGCTCCTATGGGCGGCGCCCGCATTATGGTAGATTAGGGGGATTGGTCGCCGCATCATTTTGGAGGACGACAGTCAGCACACATCATTTATTTGAGCGGCGGGAGATTCATCATGCAGCGTTTGACCGATCAGGCTTGGCAGAAGGTTCTGGAGCTTTCACAGCGTTACAACGTCAGCACGGACGCTGTGACGACCATGCTGCAAGCCGTCTCCAACGGCAGCGGCACCATGGCCCAGTTCTTCCATTCCGAATTGGGTGGCGGCGGCCAGTGGATGCAGGGCGGAATGACCATGGTCGGGGACATGTTCAATCATGGCCTCAAAAACAAGGTCGATGGCCTCTGCAGTGAACTGTCGCAACTCCTCCAGCAGCAGCCCTTCGTCCCCACTCCGCCCCCGGCACCCCGCCCCGCCTTCCAGAACTCTGGCGGTCAGTCGCAGTCCCAAGGTGGTTCCGGTCAGTGGCAAAGCGGCCAGCAGCAGGGCAGCGGCAACGCCAGCTTCTATGTGGGCGGCTCGTCCGGTTCATGGTGGCCTGCGGAACTCGGCAGCCCCAACGGCAGTGGCAGCCAGAACAACATCCGCTACGCCTACTTCTCGAATGCCCGCCGCCTTGCGGTCGATATTGGTGGCCAGGTGACGGTCTATGACACGCTCGACAACCAGATCGGCGGCGTCTCGCAGCAGCAAGGCGTCGGCGGCTCGGTCACACTGACCAGCCAGTACGGCACCATCGACGTGGCGACCCTCCCCGTCATCTCCGTCAACGGCCAACCCCCCCGGAATGCACCGCAGCAAAACCAGCAGCAACAGCCCGCTCCGCTCAACAATCCGGCCCCGTTCGTCCCCAATTCCCACTCGAACAACAACGGGAACGGGTCGGGCACCACGAGCGATCAGGAAGCCGACATCTTCGCCAAGATCGAGCGGCTCGCCGGCTTGCAGCAGAAGGGGATGATCACCCAGGACGAGTACGCGACCAAGAAATCCGAGCTCCTCTCTCGGCTGTAAGGTTCCCTCGACGAGGCTCTCAGAGGGCTGGCGTGCCCTGCGATTTGGGGCAGCCACATCTTGCGCTTTCGCGTCTCTCCGCCCATGAGTCGCGAGCTGCTGGCATCGACGGTTCATCGGGAATTCAGGTTCTTCGGCTACAACGCCCGGCCCGTGCCTGACCTCATCGTGGGGTTATGTCGCGAAGCCCCCGTTGTTCCTGAAGGCTGTGTCACCATGATCCGTCTCTGCTCGATTTGTTGCATACTGGCAATGAGTGCGACCATGGCGCTGGCCCAGCCTCCGCGAAACGAAAGCGCAGGAGATGCCCCAGTGAAGGTTCCAGTGAAAGCCCCGCCCAAGTCGCAGAAAGTTGACGCCCAGCCGGTGGTGAAGACCTCGCTCAAAGATGGTACTTCCGTGAAGTTCAGCGGAGGGGACGAGATTCCCCTGGGCGATTTCGGTCGCCCGATCCCCTTGATCGCGGGAGCGCTCGGCGTGCCGCAGGATGTCTTCCGGCAGGCCTTCAGCGGCGTGACCCCCGCCCGCGGCGGTGGGCCGACCGGCGAGCAGGCCCGGGCGAACAAGGCGGCTCTCATGAAGGTGCTGGCACCGCACGGCGTCTCGAACGATCGGCTCGACGCCGTCTCGAACTACTATCGCTTCAATCCCGGCCGCGGTGAAACCTGGCCCCGCACTCCCGCCGCCGCAACGGTGCAAGTCAAAGACGGCATGATCACCGGCTTCAAGATCACGAGCGCCGGCTCGGGCTACTCCGTGCCGCCGAAGGTCACACTCCCCGGCCACGAGGATCTCTCCATCGAGGCTACGATCGAGTTCGGCAAGGATCTGAAGACCAACGGCCGCGTGAAGTCCCTCAAGATTGCCGAGAATGTCGCCAACTGATGGATCATACTGACGGTAAAAGGGTTGGCTCTCGTTCACAGACCATGAGAGCCAACCCGCGGAAATTCTTCGCCTGAGCGGTGCGTGGAGAGTGGTGGCTGCGACTCGGATAATTTCCGCCCGGTCAGTTCCCCGTCCCTTTGCTGGCGGCTTGCGCCTGCTTCATCCGCAAGGCCATCTCTTCCTTGATCGCATCGAGGTTGAACGACGCGCCGCGCTGCATGGGGGGATAGTCGAGGAATGTCTGGAGTTCCTTCCCCATCACTTCCTGGACGAACACGAAGCGCCAGAACTGGTACTTGAACCAGTCGAAGTATTGTTGCGCCCCTTCCTTGGTGCCATGGTTCGGCCAGCCCATCCGCTCGAACGGATCGAGCCGCAGATTGGTGATGTAGGGCACATCCGGATGCGTCTTCTCGCCGAGCCAGCCGTTCGGCTGGTCGATGAAGCGGTACTTGTAGTCGTCGATCCGCACGGCCCCGATGGTGCTCTCGCCGAGATAGAAGATCTCATGGCGCTGGGACGGCCCCTTCCCGGTGAGCAGATCGAGTTGGTTGTAGCCGTCGAGATGGTTCTTGTACGTCCTGTCGCCCAGCTTCACCCCCTTGAGGAGGTCGTCGGAGATCGTGGTGTTGCCAGCGGCGGCCAGGAACGTGGGGAACCAGTCCATCCCCGAAAACAGGCCGTTCTGCACGGTGTCGGCCGGGATCTTGCCGGGCCAGCGGGCGATGCACGGCACGCGGAAGCCCCCTTCCATGACCGTTCCCTTGCACTGCGCGAAAGGTGTCGTCCCGCCATCCGGCCACGTGAAGAGTTCCGTCCCGTTGTCGGTGCTGAAGACGACGATCGTGTTCTCTTCCTCGCCCATGTCCTTGAGCTTCTGGAGGACGAGGCCGATGTCGTTATCGAGTTGGGCCATCCCCGCTTCCTGGATCGACCAGCCGTTCTCGGAGTTGCGTGTCCCTTCCCACTTGGGTGAGAGGTGCGTGACGATGTGCATCCGCGTCGGGTTCAGCCAGCAGAAGAAAGGTTTCCCCTCCTTCTGCGACTTGTCCATGAAGTCGATCGCCAGCTCGCGAATCTCGTCGTCGACCGTTTCCATCCGCTTGGGGTAAAGCGTCCCCGCGTCCTTGATCTTCTGCTTGCCCACCTTCCCCCAGCGTGGCATTTCCGTGGGGTCGTCCACATCACTCGCCCAACTGTGAACCATGTTGCGGGGGCCGACTTTATCGAGCAGGTCCTGCGGATAGTTGGGATGCGCGGGGTCTTCCATCGCGTCGAGGTGGTAGAGGTAGCCGAAGAACTCATCGAAGCCGTGGACCGTCGGCAGGAACTCGTTGAGGTCGCCGAGATGATTCTTGCCGAACTGTCCGGTGGCATAACCCTGTGCCTTGAGCGCGGTGGCGATGGTGCAGGCCTCGGCGGGCAGGCCCGTCTTGGCCCCCGCCTGGCCGACGGTTGTCATGCCGGTGCGGATGGGAAGCTGCCCGGTAATGAAGTTCGCACGACCAGCCGTGCAACTCGCCTCGGCGTAGTAATCTGTGAAGAGCATCCCCTGCTTGGCCAGCTTGTCGAGGTTCGGCGTCCGGCCCGCCATCAGGCCTCGGTGGTACGCACCGATGTTCCACATGCCGATGTCGTCACCCATGATGAACAGGATATTGGGCTTCTTCCCTGTGCCGGTTTTGTCTGCGGCCGTCTTTTCCGATCCAGCCGGCTTTTGGAAGGAGACCGGCGTGACGGCATTCTCCTCAGGCCGCACGGCGGCGATCGCGTTGCCGTTGGCCGGTGCGGCCTTCGCGGGTTGATTCAACGGTAGATTGACCGAAGCGGCTCCATACCCCACGGCGGCTGCCGCCAGCACGAGGAAGAGCGGGGCGATTTTCTGACGCAGCATGGTGCCAACTCCGAGGGACTTGATGATCCAGGGAAACAAGGTTGCGGATCGCTCGTGATGTGTTGAGTTTGTGCGGCGGAGCGTCGAAGTCCCGCCGAATGTCGGCCCATCGGATCACGGCGCGAAGGTCATGCCTCTCGGCGGGAGGGGGATTGTCTCCCGAAAATCGCTCATCGGCGCCGAAACGTGGTTTCAGGAAGAACGGCGACGGGAACATCCTCCGTTGAAAAAGAACGATCGCGGCTGCCAAGAACGGCCGGGGATTTCCGCTTGGCTCGAACGCTACAGCGCTCCAGGCCGAATCACAAGCAGTTTGTGGAGCGGTCTTGCCGAATTGAAAGTGGATTCACATTCCGGTGGATGCGGCGTTTGCCGACCGCTCTCGATCGAAAACCTCAGAACGAAAAAACCTCTTGCCCGCCGACAAGGCCAGCCAAAGTGGGGGAAACCAAGCCCCTCACTCTATCACCCCTCGTTGCGCCACCCATGCTCCCCCCACGCATGGCGTCCGTTGTGCGGATCCTCCACCCCATTCCACCGCGCACCCTCTTTTCCTATCCCCTCGATAGGATTCCATAGAGAAACGCGCAACAGAAAAAGGCGAGCTTTCAGCGACGGGGGTTCCATGGCACGCACGGGGGTTGGGATCCAACATTTTCCCTGATCCTCACGTCGCTCGGCGCCGATCACGGATGGTACGCCCCTCTCCGAACTCCACGGACTATAGAGGTTGCCGCATGCCGCTGGCGGAAGCGCCCGGTTCTAAAACGTGTTTCAATTTGAAATAGCGATCGGGTGGCATGCCCCACAGCTTTGTGCGGGCATGTTTTTGGGACTCTCAACACGCTGCTTCAAGTTGTGATTTGTATAACGGGATGATCCCGTTGCGCGAGATCCTCGACCGCGCACCGCAGATTCCCGGCATGCCGTTGCCGCACAGGAAGCCTCTCGGGCCTCCCCCTCCTGCACGGTTCACGGCAAGCGAACTCACCGCCCGCAGGCCAATTGGCTGAATCAATCCCGTATCCCGCCGCGATGCGAATTTCGGAAACCTGATTCGCATCATGGTTGAGGCGAATGCCGCTGGCACAGCTGTCGGGTGAAGCAACCGATTTCGTTGCGGGCTGAGAATCCATGAGTTTCCCGCCAGCGGACAAGTTCCTCAGGTGGCCTTCTGCCGCTCGGCCAGGGGATGTCGAGCGTCTGGGCATCGAGGAATGCCTTCACTCTCACACCATGGACTTTTAACTGCGTTTGCAGTTCTTCATTGGTGAGCAGCGAAATATGAAAGCGGTATATAAAAGACCAATCATGAGGCTGCACATAGTGCCATTCCTCGTGGACCCCCAGATAGCGACTTCCCAGATTGGGGATGAGGAGTGGTTGCCCATCGTCAATCGCTCTGAGGGCTTGTTCTTTGGTGGCCAAGGTCACAATCCGGACACCCTCCTCGTATGTCACCTCCGGCTCCGTGTTGACCACATCCAGCTGAAGAGGAGACTCAACGTTTGCAGCGGGTGTCGCCGGGGACGAGGGCTGGCAGGCCAATTGAGTGGTGGCCGCCATGAGGCAGGCGAATGCAGCCATGCGAAGCAGGGTGCTTGCGATGGGGCCTCCTTCTCTATGCATTGATTTCATTGGGGGGAAGTCCTTAATAAACGGCACTCGCTCAGCATGCTCACTCAAAGCCATGAGCATGGCACGCAGAGTCTTCACACCTGAACATGCCACCCAGCCTACTCTGGATCAATAAGTGCCTGGGAAAGAGATCAGCATGGGAGGACGTCCCGTCCATGACACTTTCAGGGTACGAGAACCCTTCCAGAGAACGGTATAGCCTTTATGCCGAAAATCATCGTAGAGATCCCGCTCGTCAATATGCTGCAGCAGGATGGTCTTGCCACTTGGGGTCGTGACGCGCAAATGCAGGTCGTAAGGCCCGAAAATGGGCAACTCCGAGCAAGGGGTCGCTTCCAGTTGAGCAAGGTAGCGCCCAGTGGGAGACGTGACGGCCGCACCGAAAGGGGTTGTTCGGTAGGCACTCCACACGACAAGTGCCAAGATCGTCATAGTCAATAGAATCAAGGCGAGTGCCCAAGACTTCATGTGTTTTCCACAGCTGGAGACTCCGCCCCCATGACAAGCCTGTCTGATCAAGCGGTCAATCCCATCGAAGGCTCAGAATCCATGAGCTTCCCGCCAGCGGGTAAACTCTTCTGGTGGCCTGAAACTGCGAAAAGGAATGTCGAGTGTTTGAGCCTCTGTGAGAGCTTCGAGCCTCACCCTCTTGGCTTCCAAATGTGTTTGCACCTCCTCACTGGTGAGCAAGGTGAGATGAAATCGGTAGACAGAAGACCAATCTCCGCCGAATTCCATATAGTGCCATTCGTCATGAATTCCTAGATAGCGATGTTCCATGTTGGGGTCATAGTACGGTTTACCATCGTCAATCGCCCTAAGGGCTTGCTCTTTGGTGGTCAAGGTCACAATCCGGATACCCTCCTCATACGTCACCTCCGGCTCCGTATTGACCACATCCAGCTGAAGAAGCGACTCAACGTCGTCAGCGGGTGTCGCCGGGGACGAGGGATTGCAGGCCAATGGAGTGGTGGCCGCCAGGAAGCAGGCGACCACAATCATGCGAAATTGTATGTTGATCAATGGGGCTTCCTTTCCCAGTGAGATCACTCAGTTGACCGACCGCTTTGATCGAAGCGGCCCGGCGGTGAACGTGGCTGCCAGCGATGCCATGAAAGTACTGAAATAGCCCCATCGCAGAAAGGTCACCGCCTCCTCACTTTTGAACCGGGCAGCATATCCCGCCAGCGAAATGCCCAATCCAATCACAGCGAAGACAACCACCAGCCCCATCCCCACTTGCAGTCTCTTCCGCCACACTAGCCAGGAACGCTGGCGATTCTCGGGAAATGAAATCTTCCAGGCATCGAGAACAATCAGGGGAGTACAGACAAACAGGCAGAGGAGATAAGCCCCCAGAATTCCTGCACCGCCGAACGTGATGAAGGCGAACAATCGATCGCCGGTGGCCTTCTCCAGCC
>PNLE01000092.1 GCA_013822855.1 Planctomyces sp.
GGTGCCAGCGATCGAAGGGAAGACATGGAACCACCCCGTCCTCATCGGCTCCCGGCTCTATATTCGCAACGCCGAAATGGCCGCGTGCTACGAACTCGCTCTGGGCTCCGCCGTCCCACCCGAAAAGCCCGCCGGTGTCGCCTCAGCGGGAAGGTGATATTGCCTTTATCCCAGGGCAGCAGCCTACTTGGCAATTCCAGCACGCCACAGGCTTTTCCGGAGCTGCTCAGATTCCTGAGAGGTGGTTTGAGCCCTCAATAAAAGGGATGCATAAAATATTCAACAAAACTCAAACCCACAGTTCGGCGGATCCACTTCCTCACAAACGGCCAGGAAAATCAAACTGAAGCGGCTTGTCGATTCGTGACAAAAACGACTTATGACATCCGCTGATCCAAAATTCCCCTGGTGTCTTTTTTGTGACGCCTATCGAATCAAACGTCATTACCAGCATTACCAAGGAGGGCCATAGAAATGCCATAGACACAGCTATAGCTGTTACACTTTTAAAAAATATCGCAAAGGCAACGGCGACCACGCTCACAAAGAGGACAGCCAGCCAAAGCAAGGCTCTTTTGGATTGACTCCTTTTATAACTCGTCGACACACCATAGGTGACCATGCAAGTGTCCTCCGACGAGCGGTCTTTAAACAGAAATGGTAAGGACCCAAGAACTGGAGATAGAATCAAGAGCAGTCCAGAGTCAGAATCTACATAAGAAAGATGACACACCACCATCTCTTGTGGCGTAACGGGCAGGTTGGTCATGACGCAGAATGGTGGAAGTACAGCGTTACGTCGGATGACTAGGAACTTCCCTTGAATTCGATACAGGTGCGGCGTAGCACTTAGGGTGGCAGCAGAGAGGTTGGAGTGATCTGCCTTGGACGGATTGGCCATTGTCTAGAATAACTCCACATTGACTTGAGGCGGCAGACGTTTCTGCCTGTTCATTTGACAGTACTCGCCTCTGTAATCCAAACTTCACAACCAATAGGCAATTGATCTTTTGACACATCTGCCGGAAGCAGGAATCCAAATGTCGTTTCGGGAGTCCAAGGGTCACAATGCTCTATGCCGGCGATACGTGTTCGCAGGATATGGCTTTTCGAGTGCAGCTCGATCTCGTCCCCGATCTTAAATGCCAGCCACGATGGAAGTTCCTTGTATCGCATGTCAGTAGCGACAACCAAACCTCGGCCTTGAATCTCAAACGTATCCACCACATTGAAGGCGTGCCTGGCCACTGGACTACCGACTGGCATAGAAACGCCTCGCCCCGGGCGCAATAAAATCGCAGTTCTGGAATAACGTGAATTCAAAACCCGGGGTTGGGTGTTCGTTCATGTTAAATGTGATGCACCTCAAGAGATCTCGGGGGTTGAGGGTTTCCAGCGGAAGAGGGCGAGGGAACGGTCTTCCAGCGGGTAGGGGTGTACGGCGTCGAAGGCGACATGGACGGCGTGGGGCCGGGCCGTGTCGATCATCAGATCCATGCTGGGCCCCGCCGGCCCCGCGACCGGGTACTGGAACGAGACCGGTTCGCTCCCGGCGTTGAACAGCACCAAGAGATTGTCGCCCCGGATCGGATTGCCGATCTCGTCGAACTCTTCGAGATCGCCCCCCATCAGCATGCCGAAGCAGCGGATCGAATCCTGGTTCCAGCAGTCGTCGCCCATCTCGTGGCCATCGCTCGAAAGCCAGTAGACATCCTTCACGTTCTCGCCGCGGATGTTCCTGCCGGAGAAGAACCGGCGGCGCCTCAGCGCGGGCTGCGTCTTGCGAATCTTGATCAGCTTGCGGACGAACTCCAGCCAGTCCTTTTCCTTCTCGAGCAGGTTCCAATCGACCCACGCCAGCGGATTGTCGTGGCAATAGGCGTTGTTGTTCCCCTTTTGCGTCTGCCCCAGTTCGTCGCCCGAGTAGATCATGGGGACGCCCTGCGAGAAGAGAAGCGTCGCCAGGAGATTCCGCTTCTGCCGCATGCGGATGCGGTTGATGGTGGGATCGGTCGTCTCCCCTTCGACACCGTAGTTGCCGCTGTGGTTGTCGTTGGCGCCGTCGCGGTTCTCCTCGCCGTTGGCTTCGTTGTGTTTCTGTTCGTAGGTGACCAGATCATGCAGCGTGAAGCCGTCGTGGCAGGTGATGAAGTTGACGCTGGCATAGGGACGGCGACCGCTATGGGCATAGAGATCGCTGGAACCCGTGAGGCGTGTCGCCGTCTCGCCGATGGTGCCGCCGTCGCCGCGCCAGAAGCGGCGCATGCAATCGCGGTATTTGCCGTTCCACTCCGTCCATCCGGTGGGGAAGTTGCCCACCTGATAGCCGCCGGGGCCGACATCCCACGGCTCGGCGATCAATTTGACCCGCGACAGGACGGGGTCCTGATGAATGATATCGAAGAAGGCTCCCAGCTTGTCGACATCGTAGAGTTCGCGGGCCAGGGCGCTGGCCAGATCGAAGCGGAAACCGTCGACATGCATCTCCTCCACCCAGTAGCGGAGGCTGTCCATGACGAGTTGCAGCACGCGGGGATGACGCATATTGAGCGTGTTGCCGCACCCCGAGAAATCCATATAGTAGCGAGCGTTGTCGCTCATCAGCCGGTAGTAGCTGGAATTGTCGATGCCCCGCAGGGAGAGGGTCGGCCCGAGCTGATTCCCCTCGGCGGTGTGGTTGTAGACCACATCGAGGATCACTTCGATGCCGGCGGCGTGGAGCGTCCGCACCATCGACTTGAATTCATGGGCGGCGAAAAGAGGATGCCGCACCGAGCTGAACCGCACGCTCGGCGCGAAGTAGGCGAGCGTGTTGTAGCCCCAGTAGTTGGATCGCCCCCGCTGATGCAGGCCGTGCTCGTCGATATGGTGGTGGATCGGCATCAGTTCGACTGCCGTGACACCGAGCTTCTTGAGATGGTCGATCGCCGCCGCCGAGGCAAGGCCGGCGTAGGTTCCCCGCAGCCGATCCTGCACCCCCGGCATTTGCTGGGTGAATCCCTTGACATGCAGTTCGTAAATAACAGTGTTGTGCCAGGGGGTTAAAGGGGGCCGGTCATCGCCCCACGTATAGGCCTCTTCGACCACCAGGGCCAACGGTGCGTAGGGAGCGCTGTCACGGGTATCGAAGCTGAGATCCTCGTTCTCGTGGCCGACTTCATAGCCGAAGACGGAATCGTGCCAGTAGAGATCGCGGCCGATCGCCTTCGCATAGGGATCGAGGAGCAGCTTGTGGGCGTTGAAACGCTGCCCGTTGGCGGGATCGTAAGGGCCGTGGACGCGGTAGCCGTAAAGCTGGCCGGGGCGAATCTCGGGAAAGTAGCCGTGCCAGACCTGATCGGTCTGCTCGGGGAGTTCGATGCTGAGCGATTCACTCAAGGAATCGCCCGAGTCGAACAGGCAGAGTTCCACCTTGGTGGCGTTTTCCGAGAAGAGGGCGAAATTGACACCGGCCCCATCCCAGGTGGCTCCCAGTGGATAGGGTCGACCGGCCCAGACTCGCATATCGTGTCGCCTTTTGATTTCGCGGTGAGGGATTCTTGCTGCGGGTTTTGGAAGCCGCGAGGCACGGCTGTTGAGAGAGGAAACTCTCCGGCTAGCGTCCCATTCATTCGTCAGCCCGGGGTTCGCCCGCCGCCGGGGTTTCCCGGTAGAGGTATCCTAATCGTCCATTGGGGGCGGAATCTCCCGCGAGAAAAGGATTCCCGGCGGAATTGCCGAGATCCGTAGCGGGTGGGGGATCGTCCGAGTTAAGCCGGCGCAAAGGCGAGTGCCATTTCCAGCGGAATTGTGTTCGGCCCTGGGCGTTTCGCGGAGCCGGATCCTTTGGGAGACAGATGGCCACATGGCGTTCGCCGGTGATCCATTTCAGCTCGATAGGAGGCCCCATTGGTGCCACATCACCAGGTTCGGGAGAAGTGACCAGGCGTGCCCGCCACTCGCCACCTGCGAGAGCTTCCACGTTCACGATCCGCTCAAAGCCGCAAGGGCCGGTGGCGGGATCGTTGTCGAGGTCGAGCCAGAGCTGCAATGGAACGGTCGATTCGAGCACCGATTCGGCCACTGATTCGTTATTCGTGGGCGGGTTGGCGGGAGGCGAGTCGTTGGGCCGGACGAGTGCGTCCGACAGTCGGCCCGCCAGATCGCAGCGCACCCAATGACTGGTGCCGTCGAAGGCCACCGCCGTGCCGTCGATATCGAGCCAGCCACCGGGATTTTCCAGTGGTTTTTCACCATGCACCCAAGAGGGTGATCTTCGCGGCGGGGCGTCGCCAAGGTCGTCGAGATACGCGACCTCCGCGTGCTTCCAAGCCTCCGGGCTGGTCACATCGATAACGCGCGGTGGCGATGATGAGCACTTGGGGGGACGTGCCCCCTTGTAGCGGCGGATTTCCGCCATTGTCTGATAGTAATAATGATCCGCCAGCGGCCCCGCCGCCGGCTCAATATCCCGGCTGAATTCGGCGGAAAACTGATCCACGAAGAACGTCTCGCCCGGCTGCGTGGGGCGACCGAGAAACGGCTGCCCGCCCGTGCTCACAAACCGTTGCGCGATCCACTCGTTCCAGCCGGTGATGAACACCAGTTCGGGATCAACCGCCAAGGCGCGCTCCCACTGCTCCGCGTAATGCAGGCCGAGGGTCGTTCGCTGTTGCGCCTCCGGAGGCTGTTTTCCTCGGGAGAAACTGCGACCGATATTGGAGACCGGGTGCTCGGCCACCGCCACGCTGATCTGCTCCGGGATTGTCGGATCTGTCTTCCAGCCGTAGGCCTGCGGCGTGTGATCCAGCCAAGGCCAGCGGTTTTGACCATTGCCGAACCACTTCTGACCCTTCGACCAGGCCCACGATTGCCGGATCTCGAAGACCTCCCGCATTTCTGGTGTCGCCTCCTCGAACGGCATGAGGATCAACGGCTTCTCCTTCCAGAGGAACCAGAGCGGCTGGTGCTTTTGCGGCCTGTACCACTGCTCCAGAAGATGTTCCACCGTTCGCCCCGCGTGGGAGTTCGCCAGGAAGGCCACCTGCGGCGTCTTCTGGCCTTCCCGGCGGAGTTCTTCGAACGTCTCGAACAGTGCGGCGACGTTCCGGTCGTAGGTCAGGGCGTTGGTGACATCGATGAAGATGACGTCGACCCCCAGATCGTTCAGCAGGAACGCATGCTGGCGGAAGACCCAGCGATCATCGCTGCGGTAGTAGCCGAAACGGGGTTGGCCCCACCAGTGGAACGCATTCACCGGCCCCCATTCCCGCTTGTCTTCCGGCTGCTGGAGAATCTGCTCGATATCGAACGGTGCGGGCCGGGACTGGGCATCGAGCCAGACGAAGTAGAACATCCCCACCACTTTGCCGGGCTTGGGAAGCGGGACACTCTGTTCGGCATTCCCACCCGTCACTGGTACCCGGCGGCCCAGCCCATCAATCCCGACCCACATCTCCGCATCGGTTTGGCGAAACGCCGCCGGGGTGGCGGGTTCGCTCGCCCATGTCGAAATGCTGCTCGCCTCGATCACCCACAGGACGAACAGCGAAAGCACCATCCGATGGCTAAGTCGATAGTCGGAATTCCAGATCATGGCACCCACCAGCCTCTTGGCGGCATAAAGCATAGGCCACCCAACAACATCAGCGAAGGCCGAAGATCGAAGGGCTGCGAGCGAACTTCGCTGATGAGAAAGAGTCGCACAGCAATCGCAACCCCCAGGCTCTTCCCATTCTTGGGAAACGTTGTCAGTTTCTCCTCACAATACCTGCCGGAAAAGCCAGATATTCCCTGAACCGATGCCCGTCTTCACGCCTGTAAAACACGGTTGGAAAGGAGCTTGCGACAAGTGGCAAAGTCTGCCGGGCGAGGATTTTTCGCTCAAGATGATGCGAGAAATCGATCTCTTTTCGACTTCGGGAAATCGGTTCCAAACGGCTCTCTCCTGATTGCTCTTCTCTTCAGGGACTTCTACCATCCGCTGCAATATCGCCGCACGGCGCATTCTGTGTCGTGACCTGTCGAAACTCCTGTCTCTCAACTGCAAGGATTTCCCATCCCAGGGGATGCCTGGCTGATTGTCGATCGGGTGAAGTACGCAGGTCTTTGGTTGATGTTCGGATCACTCACCGAGTCGGTACGTGCAGATGCAGAAGTTTCGATTCCCCACGTGGCTAGATCGCGCCCTCCCGGTGGTGGGTGGTCTGGTTGCGTTTGGTGCGTTGTATGTGGGTGGCATGCTCTTCGTCGGGGCGAGTCCCTGGACGCTGGATGTCGGCTACCAGCCCAAGCAACCCGTCCCCTTCAGCCATGCGCTGCACGCGGGCAAGCTGAAAATGGACTGCCGCTATTGCCACAACACCGTGGAAGTAGCGGCCTTCGCGGCTGTTCCCGCCACCGCAACCTGCATCAAGTGCCATCGTGGTGCGGATGAGAACGGCATCGTGGCGACAACCGCCGTCCGCTCGAAGAGCCCCAAGCTCCTTCCCGTCCGCGAAAGTTACGCCAGCGGCGAATCGGTGCAGTGGGTCAAGATCCACGACCTCCCCGACTACGCCTATTTCAATCACAGTGCCCACGTCCGCCGGGGTGTCGGTTGCGTCTCCTGCCATGGCCGCATCGACAAGATGGAAGAAGTCAATCAGCGGAAGCCGCTCTCCATGGCCTGGTGCCTGGAGTGCCACCGCGATCCGACTCCCCATCTCCG
The DNA here is from genome assembly GCA_013822855.1 of Planctomyces sp. Classification (GTDB taxonomy): domain Bacteria; phylum Planctomycetota; class Planctomycetia; order Planctomycetales; family Planctomycetaceae; genus Planctopirus. Next base: position 6,689 of record PNLE01000092.1, read on the forward strand.
TCCGCTCGACAAGATCACCCAGATGGATTGGGTTTCCACCGAGACTCCACAGCTTGTCCTGGGAAAACGCATCCAGGAGCAGTTGCATCTGAAGACCAAGGAAAACTGCTCCACCTGCCACCGCTGAGATTTGCGGCGTCCGTCGGCAGGAGCGCCGGCTTGATCGCCCGAAGTCAATAGAGACGATTGGTTCCGCTGTAGTTGCATGATCAACAACGCTTGGGTTGGTCTTCATCAAGCCGCCCGATTCGAAGTTGCCAGCCACCCGCCCGCTGAAGAGATCATCACGACCATGTCGATTGCCGCCAACTCGCCGACGACCGAAGCCGGTGCCACTGCCGTTCGCAGCCAGTCGCACGTTCCGAACGAATACTGGCGCAGCATTGACCAGCTCGAGCAGACTCCGGAATTCATCGAGTTCCTGCATCGTGAATTCCCCGTCTCGGCCTCCGAGTTTCCTTCCGGGATGAGCCGCCGCCGCTGGTTGCAGATCATGGGTGCGTCGCTGGCTCTGGCCGGTGTGACGGGTTGCCGCTGGGAGCGCGAGATCATCGCCCCGTTCGTCAACCGGCCGATGAACCGCATTCCCGGCGAGCCGCAGAAGTTCGCCTCCGCCTTTGAAATCGCCGGTGTCGTCCGTCCCCTCGAAGTCACCTCGTTCGATGGTCGCCCCATCAAGGTCGATGGCAGTCCTGATCATCCGCTGAGCGGTGGCGGCAGCGATGGTTACTCGCAGGCCCTGTTGCTCCATCTTTACGATCCCGACCGCTCGCAGCAGGTCGCCGAACTCAAGGCAGGCAAGCCCCAAGCCTCGAGCTGGGATGCTTTCAACTTGTTTGCTGGCAAGCTCTTTCCCGCCGCCAGCACCTCAGGCGGCAAGGGTTTGCGGGTTCTCGCCGAGACCAGCACTTCGCCCTCCCGTGCCCGCCTGAAAGATGCCTTCCTCGCCAAATTCCCCGAAGCCAAGTGGTACGAGTTCGAGTCGGTCGGCTTCGACAACGACCGCTTGGGAACAGTGAAGGCGTTCGGCAAGCCCCTCCGCACGGTGATCGACCTGACGACCGCCGATGTGATCGTTGCCGTCGACGCCGACCTCTTCGGCGGACATCCCCAGGCGACTTCGAACCTCAAGCAATGGGCGGTTCGTCGCGATCCCGAAGCGGGGCCGATGAACCGGCTCTATGTCGTCGAAAGTCAGCTCTCCAGCGCCGGTGGTGCCGCCGATCATCGCCTGGCCTTCCGCAGCAGCGATATGGGTGCCCTTGTCGCCAAGCTGGAAGCGGCTGTGGATGCGGCTCTCTCCGGCAAGACGTTGAGCGCCAAGGAGGGTTCGCCCGAAGACCGCTGGGTGAATGCCGCCGCTGGTGATCTCGCGGCCGCTAAGGGGAAGTCGCTGGTCACCGTCGGCCTGCTGCAACCCGCCGATGTGCAGGCCCGCGTCCATCGCCTCAACAGCAAGCTGGAGAACATTGGCCAGACCGTCCGCTTCGTGGCCGATCCCACATCCGGCGGAAGTGACACACCGGCCCCCTCCTTCGCCGAGCAGCTCAAGACCCTCACGGCGGAAATCAATGCCGGTGGCGTGGACATCGCCCTCGTGATCGGCGGAAACCCCGTCTACGCCGCTCCCAAGGAAATCGGCTTCGCCGAAGCCTTCGGCAAGGTCAAGCACCGCATTCATCTCAGTGAGTATGTCGACGAAACCTCGCTCGCGAGCACGTGGCATCTCCCCCGCTCGCACCAGTTCGAGTCGTGGAGCGATCTCCGCTCGTGGGATGGCCGTCTGGTCTTGCGCCAGCCGCTGATTGAACCGATCTTCGAAACCAAGTCGGATCTCGAAGTCCTGGCCCAGATCGCCGGTGAGTCCGATACGGTCTCGCTCGACATCGTCCGCGCCACTTTACGGGATGTCCTCCCCGCCTCGGGCTTCACGGAAGAGTTCCGCCGCTTGGCCCATGATGGTTTCCTCAAAGAAGAGGAGATTGCCGCCATCCAGGTTTCCCTCGTCGATGGGTTGGACTTGCCGACTCCCGCCGCTGGTGCTGCAGATGTCGTGGAAGTCGTCTTCGTCCCTTCAACCAGCACCTTCGACGGCCGCTTCGCCAACAACGGCTGGCTGCAGGAAGCCCCCGATCCCCTCACCAAGGTGACATGGGACAACGCCGCCGTGATGAGCAAGATCACAGCGGATAAGCTGGGCGTGAGCATGTATGATGTGATCTCGATCTCGCTGGGATCGGGTCAGATCGAGCTGCCCGTTTATCTGCTGCCAGGTCAGGCTCTCAATTCGATTGGTGTGGCCATCGGCTATGGCCGCACGGCGGCTGGCCATGTGGGTGGACTGATCTCCGAAGACATCGCCGCAGTCGGTGTCGATACCGCCTCGATCAAGCCCGCTGGTGCCAGCCTGGCTGTCGGCGCGAAGGTCTCGAAAACCGGCCGCACCTACAAGCTGGCCACCACGCAGGACCACCACAACATCGATGCCGGCGGCATGAAGCACGTGGCCAACACGGTTGGCAAACTGGTGCGTGAAGGGACTGTCGAGGATTACAAGGCCCATCCCGACTTCGCGCAGCATGTGGTTCACGTTCCGCCCCTCGACTCATTGTGGGCCGATCAGCCTTGGCAGAAGCGTTCGGAGGAGAACCGGGCCTGGGGCATGGCGATCGACCTCTCGAAGTGCGTCGGCTGCAATGCCTGCACGATTGCGTGCCAGTCGGAAAACAACGTGCCGATCGTCGGTCGCGATCAAGTGGCCAAGGGCCGCGAGATGCACTGGCTGCGGATCGACCGCTATTTCAAGGGCGATCTGGACGATCCGCAATCCGTGGTGATGCAGCCGCTGACTTGCCAGCAGTGCGAGAACGCACCGTGCGAGCAGGTTTGCCCGGTCGCCGCCACAGCCCACAGCCCCGAAGGTCTCAACGACATGGCGTACAACCGCTGTGTCGGTACCCGCTACTGCGCCAACAACTGTCCCTACAAGGTGCGTCGCTTCAACTTCCTGGATTACAACAAGAAGTATGAAACCGCCCAGTCGGAAGGGAAGGATCTCTCGCTCCTGATCCTCAACCCTGAAGTCACCGTTCGCGAACGCGGCGTGATGGAGAAGTGCACCTACTGCGTGCAGCGGATCCAGCACGTCAAGATCGTCGCCAAGAATGAGCAACGGGAGATCGTCGACGGCGAGATCGTCACCGCCTGCCAGCAGGCCTGCCCCGCCAAGGCGATCGAGTTCGGCGATCTGGGCAAGCCCGATTCGAAGGTCACCAAGGCCCACGAAGCTCCCCGGGCCTACGCCATCCTGGCCGAACTCAACACACGGCCGCGAACCAAGTATCTTGCCCGGATCCGCAACCTCCATCCCGATCTCGCACCACCCTCCGAGCACACGCATGGCGGCCATGGTCACGGGGACGATCATGGACACGATGACCATGAAGCCAAGGGTCATGGCGACGCCAAGGCCCATGAGCATGATCACGACCACGATCATGACGCCGATACCGATGCACCCGCCAAACCATCCGATGCCAAGAAGGAAGCGGCGGCCCGCAAAGCCACCCTTCAGGATATCCTGGGTCTCGTCTAACGCGACCCGCCGACCATCGACCGCCCGATCCACTGTTTGACCGCTCCCGCAGATTGAATTGTCCGAATCCGTTTCCCCCGCACCGAGCGATAGACTTATGGCTGCGATTTCTCCCACGATGCTCGATGTCGATATCGACAACACGATCGAGACACCGGGCCGTCGATCCGATCTGGTCACGCGGAACAGCAGTTTCGCGGAAATCACGGATTCGGTGTGCTATGCGGCCGAATCGCCCCATCCGCCGGCGGCGTGGTACATCGCCTTCGCCATCTCCACCTCGCTCACCATGATGCTGGGGCTGATGGTCACCTACCTGCTCTTCACCGGTATCGGGGTGTGGGGCAACAACTCGCCCGTCTTCTGGGCGTGGGACATCGTCAACTTCGTGTTCTGGGTCGGTATCGGCCACGCCGGTACACTGATCTCCGCGATTCTGTTCCTCTTCCGCCAGAACTGGCGCACGAGCATCAACCGCGCCGCCGAGGCCATGACGATCTTCGCCGTGGTTTGCGCCGGGATGTTCCCCACCATCCACGTCGGTCGCATCTGGGTCATCTATTACCTGATCCCCTACGGCCCCAACCAGCACGCCATCTGGCCCCAGTTCCGCAGCCCGCTCCTGTGGGACGTCTTTGCCGTTTCGACCTACGCCACCGTTTCACTCCTCTTCTGGTACATGGGGATGATCCCCGATCTGGCCACCTTCCGCGACCGGGCCACCAACAAGTGGAAGCACATGGCCTACGGCTTCTTCTCGCTCGGCTGGACGGGTTCCGCCCGGCACTGGCATCGCTACGAGCGGGCTTATCTGCTCCTCGCCGCCCTCGCCACGCCGCTGGTGCTCTCGGTGCACACAGTCGTGTCGTTCGACTTCGCCACCTCGCAGGTGCCCGGCTGGCACACCACGATCTTCCCCCCCTACTTCGTCGCCGGTGCCATCTTCGGCGGCTTCGGAATGGTGGTCACGTTGCTGGTTCCCGCTCGCGCCCTCTTCGGCCTGGAACACCTGATCACTCTCCGCCACATGGAGAATATGAACAAGGTGATCCTCGCGACAGGCACGATCGTCGGTTACGCCTACGCCATGGAATTCTTCATCGCCTGGTACGGCGGCAACCCCTACGAACAGTTCGCCTTCCTCAACCGCATGTTCGGCCCCTACGCCTGGGCCTACTGGACGATGATCGCCTGCAACGTTCTCAGCCCGCAGGTCTTCTGGTTCAAGAAGTGCCGCACTTCGCCGCTCATCATGTGGATCGTCTCGATCTTCGTGAACATCGGGATGTGGTTCGAACGCTTCGTGATCGTGGTCATCTCTCTCAGCCGCGATTACCTCCCCTCCAGCTGGGGCCACTACACCCCGACCTGGGTCGACATCTGCACGCTGATCGGCAGCTTCGGGCTGTTCACGACATTGTTCCTCCTCTTCTGCCGTTTCCTGCCGATCGTGGCGATGGCGGAAGTGAAGGGTGTGGTGCATCAGCAGAACCATTTGAAGGCCCATCACGGGGAAGAACACTCCCACTGAGAAAAGCTCCAACGTCGCACGACCGGACGGTTGGTGCGGCGGAGGACACGATTCGACACATCGACGCTGATGGAAATCACCGACGATTCAGACAAGTCCGACGAATTGTCACTCACTGATTGTCACTTCAAAGTGAAGTAAAGCTGGCTATGGCCGACCATACGACTGCCAACGACACAAGCTCCAACCACGGACACGGGCCTTCCGTGAACGATCCGCACGCTTCCGGTGAAGCGGTCGCCCCCGCACGGGGAGTGGCCGTCGCCGCCGATCCGAAGCAGCCGGTGGCGTTCGTCCTCGCGGAGTTCGGAACGCCCGACGCGTTGTTGAAAGCGGCCAAGCAGGTCTACGAGCAGGGCTACACCAAGTTCGACGCCCACTCTCCCTTCCCGATCCACGGCATCGACGATGTCATGGGGATCCGCTTCACCCGCCTGCCGTGGTTCACGCTGGTCGCGGGCGGTCTGGGGATCGCCACCGCCACCGCGTTGATCTATTTCACCAACAAGGAGTGGTATCCGTTCCTCATCAGCGGCAAGCCCCTCTTCTCGATTCCCTCCGCCGCACCGGTCATGTTCGAGCTGATGGTGCTCTTCGCCGCCATCACCACGCTCGTGGGCATGTTGCTCTTGAACCGGCTGCCGTTCTTTTCGAGCCCGCTCTTCCAGAGCGAGCGGTTCCAGCGGGTGACGAACGACAAGTTCTTCCTCAGCATCGATGCCCGCGACCCCAAGTACAAAAGCGAAAAGACGCTGAATTTCCTGACTGGTCTGGGCGCCGACTTCATTGAAACCTGCCATAAGGAAGTGGCCACGCCATTGCCCTGGGCCTTCCGGACAGCGATCTTCCTGGGCCTCCTAATGGCGTTCATCCCCGTCTCGATGGTCGCCTGGAAGCGTTCAACCTATTCCCGCAATCCCCGCATTCGTGTCATCTTCGACATGGTCTCGCAGCCCAAGAAGAAGACCCAGACGACGTCGACCCTCTGGGCGGATGGCCGGGCGATGCGTCCGTGGGTGGTCGGCTCGATCGCCAAGGGCGAACTCAAGGCCGACGACGCCTTCTACCGCGGTTTGAAGCCGGGTGGCGCGAATCAGATCGCGCTCACAACGGTCTCGTTCCCTCAGGACGGGACACCGGCACCCGCTGATGCCCAGAAGCCCGCCGATCCGGCAGCTCCCGCCAATCAGACGTCCCCCGCCGACGGCTCCGGCCCCAAGCCTCCCACGCCCGTGGCGGCTCCACCCGATCCGCTCGACAAATTGCCATGGATCGAAGACTTCCCACTCCCCGTGACATCCGAACTGATGGCACGCGGTCAGGAACGCTACAACATCTACTGCGCCACCTGCCACGGCCTGGGTGGGGTGGGTAACGGCCTGATCACGATCCGCGCCATGGAACTCGGTGAAGGGACGTGGGTGCAGCCCGTGACCTTCCACTCGGAAAACCTTCGCCAGCAGCCCATCGGCCGGTTGTTCCATTCGATCAGCAACGGCGTCCGCAAGATGCCCGGCTATGGCGATCAGATTCCCGAACGTGACCGCTGGGCGATCCTGCTCTACTTCCGCGCTTTGCAGAAGAGCAAGTACGCCCCGCTCTCTGATGTTCCCCCCGAGAAGGTCAACCAGTTGATGGATGCGGTTCCTTGAGCCGACCGCTTCCTTGTTGGGCAGGAGATTTCCCCTCCGGCCCGTCTCGACGCCAGTTGACGATTTCGATCCACGACCAAACTCGCTCCGACTCTCGAAGCCCACGGTGAACGGCATGTCCCACGCCTCGACTCCCGATCAGCATCACGCCGGTGGCCACCACCACGCCCACTCCGTGGCGGAGTGGAAGAGTCACCAGACTTTGGGTGCCCTCGCCGGAAAGATCTGGCTCCCCGCAATCATCACCGGGGTGGCCGGTCTTGTCGTGGCCATGGTCGCCGCCGCCTTCACGGGCGGAACCCGCCAGTTCCTCTTCGCCTATCTGACGGCGTTCATGTACGTCCTCAGCTTCACGCTGGGTTCCATGCTCTTCGTCCTGGTGCAGCATGTGACCCGCGCCGGCTGGGGGGTGGTCATCCGCCGGCTGCAGGAAATCATCGCCTCCGCTGTCCTCCCCCTGTCGGTGCTCTTCCTGCCGATCCTGGTCTCCGTCCTTGCGGGCGACGCCAGTCTCTATCCTTGGAACGATCCCAAATACGTCGCAGACCACCCGCTCGTGCAGGTGAAGGCGAGCTATCTCAACTCGGGTTGGTTCACTGTCCGTGCCGTGCTTTACTTCTCGATCTGGATCCTGATCACCCGCTTTCTGCTCAAGAACTCGCTGCGGCAGGATCAGACGGCTGATCCCTCCATCACGATCAAGCTTGAGGAACGGGGCGGCCCGCTGATTTTCCTGTTCGCCCTCTCCAGCACCTTCGCCGCCATCGACTGGATGATGTCGCTTTCCCCCGAGTGGTACAGCACAATCTTCGGCGTCTACTACTTCGCCGGGGCGATGGTCGGTTCGTTCGCCCTGTTGAACCTGCTGATCATCCTGCTGCAGCAGCCCGGCGGTCTGCTTTCGCCCATCACCACCGAGCATCGCCACGACACCGCCAAGTTCCTCTTCGGCTTCACCTGCTTCTGGGCCTATATCGGCTTCTCGCAATACATGCTGATTTGGTATGCGAACATCCCGGAAGAAACCCTTTGGTTCCAGCCCCGGCAGAACGGGGGCTGGGAGTATGTCTCGCTGGTGCTGATCTTCGGCCACTTCTTCATTCCGTTCTTCCTGCTGCTGCGTCGGCAGTTCAAGCGGAGCAAGGGCCAACTGGCCTTCGTGGCCTGCTGGCTGCTGGTGATGCACTACATCGATCTCTACTGGCTGATCTATCCCCAGTTCTCGACAACGCCCGTGTTCGGCCTGGTCGAATTGGGGACATGGATCGGTCTGGTCGGCTTGTTCTTCGCGGCTCTCGTGAAATCGGCGGGTCAGCAGAGCCTGCTCCCCCTCAACGATCCCCGCCTGGACGAGTCGCTCCGCTTCCACAACATTTGAAATCGCCCTGGTCTCTATGGGCAGGGAATCACCCGCAAAGTTCACATCCCCGTTCAGTGCGGCTTCGAGAGCTGCGGATTCCAAACTTCTGGAATTCGTTCTCTCGGGACGAGTTGTCCGGGGCAAAAAGTTCGATCTGGATACAATTCTTCAGAGTCGCTCGAAGTGATTCACTTCGCTTCGAGAGGCCCGCAGTCACGACGGATGGCAAGTCATGGCGAAATACGACGATCTGAATGTGCGCGGCATCGCGGTGGCGGGAATCGCCTCCGTGGTCATCGTCATTGTCTGCATCGTGGGCATCCAAGCGGTTTACTTCGACTACAAGCAGCGGGAAGACCAGAAGAAGGTCGTCGACGCCCAGCCGGTCTTCGCCGACAGCGTGCTGGCCGAGCAGCGTTCGCGGCTCAATGAATACGGTTGGATCGACAAGGAAAAGCAGATCGTCGCCATTCCCATCGACCGGGCGATGGAGATTGTCGTCAAGGAAGAAGCGGCCAAGCGAACCAAGGTGGATACGGCGGATGTGCGATAGTACGGTCTCGACAATCCTGCAGGCTTCTTGCGGACGAAGTGGGGAAACAAATTCCTCCTTCCGCCCGTGTGAAGCCGTGTCGATTGCCGAATCGCCGACATCCCAATTTGCAGCCCCACGAGTTCCTCTGATCTGCCCGCCACGATGTGCGCTGGCCGCTGTGGTTGGTTGTGCGTTGACTCTCTTTGTGACTTTCTCCAGTCCAGCTTTCGCGAGCGATGTCGTCTCCGGCGGCTTGATGACCGGCGGGGAAGTCCGATCGGTCCTCAACGACCGTCAACCCAAGGCTCTCGACGATGTGGGTGTGGAGGAGCATCTGGGTGACCAGATCCCTCTCGACCTTCCGTTTCGTGGCTCCAACGGCGACGCGATGACCTTGAAGGAGATCATCCGGGGCGATCGACCCGTCATCCTCTCGCTCAACTACAGCGGTTGTCCGATGCTCTGCAGCCTCCAACTGACAGGTCTGGTCAAGGGGTTGTCCGAAGTCGATTGGAACGCCGGCGAGCAGTATCGGCTGGTCTCAATCAGCATCGATCCCAAGGAATCGCCCGAGCGGGCCGCCGAGTCGAGGCAAAGGTATCTCCAGGAGTACGGCCGGGCAGGTTCCGGGCATGGTTTCTACTTTCTGACAGGTTCGCAGAACTCGATCGACCGGATCGCCCGCACCATCGGCTTCAAATACCACTATGTTCCCGAGCGGAAAGAGTATGCCCACACCGCTGTGGCGGTGCTGTGCAGTCCCGAGGGGCGGATCGTCCGCTATCTCTACGGGATCCAGCAGAATCCCACGACGCTTAAGCTTTCGCTGGTCGAAGCGGCTGAGGGAAAAGTGGGCACCCCATTCGAGCGGATCCTCCTCTATTGCTTCCATTACGATGCCGCAGCCGGTCGATATGGCCCCGCGGCGATGAATTTGATGAAATTGGGCGGTCTTCTCACGGCTTCGGTGTTTGCGGCCTGGCTCACCTGGCAATGGCGGCATTCACGACCCAAACGGGTCTCCTTGGTTTCCGGTACAGCAGTTCCCGCGGCATCAGGTGCCGCCTCGGGGAATGTCTGAGTGGTCTCCCTGTTGAAGATGTATTTCTGAACTTCCACCAGAGTCTGGTGCGGGTTCTTTGAAGATAAAATCGACGAATGGCAGGACAAGCGGACGGAACGACGCGCAGGCGGCGACCGGACGCGGCAGTGGAGCATGGGACAATGTTGGTGTCGACACTCGCGATGAATCACATTCCCGCACAGGCGGCGAGCAGCTTCTGGATGCCGGCGCCGAACTCGACGTTCGCCCCCGAGGTGGACTGGCTGTTCATGTTCATCTTCTGGTTGAGCACGTTCTTCTTCGTGCTGATCGTCGCCCTGGGCGTCTACTTCGCCTTGAAGTACCGCCGGATCGGCACCACGGAGGTGGTCGTCCCCTCGCCCAGCCACAACACGGCTCTCGAAGCGACCTGGTCGCTTATCCCCTCGCTCCTGATCTTCCTGATCTTCGGCTGGGGCTTCGTGGGTTTCGTCGATATGCGGACGCCCCCCGAGAACGCCTACGAGGTGCAGGTCAGTGCCAAGAAGTGGGGTTGGAACTTCACTTATCCCGGCGGCATGCAGGATGACAATCTCCACCTGCCAGTCAACGAGAATGTTCTCCTAACCATGACCTCAGATGATGTGATTCATAGTCTGTTCATTCCCGCCTTCCGGGCGAAGATGGACGTGGTTCCTGGCCGCTACAATAAGCTCTGGTTCCATCCCACCCAGGTGGGGGAGAACAATCTCTTCTGCACCGAATATTGCGGTACGGGACATTCCAATATGAACCGCAAGGCCATCGTCTATGAGGCGGGCGGAGTGGAGAAGAAGCTGGAGGAAATGCTTGTTCATATGGAGAGCATGGATCCGGTCGAGTTGGGGAAACTTCAGTACATCAAGTCGGGTTGCGTCCAATGCCACTCCGTAGATGGCAGCAAGAAGGTTGGTCCCTCCTTCCTAGGTTCGTTCGGCACGACCCGCGACTTGGCGAATGGCGAGAAGTGTCTGGTCGACGAGAATTATCTCCGCGAGTCGATCCTCGAACCGATGGCCAAGGTCGCCGCCGGCTACAATCCGCAGATGCCTTCCTTCAAGGGCCAGCTTCGCGAGAAACAGCTTGAAGGTCTGATCGCCTACATCAAGTCACTCAAAAAGTAGTCTGATTCGTCCTGTCGGTGACTGGTAACAGCCGGTGGTCGACATGCCTTGTTCATCTTCCGCATCCCATTGGTATTATTCGCGAATCCGCAGTTCGCATCGAGGAGGCAGTTGTGGCCACCATTGTTGAAAACCCGATCCACGCCGGCGAAGGGGCGGGATCTGAGCCTTATGTCGACAACTATCTCACCTTCACCCGCGGCTGGAAAAGCTGGGCCTTCACGCTCGACCACAAACGCATCGGCGTGATGTACCTCTTCGCCACGCTCGGGGCGTTCTTCGTC